>JAFDWG010000331.1 GCA_018268605.1 Actinomycetota bacterium | reverse complement strand
GGGCGACGGCGAAGGCGTCGTCGAGGGTCAGCGCCGGGTCATGCCCGCCGACGCGGACCTCCTCGGCCCAGATCTTCCGCGGGATGTCGAGCAGCAGGCCGCAGCCGTCACCCTCACCGTCGACGTTGCCGGCGCGGTGGAGCATCTTCTGCAGCGCCGGGATCGCCAGCTCGATCGGTTCGTGGCTGGGGGTCGCGTCCTTGCGCACGGACGCATAGATCGCGCAGGCGTCGTTCTCTTCGACGCTCGGCGGAGACACCAAAGGCCTATAGGGGCGGTCCCATGCGTATCGCTCGACCGGCTGGGGACGCTCGACGCTCGGGGCGTCGGGACGACTGGGCATATCTACCTCCCGGGTTCCGCGCCTTCTTCGAGCGGGCGCGCGACGGGTTTGCAGGGCCACCCGAGTATAGGGGGGCTATGCAACCCCCCCGAGGCTCAGCTTCCCCAGGAGGGTTCGTAACCGCCCGGTACCAGGACTTTTTCGCGGCCCCCGCCCCACGGCACCGTGACCACCTTCGGGTTGTCCGGGGGACCGAAGCCGAGGCCGGACGCGCCGAGGACGGTCGAGCCGTCAGGCGACAGCGCAGCGCCCATGAGGCCCGTCTGGTGGTCCTTCGTCAGCTTCTTTTCCGACCCGGTGACCGTGCTCACCGCGACCGCGTAGCTTTCGTCCTGCCCCGCGAACTCGGTCAGGAGGCGGGCGCCGTTTTCGGACCAGTCGATCGGGATCAGGCCGGTCTGGAACGCGTTCAGCTTCGTGTGCGTCACCTGGCTGACCCGCTGCCCTTCCGGGTTCATCACGAAGAGCTGGCCCGACGGCGCTTCGTACTTCTTGTTGGCGCCGCTGAAGCGGGCGAAGACGATCTGTTCCTTCGGCCCCCAGAGCGGATAGGCCGAGACCTTGCCCTTGGTCAGCGCCTTCGGCGCGGTGCCACCGAGCGCGTAGCGGAAGACGTCGCTCTTCAGCGTGTTTTCAGTCTGCGACACGCCGTAGACGATTTCGTCGCTTTCAGGCGAGAAGCTGACGCCGTTGAAGTAACCCTGCGCGACCTTTTCGCGCTTCCCCGTCTTCAGGTCGATCACGAGCAGGGTTCGCTTGCCGAACGCGCTGCCGGTGATCGCCGCGAGCTTGGTCGAGTCGGGCGACCAGGCGAAGACGAAGCTTTCGGCCCAGGGATTGAGCAGGCGCTGGCTCTTGTGGATGTCCACCTGGTAGAGCCGCATTTCGCTGGTCCCGCTGCTCGATTCGCGTTCGTAGACGACCCATCCCCCGTCCGGCGAGACGTGCGAGTTGCGTCCCGGCCCGATCTGCCGCGCCCCCTTGCCGTTGTCTTCGGCGACGTAGACGCGAGGCTTCTGGAGGCCCTTCGTGTAGGAGAGCGTCGCGTTCGCCGCCGCGGGCAGCGCGAGCAGCGCGGCGATCGCCAGCAGCCCGGAAAAGAGCTTCGCTCGAGTCATCCGATCAACCTCCCCAGGACGGGTTGAACCCGCCGTTGACGATCACCTTCGCCTTGCCGCCCTTGTACGGGACCGAGGCGATCTTCAGCGAGTTGGCGCCGCCTTCGTAGCCGCCGATGTACCCGAGGACGGTCTTCCCGTCCGGGGTCAGGTCGACGCCGGCGAAGCCGGTCTCGGTGTTGTCCGGACTGAGGTTCCGTTCGGCGCCGGTCTTCGGATTGACCGCGACCGCGTAGCTCGTGTCCTGCCCCCCGAACTCGGCCAGCAGCTGGTTCCCCGAGGCCGACCACGCCGTCGGGAAAAGTCCGACGACGAGATCGCCGACCTTCGTGTGGGTCAGGCGCTTGACGCTCTTGCCGTCTTCGTTCATCAGGTAGAGGTCGTTCTTCGGGCCGTACTTGCGGCTCTTGGCGTTCAGCTGCTTGACGAAGACGATCTGCCCTTTCGGCCCCCACAGCGGCCAGCCGGAGATGCCGTCATGGGTCAGCTGCGAGGTCGGGCCGCCGGCGACCGGGCCGCGCACGATGTTCGTCTTCTGCGGGTAGCGTTCGCCGAAGGCGAGGCCGAAGACGACTTCGCTCGAGTCCGGGGAGAAGCTGACCGCGTTGAAGTAGCCCTTCGCGATCCGCGTCACCTTGCCGTTCTCGACATCGATCACGCAGAGCGTCCGGGTCCCGAGTTCGCCGCCCCGCAGCGCCGCCACCATGGTCGAATCCGGGGACCAGGCGAAGGTGTAGCTTTCGCGCCAGGGCGAGAAGATCGTCTTCGTCTTCCCCGTCGCGAGGTCGTAGAGCCTCATTTCAGGCGCCTTGCCGTTTGTCCCTTCCTTTTCGAAGGCGACCAGCTTCCCGTCCGGCGACACTTTCGGGTTGGTCCCCGCGCCGATCGCCTTCGCCCCCTTGCCGTTGTCCTGCGCGACGACGACGTGCGGGTGGAAGAGGTGGGTCGTGTAGGCGAGCGTCGCCTGCGCGGCGGCCGGCACGGCCAAGAGCGCGACAAGGATGACGAGGGCAGAGACGAGCTTCAGCTTCGGCAAGTTGGGCATCGCGCGAGCCTATCCGCGCGAGAGGCGTAGGAAAAGATCCCCCACCCATTCGTCCAGCCGGCGGGGGTGGCGGGGTCTACAGCTCGGGGACGTCGACGCCGAGGGGTTCGAAGGGGAGGCGCTTGACCTCGGCCCAGCCCTCGCAGCGCTCCTTCAGCGCCGCGGCGACGCCACCCGCTTCCTCCCAGGTCGTCCAGACCAGCACGGTCGGGCCGGCACCGGAGATCGTCGCCCCCAGTGCGCCCAACTCACCCGCCGCGTCGACGATCTCCATCGAGCGCGGGTACAGGGCGCGCCGGCGGTCCTGGTGGATGCGATCGTGGAGGCCGCGGGCGACGAGGTCGAGGTCGGCACTCCGCAGCCCCAGCACCAGGAGCGCGGCGGCGGCGACGTTCGCGACCGCGTCGGCGAGCGGCAGCTCCCCTGGGATCGCGGTCCGCGCCAGCTCGGTCGACACTTCCTCGCCAGGGATCACGACGATGCCCTCGAGGCCCTCCGGCGGATCGAAGCGGGCCGCGAACGCCTCTCCGCCGGCCGCGCAGACGACGAAGCCGCCGTAGATCGCCGCGGCGACGTTGTCGGGGTGCCCCTCGATCGCGGTCGCCCGCTCCAGCAACTCCTCCCGCGTCAGCGCCAGCTCGAACAGGTGGTCGGCGGCCGCCAGCCCCGCGACGATCGCCGCCGAGCTCGATCCCAACCCGCGCGCCAATGGGATCTCCGAGTGCAGCTTGAACCCGATCCCATCGGCCGGGTGCAGCGTCTCGAAGGCCCGCACGATCAGGTTGTCCCGCCCGGTCGACACCGCCAGCCCACCCGGGTCGAGCGAGAACTCCCCGACCTCTTCCACCTCCAACTCCAGGTGCAGAGCCATCGCCGCCGCCATCGCGTCGTACCCCGGCCCGAGATTGGCCGAGGAGGCGGGAACGCGTACGAGTCGGCGTCGGCTGGTCATCGCGATGGATCCTCGCCGACATTGTGTTGGAAATCGGTGACCCACCGCACGAGCAAAGGATCGACGGGCCGCCAGACGCCGTCCCGTTGCCGGATATGGCCGGCGTGCGCGAGCGCCCCGCGGGCGTGCTGGGCTCCCCCTTTCGAGAGGTTGAGATGTTCCCGAGTCCAGGCACCGAAGACCGGCTCGCCGATCGCCAGGGCCCGGAAGACCGCCTGCTCTTTCACCTCGAGGGAGTCCCAGGTCGCGCGGAGAGCGTCGTCCTGTTCGGCGAGGACGTCGTCCAACGCCTTCCGCCAATGGACCGCGTCGGCTTCGCCGCCGACAGGCACCTGCTCCCAGAGGTGGTGGGCCAGCAGCATCGCCCGCTGTGGATGCCCCGCGGCCAAGTCGAGCAGCGGGTCGACGGCCCTCCCCACTTCCTTGCCCGTGGCTTCAAATCGCGCGCCGATGTGTTCGACGATGTCCGGGTCGGACAGCGGATCGAGAGGGATCGAGCGGGCCTGCCCGAAGAAGGGCCGCTCGTGGGCGCCGAACAGTTGGGTCATCAGGCCCGGGTGCGAGCCGGCGAAGATGTAGCTCGCGGCGTCCCCCTGCCGCTGGATCCTGCTGCGGAACAGTCCGTCGATCCCAGGGTCGACGGCCAGCAATGCCTGGAACTCGTCGAAGGCGACCAGCGTCCGCGTGCCGGTTCGCTGATAGAGGTGCACCGGTAGATCGAGCAGGCCGGAGAGGCGCCGACCGACCTGTTCCTCGGTCCGCGGGCGCGATTCGACCCGCACGCCCGCCGCGCCGAGACTGACCGAGGGCCGCAGGGTCTCGATCACCGCCCTCGCGATACGCCGCGGAGCCGAGCGCAGCTTCTCGTATCCCTCCTCGAGCCGCTGGGCCACCTCATGCCGAGAAAGGACGCCGTAGAAGTCGACCTCGACGTAGTTCATCCCGGCTTTCTCGGCCTCGTCGCCGACCCGGCGCAGCAGGCTCGTCTTGCCGTAGCGGCGAGGCGCGGAGAGCCTCACCGCGTGCCCTCCTTCGGCGAGCCGCAGCAGTTGCAGCGACTCTTCGTCGCGGTCGATCAGGTCTTCGACGCCGACGGGCCGGTTGAAGACGAATGGGTTGATCTGCCGATCCAATACCGTGCAACCGTACCAGTCGGTTCGGTAGAACAGTACCTACAGGTATGGTATTACCGAACTAATCGCTGAAGACAGCGCGCTCGACGGCGGCGAGATCGTTCTCGCAGCTGATCACGGCGGGGGCTTTGCCGAGGGCGGTGTCGGGGTCCTTCAGGCCATGGCCGGTGAGGACGGCGACGACAGTTTCGGGCTTCGGCTCGCCGGCGACCGTGGGCAGGCCGTGGGCGAGGAGGCCCGCGACCGAGGCGGCCGAGGCGGGCTCGCAGAAGACCCCGACGCAGCTCGCCAGATAATGGTAGGCGTCGATGATCTGCTCGTCCGTGACGGCGGCGATCCGGCCGTGCGAGGTGGTGACGGCGCCCATCGCCTCCTCCCAACGGGCCGGGTTGCCGATGCGGATCGCGGAGGCGATCGTTTCCGGTTTCTCCACCGGTTTGCCGATCACCAGCGGCGCCGCGCCCGCAGCCTGGAAGCCGTAGAGGATCGGTGAGGCGCCCATCTCCTGGAAGCCGCGCCAATAGGCGGTGATGTTGCCGGCGTTACCGACCGGGATCGCCAACGCGTCAGGCGCTTTGCCGAGCTCTTCGATCAGCTCGAACGCGCCCGTCTTCTGCCCTTCGATCCGGTAGGGGTTGACCGAGTTGACGAGTTCGATCGGGTGCTTCTGGGTCAGCTCGCGGACGATCGTCAGGGCGTCGTCGAAGTTGCCTTTCAGGGCCACCACGCGGGCACCGTGGATCAGCGCCTGGGCGAGCTTGCCGATCGCGATTTTGCCCTCCGGCACGATCACTGCGCCGCGCAGCCCGGCCCGCGCCGCGTAGGCGGCGCAACTCGCCGCCGTGTTGCCGGTCGAGGCGCAGATCACGGCCTCCACCCCGCGCCCCTTGGCGCGCGAGACGGCGACCGTCATGCCGCGGTCCTTGAACGACCCGGTCGGGTTCGCGCCCTCGAACTTGAGGAAGACCTCGGCGCCGACGCGGTCGGAGAGGTGCGGCGAGGGGATCAGCGGCGTCGTCCCCTCCTGGAGGCTGACGATCGGGTCGTCGGGCTCCAGGTTCAAGCGGTCGCGGTAGCGTTCGATCAGTCCCCGTTCGGGCATCAGACCGCTTCCTCGATCACGTGGATGGAGCGCGCCGGCGCACGCAGCTCGCCGAGCCCGTTCAGCGCCTCGACCGCCCGCGCGAAGCTCGACTCGAGGCACTCGTGGACGACCATCACGAGGCGCGCGTCCGCGCCGATGCCCTGCTGGACGACGCTCTTGACCGAGACCTGGTGGTCCCCGAGGACCGTCGCGATCCGCGCGAGCACGCCCGGCTGGTCGGCGACCTCGAGGTGCAGGTAGAAGCTCGACGGGACGTCGGCGACGATCGGCAGCTCGGTCCGCGTCTCGTGCACCGGGGTGTCCCCGGCGAGGATCGAGACGACATCGCCGAGCACCGCGCTGGCCGTCTGCAGGCCGCCGGCACCGGGCCCCGAGAGCGTCACCTCGTTGATCGCGTCGGCCTGGATCATCACCGCGTTGAAGGCGCCCTCGATCGGAGCAAGCGGGTGGCCGGAGTAGAGGAAGCAGGGGAAGACGCGGACGCTGATCGTCTCGCCGCGCCGCTCCGCCACGCCGAGCAGCTTCAGCGAGAGGCCGAGCTCCTTGGCGAAGGCCAGGTCGTCGGGCGTGATCCCCTCGATCCCCTCGTAGGCGACCTCCGAGAGCGTCACCGGGGTGTGGAAGGCGAGCCGCGCGAGGATCGCCATCTTCGCCGCCGCGTCGGCGCCGGAGACATCGTCGGTGGGGTCCGCCTCCGCGTAGCCCAGCTCCTGGGCGCGCGCCAGCGTCTCCTCGTAGCCGGCCCCGCACGCGGCCATCTCGCTGAGGATGAAGTTCGTGGTCCCGTTGACGATCCCGTAGACCTTCTCGATCTCGGTCGCCGCGAAGCCCTCCTGGATCGTGCGGACGATCGGGATCACCGCCGCGACAGCCGCCTCGAAGCGCAGCTGCACCCCGCACTCGCGGGCGATCTGGAAGAGCTCGTCGCCATGCTGGGCGAGCAGCTGCTTGTTGGCGGTGACGAAGGGCCGCCCGGCGCGCATCGCGGCGATCGCATACTCGCGCGCCGGCTCCGTCCCGCCCATCAGCTCGACGATCAGGTCGGACCCCTCGAGGATCTCGGCGAAGTCCCCGGCGCTCCGGGTCAGGACCCCGGAGATCTCGGGACGGCGGCCGGTGGCCGCCTCCACCGCCTCGGCGCGCTCGGCCAGGAGCTCGGCGAAGGCGGCGCCGACATTGCCGCGGCCGAGCAGGCCGATACGCACGGGTTTCGGCCCGTCGCCCGCCTCCACGGCCTCACCTGCCGCCACGGTCTCAGACATCGCGGGCGGTCAGGTCGTCGAAGGTCTCGCGGCGGACCACCTGGCGGGCGACGCCGTCGCGGCAGAAGATCACCGGCGGGCGGGTGACGCCGTTGTAGTTGTTGGCCATCGCATGACCATATGCGCCGGTCGCCGGGGTGACGAGGACGTCGCCGACGGCGGGATTCGCCATCAGCGCGTCCCGCACCAGCACGTCGCCGGACTCGCAGTGCATACCCGCCACGGTGACGGTCGTGTCGGGCTCGGCGGCGGGGCGGTCGGCGATCAGCGCCTCGTAGCGGGAGCCGTAGAGCATCGGCCGCAGGTTGTCGGACATGCCGCCGTCGACGGCGATGTAGGTCCGCACGCCGGGGATCTCCTTCACCGTGCCGACGCGATAGGCGGTGACGCCTGCGTTGGCGACCAGGGAGCGCCCGGGCTCGATCAGGATCCGCACCTCGTCGCCGAAGACCTCGCGCACGCCCGCGACCTTGGTGCCGACGTAGTCGTCGATCGCGGGCGGGCGGTCCTCCTCGGTGTAGGCGACACCGAGTCCGCCGCCGACGTCGACGACCCTGCACCACCCGCCCGCCAGCTCGCCGAGGGCGGAGATCGCCAGACGGTAAGGCTCCAGCTCGAAGATCTGGGACCCGATGTGGGCGTGCAGGCCGACCAGCTCCAGCTTGTCGGAGGCGAGGACGCGCTCGATCGCCCGCGCCGCACCACCCGCGTCGCCGGCGCCGAAGCCGAACTTCGAGTCGAGCTGCCCGGTGGTGATGAAGTCGTGGGTCGAGGGCTTGACCCCGGGCGTCACCCGGATCAGCACCTTCATCGGCTCGTCCAGCAGCCGCTCGGCCCGCTCGATCTCGTCGAAGGAGTCGAGGATCAGGTGGCCGATCCCGGCCCGCGCCGCCATCAGGATCTCCTCGTCGGACTTGTTGTTGCCGTGCATGTGGATGCGGGACGGCTCGAACCCGGCGGCGAGGGCGATGTGGAGCTCACCGCCGGAGGCGACGTCGACCGAGAGGCCCTCTTCGGCAAACAGCTTGTAGGCGGCGGTGGCGGGAAAGGCCTTGGAGGCGAAGAGGACCTCGCCGTCGACCCCGCGGCGCTCGAAGGCCTCGCGGTAGGCACGGGCGCGTGCACGCAGGTCGTCCTCGGCGTAGATGTAGGCGGGCGTGCCGTGCTCTTCGACCAACTCGACCACATCGCAGCCGCCGACCTCGAGCCGACCATGCTCGTTCACGCGACTGCCGATCGGCAGCACGAGCGAATCCGCGATCGGATCGCGCACGGGTGCCCCAGAATGAACCTGCTCCGCCATCGGCGGCATTGTGACGGTTGACCGGCCGGCGGGTTTAGTGGCCGCTGCCGCCGACCAGGCCGCCGACGACTTCGCCCACTCCGTCGACGGTTTTGCCGACCACCGATTCAGGCCCGGCGACGCCGTTGACGACTTCTTCGGTGACCTTGGTGACGCCGGCTTCGCCGAGCGTCCCGCCAACCGCTTCGTCGACCGTGCCGACGGTGCCGTTGACGGCTTCGGTGACCGCTTCGGACGGCTTGGCGGTGGTGACCGGAGTGGCGGGCGGCGAAGTGGTGGTCGAGCCGCCGCTGCTGGTGCCGGTCGACGGCGTTCCGGAGGAACCCGAGGTGGTCGGGCTGCCGCCGCCGGAGCCGCCGCTGCTGCCCGAGGTGCCGGAGCTGGAGCCCGAGTTGTTGCCGCCGGTCGAGCCGCTGTTCGACGGGGGCGGCGACTTGGTGCTCGAGGAAGGTTGGGTGCTCTTCGGGTTGCCGTTCCCGCCGCCATTGGTCGAGGACCCTTCGTCCCCGCCGGTGGTGGTCGTGGCCGGCGCCGTTTCGACGGCTTCGGCCGGGGCCGTCGCGTCGCGGGTCGGCGTGCCTTCGCTGTCGGGTTTCGGCCGGCGGTCACCGGTCGCGGGTGCGCCGTTGGTCGGTTTGGCGCCGCCCGTCGGGTTGGGAGAGGCGTTCCCCTGGCTGACCTGCGGAGCGGTACCGTCGGCCAACTGCGGACCGGGCGGGGAGACGGCTTTGTTCTGCGAGACCGCCGCGGCCTTCTGATCGCTGCTCGAAAGTGCCGGCAGCGGCAGGTCGTGGAACACCTGAGCGGACACAAGTACGACGAAGGCCGCGATCGCGATCCCGATGACGACCACGCCCGAGAGCGCGCCGACGAGGTAGGTATGTGCCTGCCGAATCATGATGTACCTAAAATTAGTTTGGCGCCTTACCAATTACTGCCGATTTTGGCTTGTGGACTGGGTTTGCGTCCACCTCTCCATCGGCAGATCGGTAACTAAAGATAACCCAACGGGTCCACGACTTCGCCGTTTATACGAACCTCGAAGTGGACGTGAGGGCCAAGGCAGTAACCGGTGCACCCCGAGTACCCGATCACCTCGCCTTGTTGAACCTGCCGGCCGGCGCTCACCGCGAAGGCCGATTGGTGCGCGTAACAGGTCGAGAGGCCGCCGCCGTGGTCGATGCAGGTGTAGTTCCCGTATCCCCCGCTCGAGGCCTCCGGCTCGGTGAACGCGACGGTCCCGCTGAGGGCGGCGCGGATCGGCGTGCCTTCCGGGACCGCGATGTCGATCCCCGGGTGGTACTCGTAGGAGCCTTCGATCGTGCGCGGCCCGAAGCCCGAGGCGATCGGCCCGTCGACCGGCCAGATCATCGAGCCGCTCCCGGGTTTGATCGCGCCGAGCGGCAACGGCATCGAGCCGGTCGCCGCCAGCTCTTCGGCGATCTTGCCCTGGATCGCTTCGACATCCCCGTCGAGCTCGGTTTCGTGATGGCGGACCTTGGCGAGCGCCGCTTCCCGGTCGCCGCGAGCCGACACCAGATCGGCCTGCCTGCCCTGCAGCGCACCGCGGGTGGCGACGAGTTGTTCGGCTTCTTCGGCGATCACGTTGCGGGCGTGTTCGATTTCGCCTTTCGCCGCGGCGCGCCGCTCGACCGTCAACGCCACCCCGTCGCGCAGTTGGCGGACCCGGCCGGCCGCCGCCTCGTCGGCGCTGTGGATCGCGTCCAGGTATTCGGCCTGGGCTTCGACGTCTTCTAGGTCACCTTCGCCGACGATCACGTCGAGCAGTTCGGGCCGCCCCGTCTCATACATCGCGACCAGTCGTTCGCGCAACGCCTGCAACGCGACCCGCAGATGATCCCGCATCCGCTCGAGGCGGTCACGGCTCCGTTCGAGGAGCTCACTCGCCGTTTCGAGCCGCGCCCCTTCGGCGTCGAGGCGCTGTTGCGCGACCGCTTCCCGGTTGCGGATCGTCTCCACCGCCCCGGTGAGCCGCTGGATCCGCGCCTGGTAGGCGGTGATCGTCGAGGTCAGGACGCCCTTGCGTTCCTTGGCTTCTTCCAGCTGCGATTCCTTGCTTTCCAGCTGGTTCGTCAGGTCTTCGGCCGAGGCGACCGGAACGGCCACCGCGACCAGGCAGAGCACCGCCGCCAGAGCGGCGAGGAAGATTGCGAAGGGACGACTCACCGGTCCCGAGGCTAGCTAGGCCTCCATCCCGCTCCCACCGCCAAATACGCCCTGCAATCGCCCTTGCCGGAGGCAAGCCTTATTGCAGCTTCGCGGCGTTCTCGACGCTCAGCAGGCCGCCTTCGGCCTCCTCCTCCATCTGCAGCGTCGTGTGTTCGATGCCGAAGCTCGCGCCGAGTTCCATCTCCAGCTGCTGGCGGATGCGGTCGCGGTCGGCGCCGCGGGCGACGACGACGTGGGCGGCGAGGGCCGGGAAGCCGGCGGTGACGGTCCAGACGTGGAGGTCGTGGACGGAGCGCACGCCGGGGACCTCGCAGATGTGGGCCCCCATCGTGTCGACGTCGATACCCTCGGGCGCGGCCTCCATCAGGACGTCGAATGGTTCCTTCAGTAGGCGCCAGGACGAGAGCAGGACGAGGAGCGCGATCAGCAGGCCGACGATCGGGTCGACGATGTCGGAGCCGCCGGCGAGGACGACCGCGCCCGCGACGACGACGCCGAGCGACCCGAGCGCGTCGGCGAAGGAGTGGCGGATGACGCCCTCGAGGTTCATGTCGTCGCGCTCGCCGCGGGCGAGGTAGATCGTCGCGACGGCGTTGCCGATCAGGCCGAAGATGCCGAGCGCGAGCACTCCCCCGCCGTCGATCGTCGGCGGGTCGGAGAAGCGGCCGATCGCCTCGACCCCGATGAAGACGCTGACCGCGACCAGGGTCAGTCCGTTGACGAGTGCCGCCAGGACCTCCGAGCGCTGATAGCCGAAGGTCCGCCGCCCGCTCGCCGGGCGGGCGGCGAGGCGGGCGGCGATCAGCGCGAGGACGATCGAGCCGACGTCGGAGAGCAGGTGCCCGGCGTCGGCCAGGACCGCCAGCGATCCGGTGATGACGCCGCCGATCGCCTCGGCGAGCAGCATCACCACGTTGATCGCCAGGGCGACGATCAGCCGCTTGCGCGAGTCCTCCCGCCGCGCCTCCAGCGCGTGCGCCCCGAACCCGTGGCTGTGCCCGTGCCCGCCGCCATGATCGTGATCGTGCCCCACGCGCGGAGCTTAGGCGGCGGGCGGGTCGAGGCGGCAGTCCTATGGGCGGTGCCCTGGGCGTCTCATGGAGATCCTGGCAGGCTGTGACCTCCATGAGACGCCCAGGACGGGAGGGTTTCGTGCGGAAGTGCGGGAGATTCGAACGGTCAGGAATCTGCCGTGTTCCTTAGTTGGCCATACGCCAGGTTTCGAACACCGCAGGGCCTGCGTGGTCGAAACTTCGGCCATGGCGAAGTTAGGAACCACGCAGATCCCTGGCCCGTTCGGGGTCCGGCGTACGCCTCGATCCGCCGCGCCTTCCCCCACATGCCCGGCCGTCTCGGCTACGGCCACAGCCTGCCAGGGTCGTGGCCGAGACGGCCGTGCCGGCCGCAACGCCTTGCGTCCCCTGGCGGCCCCCGGCCCCCTAGACCGCCACGGGCTCCTTCGGCCTCGCCGCTTCGGCGGCGACCTCGGCGGCGAAGCCGAGGCGCTCGGCGTACTCGCGCGCCTGCATCCGCGAGATGACCATCCGCTGGATCTCCGCCGTGCCCTCGAACAGCTGGTAGATCTTCGCGTCGCGGAAGAACTTCTCCAGCGGGTGCTCGGTGTCCCAGGCGGCCGGGCCGACGAGGTCCATCAGCGTCGTCGTCGCCCACATCGTCACGTCGCCCGCCTTCAGCTTCGACATCGAGCCTTGGCCGCCGGTCATCGGCCGCCCGTTGCGTCCCATCCACGAGGCTCGCTGGACGAGCAGGCGCGCCGCCTCGATCTCGGTCGCGACGTCGGCCAGGGTCTGCTGGATCCGTTGCGCGCTGAGCAGCGGCGCCCCGCCTTCTTCGCGGCTGTAGAGGTACTCCAGGGTCCACTCGTACGCCGCCTGCGCGATCCCCAGCGCCGAGGCTCCGACGATCGGCCGGGTGACCTCGAAGGTCGCCAGGGCGTCGGCCCCCGCCCGGGACTTCTGCCCGCTGCGTCCCCGCTCCAGCTTGCGCTCGAGCTTCTCGTCGCCGCCGAGCAACTGGTCGCCGGGGATGCGGCAGTCCTCCAGCACGACCTCGGCGGTGTGAGAGGCGCGAATCCCGAGCTTCGACTCCTTCTTGCCCTGGGACAGCCCGGGCGTCCCTTTGTCGATCACGAAGGAGGCCTGGCCGCGGGTGCCGAGCGTCGGGTCGACAGTGGCGACGACCACATGGACGTCGGCGATGCCGCCGTTGGTGATGAAGACCTTGGTGCCGTTGAGGACCCATTCGTCGCCGTCGCGGACGGCGGTCGTCTTCAGGCTCTTGACGTCGGATCCCGCCTGCGGCTCGGTCACCGCGTAGGCGCCGAGCTTGACGGTCTCGGCGTCGCCGAAGCACTCCGGGACCCAGCGCATGATCTGCTCGGGCGTCCCGGAGGACGCGATCCCGGCGGCGGCGAGGCCGGAGCCTGAGATCGCCAGCGCGATCCCGGCGCAGCCCCAGTGGAACTCCTCGGCCATGATCGGCTGCATCTGGCCCTGGTCGTCTTCGGCCGCCCGCTGCATGCCCTCCAGCCCGCCGAAGCCCTGCCGGCGCGCCTCTTTGATGACCTCCCAGGGAGTGCTCTCCTCGCGGTCGTGAAGCGGTGCGGCCGGCCGGATCACCTCGCGGGCGAACGTGCGGCATTCGGCCTGGTAGGTGAGCTGCTCGTCGTTCAGTCCGAAGTCCATCTTGTCCTCCCTGCGGGTCGATTGACTGGTCAGTCAGCCAGTGGCGTGAAGAGTAGCCGACGGGCCGGCCGGACGCGGACCCTCAGGAGACGCCTGTAGCTTTGGGTCGGGTGAGCGCCGACCGACCGATCAACGCCGACGTGGAGGGCAAGCAGGGCTCTCCGGAGAGCGTCGAAGAGCCGCAACAGACCGAGGAGAAGCCGAAACCGCCGCCTCGGCGACGGCGCGGCGTCCCCGGGCCGATCAAGCTGGTCTCCGCCCTGGTCGTGATCGCGGTCGGGTTCATCGTTCTCGCCCTGACCCTCGGAGGCGGCTCGAAGAAGTCGCACGACCGGGCGGCGCCGTCGACGGCCACCGCGGCCGTCGCCTCCGAAGCGCCTGAACAGGGCTCCTCAGGCGGCGAAGCTCCCGATGAAGGGAGCACCGACGAACTCGGCTATCCCTCCTTCGCCACCTCCAACACGACCCGGATCGGCGGTCCCAACCCGGCCTCGAACGCCGCCGCCGCCGCGCTCGCCGTCTTCCCCGGGACCAACGACAAGCAGCGGCCGGTCGCGGTCGCCCTGGTCGATTCCGAAGACTGGGCCGGCGCCATCGCGGCGGCCGTGCTGATGGCCGAACCGATCCGCGCGCCGCTCCTCTACGGCGAAGCCGAAGGGGTCCCCGATCCGACCGCGGAAGCGCTCGGCATCCTGCAGCCCCACGGCGGCGCGGCCTCCGGTGGCGCAGCCGTGCTGGCGATCGGCAACGTCCAGGTGCCGAAGGGGATGAGCGCCGCCAAGGTGGCTGCCGCCGACGCCGCGGGCGAGGCGGCGGCAATCGCCCGGATGCGCGACCGGATCGCCGGCGGCCGGCCGGAAGCGATCCTGCTCGCCTCCAGCTCCGAACCGGCCTTCGCGGCGCCCGCCGCCGCCTACGCCGCCCGCTCCGGGGACCCGGTCCTTTTCACCGACGCCAAGGAACTGCCGCAACAGACGATCGCGGCGCTGCGCCACGCCGAAGGCGTCCCGGTCTACGCGCTCGGACCGGGCTCGGCGATCAGCGGCAAGGTCCTGAAGGAAGTTGAAGGCGTCACCGGCGCCGAGGTGCAGCGGATCAGCGGCGACAACCCGGTCGCGGCGGCGATCGCCTTCGCCCGCTTCGACGAAGGCAAGTTCGGCTGGCACGTCACCGACCCCGGCCACGGCTTCGTCCTCGTCCGCTCCGACTCGCCCCAGGAAGCGGCCGCGGCGGCGCCCCTCTCGGCATCGGGCACCTGGGGTCCGTTGCTCCTCACCGATTCCGTCGATACGCTGCCATCCGAATTGCGCGGCTACTTCCTCGACGTCAAGCCTGGCTACACCACCGACCCGACGCGGGCCTTCTACAACCACGTCTGGATCGTCGGCGATGCCGGGCAGATCAGCGTCGCACAGCAAGCGGAAGTCAACGAAGTCGCCGAATTGGCGAAGATCGGGAGCGAAGAATGAGTGAGGCGGAGAACCCAGAGCTGCTCGGCGGCGAGCAAGGCATCACGGTCGAGGACATCCGTGCCCTCGCGGGCCCGGCGACCCCCCACTTCGCGCTGCAGATCCGCAATCGGATCGCGCGGCTGATCGAGCCCTTCCCGGCCGGCCACCCCGTCCGCCTCGAAGGCGAACGGCAGATCGCCCGCCTGCAGAAGCTCTCCGACAACAGCGGCGAGCCACGCCACGGGCTCGGTATCGCGCACTAGGCCGAGCCGATGAAGCGCCTGGCCTCCGGTGTCTGGCGCGTCAAGGAGTTGCCGGCGCCGACGATCAACGTCTACCTGGCGGAGAACGTGCTGATCGACGCCGGACGGCGCTGGGACCGGCGGCGGATCTTCAGCGACCTGGTCGGCGTCGAGATCGCCGAAGTCGCCCTCACCCACGTCCACCCGGACCATCAGGGCTGTGCCAAGTGGGTGTGCGAGTCGCACAAGGTGCCGCTCGCGTGTCACGCCGACGACGTCGACGCGATGGAGGGACGGGCGCCGGTCGGCTCCGGCAAGGCCCTCCTCCCCCGGATCTACGACAAGATCTGGACCGGCCCGCCGCACAAGGTCGACCGGGTGCTGAACGAGGGCGACGAGGTCGCCGGCTTCCGCGTCATCCACGCCCCCGGCCACGCGCCGGGTGAGGTGATCTTCTTCCGCGACTCCGACCGGGTGGCGATCTGCGGCGACGTGGTCCGCAACATGAGCTACCTGACCCTGATGCCCGGCGTCCGCGAGCCGCCTGACGAGATGACCTACGACCCGGATGAGAACCGCCGCTCGATCCGCAAGCTGGCGGCCCTGGAGCCCACCCTGATCCTCCCCGGCCACGGTCCCGCGATCACCGACATGGACGAATTCACCAGCTTCGCCGCCGCGCTCCCCGTGGACTGAGCGCAAAGCCGCCGCTACGATCGCGGCATGGACACTCCTCTCGCACCAGAGCAAGGCGTCGACTCCCCCGACGACGCGCGCGAACTCGCGATCCAGCGCCTGAAGATGAAGCAGGACTTCAAAGGCGTCCTCGCCGGAGGCCTTTTCGCCGTCGTGGTCACCGTCGTCATCTGGGCCCTCGGCGAAGGCGGCTACTTCTGGCCGGTATGGGTGATGCTCGGCGCCGCCATCGGCATCGTCGCCCAAGGCTGGAAGGCGTATGGCCCGAGCAACCGGATCACCGAGGAGGACGTACAGCGGGAGATGAATCGGGGGGTCTAGTTCTGGGCGCTCTGCCGCCTCTCCTCAGATCCCCGGGCCATCTCGGCCACGGCCACAGGCTCCCCGAGCTACGCCGCGACCGCCGGCCCGAAGGCGTCGATGATCCGGTCCTGGAACTCGCTCAGCTCCTCGGGAGAGATGAAGTACGTCGGCGGCGTCAGGAAGAGTCCGTCGGCGCGTTGCGCGGTCGCCTCGACGCGTTCGCGGACCTTGTCGAGGGGGCCGGCTGCGCAGTAGGCCTCGACCATCTCGTCGGGGATCGCGGCGGGGACGGCGGCGAGGTCGCCGCGGCGGAAAGCTTCGGCGGCCTCGGCGGCGGCGGACTCGAAGCCATGCATCTCCCAGAGGGGCGCGTAGCTCTTGACCGTGGCGTAGAAGGCGATCGTGCGGCGGGCCATGTCGAGGGCGCGGCCCTCGTCGTCGTCGATCGCGCAGCAGACGGTCGGGATGTAGTCGAAGTCCTCGCGCCTGCGGCCGGAGCGCCATAGGCCCCCTTCGAAGCCGGGGAGGACCACCTCGTCGATCCACATCAGGCTCTGGATCGGATGGCCGATCAGGCCGTCGCCCACGTCGCCCGCCATCCGCGACATCCCGGCCTGCAGGGCGGCGACGTAGATCGGCGGTGGCGTCTCACGGGCGACCGGGTGCGGACGGACCCAGCCCCTGATCTCGATGTCGTAGTAGTCGCCCTCGTAGCGGATCGGTTCGCCCTTGCCGGCCTGCCGCATGATCAGCCGGGTGACCTCGATCGCCTCGCGCAGGTGCGGCGCGGGCCGACCGTAATCGGCGTTGTGCCAGGTCTCGTTCAGGCGCTTGACGCCGGAGCCGAGGCCGAGGCGGAAACGTCCGCCCGACATCTCGTCGATGTCCAGGGCGGTGATCGCGTGGACGAAGGGGCTGCGGGTGAAGGCCCAGGTGATGCCGGTGCCGACCCCGATCCGCTCGGTCTTCGCCGCCAGGTAGGCGGCCTGGGTGTCGGCCGCGCGGAAGAGTTCCGGCGCCCAGACGCACTCGATCCCGGCCGCCTCGGCGCGCAGCGTCTCCGCCTCGAGGTCGGCGATCGAGTTGCCGATCGCGGCGACCGAGATCCGCTGGAGCGCGCTCAAGTGGGGATGAGGACTCGCTTGGCCACCTGCTCGCGGTGCCAGCGCGCGTCCCCGTACAGCGAGGCGTTCGCCCGGCCCCGCTTGAGGAAGAAGTGCAGGTCGTGCTCCCAGGTGAAGCCGATGCCGCCATGCACCTGGATCGAGGCGTCGGGGACGCGCCAGCCGGCGTCGGAGGCATACGCCTTCGCCATCGAGGCCGAGAGCGGGAAGGCGTCGGGGTCGGCATCGGCCGCCCAGGCCGCCCCGTAGACCGCCGAGCGCGAGTTCTCGGTCTCCAGCAGCATCTGCGCGCACCGGTGCGAGACCGCCTGGTAGGCGCCGATCGGGCGGCCGAACTGTTGGCGATCTTTGGCGTAGGCGACCGCCATGTCGAGAGTGCGCTGCGCGATCCCGGTCGACTCGGCGGCGAGCGCCACCGCGCCGAGCAGGTAGGCCCGCTGGAACTCGGCACCGTGGCCTGGCAGCGTGTTCTCGGCCGGGACGCGGACGCCCGCGAAGGTGACCGTGGAGAGGCGACGCGTAGGGTCGATCGAGATCTCCGGAGTGACGGTGAGGCCGTCGGAGTCGGCGGGGACGACGTGGCGGCGGCCGTCGCTCGTCGCGACGAGGAAGAAGGAGGCGCCGGCCGCGTCGGCGACCAGCTGCTTCTTGCCGGTGAGGACTACCCCGTCGCCATCGGCCTCGTCCTTCATCGGGTAGGCGCCCGGCGTGCCGGTCGAGCCGGCGTCCACCATCGCCTGGGTCCCGCGCGCGGTCCCCTCGGCGAGCGGGCGCAGCCAACGCTCCTTCTGCTCGTCGGAGGCGCTCCCGGCGAGGGCCAGGCCGACCACGGTGTTGGAGAAGAGCGGCGACGGTGCGAGCGCGTAGCCCATCTCCTCGAAGAGCACGGCGAGGTCGACGATGCCGAGGCCTTGTCCACCCCACTCCTCCGGCAGCGCCAGCCCGGCCCAGCCGAGCTCGGCCATCTCCTTCCAGCCGGACTCGTCGGTGCCGTCCTCCGACCCCGCGATTTCCCGCATCCGCTCCGATTTGAAGCGCGAGGCGAGGAAGTCGTGGGCGGTCGAGCGGATCGCTTCCTGCTCGTCGGTGAGATCGAAGTACATCCCTAAAACGCTCCCGCTTCCATCATTCCTAACGCATCCGCGGCAGGCCGAGCACCCGCTCGGCGATGATGTTCTTGAGGATGTCGGTGGTGCCGCCCTCGATCGAGTTGGCCCGCGAGCGGAGGAAGTTGTACTGCCAGGCGCCATTGGCGATCGCCCCGTCGGAGCCGCGCCCGAGCGCCGCCCAGGTCCCCTCGATCTCGAGCGCCAGCTCGGTCAGATCCTGGTTGATGTCGGCCCACTGCCACTTGCCGAGCGAACCCTCCGGGCCGGGGATGCCGGACTCCATAGTCTTGGTCAGCCCGCGGTAGGCGTTCAACCGCATCGTCTCCGCCTCGATGAAGAGCTGGGCGATGCGCTGGCGGAAGTAGGCGTCCTCGGCGGCGGTCGAGCCGCCCTCCTCACGCACTTCCCGGGCGAGCGCGGCCAGCCGGCCGAGGCTGTTCTGAATCCCGGCGATCGCCCCGAAGGCGAGCCCGGCGCGCTCGTTCATCAGCGTCGTGATCGCCACGGTCCAGCCGTTGCCGACCCCGCCGACCACGTTCTCGTCGGGGATCCGCGCCTCGCTGATGAAGACCTCGTTGAACTCGCCCTCGCCGGTGATCTGCACAAGCGGTTTGGCTTCGACGCCCTCCTGCTCCATGTCCATCAGGAAGTAGGTAAGGCCTTGATGTTTGGGCGCGTCGGGATCGGTGCGGGCGACGAGCATGCACCACTTCGCGTACTGGGCGAACGTGGTCCACACCTTCTGGCCGGTGACTACCCATTCGTCGCCGTCCTTCACGGCGCGCGTCTTCAGCGAGGCGAGGTCGGAGCCCGACTCGGGCTCCGAGAACCCCTGGCACCAGATCTCCTCGCCGGTCAGGATCGGCTCCAGGTAACGCGCCTTCTGCTCCTCGGTACCGTGGGCGATGACGACCGGGCCGCCCATCGCGAGGCCGAGCACGTTGGCCGGGCTCGGCGCTTCCTGGGCCGCGGCCTCGCCGACGAAGATCGCCTGCTCGATCATGGTGGCCCCTCGGCCGCCGTACTCCTTCGGCCAGGAGATCCCGGCCCAGCCGGCGGCGTGCAGCTTCAGCTGCCACTCGCGCCGGAACGCCATCACCTCGTCGAGGGAGCCCTCCGGTTCGGGGCCGGGGTTGTTGGCACGCAGCCAGGTCGCGACCTCGTCGCGGAACCCCTCCTCCGATGGTGACAGCGTCAGGTCCATCGGCCGCCCAGCATATATCTACTGGCTGGGCGGCCGGCGGACGGAGGGGCGAGCGCTCAGGCCCCGCAGCTGTGCAGGCCGTATTCCTGCGCCATCTTGGAGGCGTCCTCGAAGGTGTTTTCGTCGAGGTTCGACGGATCGGCGTTTTCGGCCTCTTCGGAGAGCGTCGAGGTGAGTTCTTCGATCGTCTCCTCGTCGCCCTTCGGCGGCGTCAGCGCTTCCAGTTCCTTGGCCTGGTTGGCGATGTTCGGAAGCACGATCTGTTCGTAGATTTCGGTTTTCTGGTCATCGCTCGGTTCTTCTTCTTTTTCGATGTCGATGCCGTTTTCTTTGGCGAATTCGAGGACTTCTTCGCTCAGTTTCAGTTCGGCTTTGCTGCAGACTTTGTCGGCTTCCTTGATGAAGGCGGCCTTGGTCGGCGCTGGGCCACTTGATTCGGTCGAACCGTCGGTCGTTTCGCCACCGGTGGTGTCGGTACTGCTGCTGGCACCGGTGCTGTCGCCGCCGCCACCGCAGCCGGCGGCTACGAGGCCGAGCGCCAGCAGGGCGAAGACGAGCGCGGCGATTCTGCGCATATACAAAGGAAATCCTCTCGAATAGGGAGTCCGGACGAGGACGCCAAGCTAGCGTCCTCGCCGGTCCCTACGCGTCCCGAGAGGGCTCGGATCAGACCCGCTGGATCAGCGTCCCGGTCCCGAGACCGCCGCCGCAACACATCGTCACCAGCCCCATCTCCTTGTCGGAGCGCTCCATCTCGTGGAGCAGGGTGGTGATCAGCCGGCCGCCGGTCGAGCCGAGCGGGTGGCCGAGGGCGATCGCCCCGCCGTTGACGTTGACGCGGTCCATGTCGGGTTCGATCTCCCGCTGCCAGGCGGCGACGACCGAGGCAAAGGCCTCGTTGATCTCGATCAGGTCGATGTCTGAGATCGTCATCCCGTTGCGCTCGAGGAGCTTGCGCGTCGCGGGGATCGGGCCGGTCAGCATGATCACCGGATCGACCCCGACCGTGGTGATGTCGTAGATCCGCGCACGCGGCTTCAGGCCCAGCTCGTCGGCCTTCTCACGCGCCATCAGCAACACCGCGGCGGCGCCGTCGGAGACCTGGGAGGAGTTCCCCGCGGTGATCTTGCCGTCCTCCTTGAAGGCCGGCCGAAGCGCAGCGAGCCCCTCGAGCGTCGTCTCGCGCAGGCCCTGGTCGGTGACGTAGGTGTCGCCATTCACCTGGAACGGGATGATCTCCCGCTCGAAGCGGCCCTCCTCGGTAGCCTGTTTGGCCAGTTGCTGGGAGCGCAGGCCGAGTTCGTCCATCTCCGAGCGCGGGATCTCCCACTTGTCGGCGATCATTTCCGCCGAAAGGCCTTGCGGGATCAGGTCGTAGCGCTCCATCAACTCCTTGGAGTAGGCGAAGCCGTACTCGCCCATCATCTCGCCGGCTTTGGCGAAGGAGTTTTTCCCCATGTGCTCGACCCCGCTGCCGATCGCGACGTCGTGGACGCCCGCGGCGATCAGGGCCGCGGCGAAGTTGACGCCCTGCTGGGCGGAGCCGCACTGGCGGTCGACGGTGGTCGCCGGGACCTCCTGGGGCAGGCCCGCCTCGAGCCAGGCGTTGCGGCCGATGTTGATCGACTGCTCGCCCCACTGCTGGACGCAGCCGGCGATCACGTCACCGACCTCTGCGGGGTCGATCCCGGAGCGGTCGATCAGCTCCGAGTAGGTCTTGGCGAGGAGGTTCGAGGGATGAAGGTCCTTGTAATAGCCCTTCTCCGGATGACCGCGACCGACCGGGGTACGCACCGCCTCGACGATCACTACCTCACGCCCGCCGAGCTTGCCTTTGCCGTCTGCCATCAGTCGTCCTCCGTGCTCGAAGTTTTGCCCACCTCAAAATGTAGGAGGGGTTCCGAAGAACGATATTCCACCTGATTGACGGGTCGGTCAACCGCACCGCGCCGGGCGAAAAACCTTGATAGGAAACCGGCCGATGAGCGACTCGAAGGGGTACGAAAATCCGGGGATCGCGGGGAGCGGCGCCATCGCCACCGGCCTCGCCGCGGTCTCGACCACTACTGCCGACACGATCGTGCTGGCCCGGTCGGAGGCCTCGGCTTGGCGGGCCGAGGAGAAGATCGTCGCCGCCTGCGCGAAGCTCGAGGGCGCCGATCCCTCGCGCCTGCGGGTGACGACCGATCCGAAGGACCTTGCCGACTGCGACGTCGTCGTCGAGGCGATCGTCGAGGAGCTGGACGCCAAGGCCGAGCTGGTCAAATCGCTCGATGAGGCATGCCCGAACGCCGACCTGGCGACCACCACCTCCTCCCTCGGCGTCGGCGACATCGCCGGGAAGGCCGGGGTGCCTCGGCTCTACGGCCTCCACGTCTTCAACCCGGTGCCGCGGATGGCCCTGATCGAGGTCTGCATCCCCGACGGCGCCGGGTCCGCCCGCGAGCGGGCGATGGCCTGGTGCGCGGCGCTCGGCAAGACCGCGGTCGAGGTCCCCGACCAGGCGGGCTTCGTCGTCAACCGCCTCCTCTTCCCCTACCTCTTCGACGGCGTGCGGTTGATGGAGCGCACCGGCATGGAGGCGGGCGAGGTCGACACCTGCATGAAGCTCGGCGCGGCCCATCCGATGGGCCCGTTGGCGCTGCTCGACTTCGTCGGGCTCGACGTCGCCGAGGCTATCGGCGATGCCTTGTTCGCCGACTCCGGTGACCAGGCCCACAAACCACCGGGTCTGCTCGTCGAGATGATCGGTGAAGAGAAGCTCGGCCGGAAGTCCGGCGCAGGCTTCTACAGCTACGACTGAGCGGATCGGGAAAGGGGCGCACGGCGCGGGTCGGCTACTCGGCGTTCGCCGTCCTCCCTCTTCCGGAGAGATCCCAGATCACGTCCGCCGCCGAGATGTTCTGGCGGCGGGCGATGGTCTCGATCTCGTCCCAGGGCAACTCTGCGTCGGGCAGATCGTCCCAACGGGCCAGCTCGAGAGCCTCGATCGAGCCTCTGAGCGCGGGACCGAGGTGCTCCTCCGAGCGCAGCAGCGCCCTCAACACCTCGAGCTGCTTGTCGGTCAGGCGTACAACCCACATGGGGGCACCTCCAGCTTGAGCGGGACGCGGGTTGCCCGGAGAAGCTAGGCGTCCGAACGGACGGAAGAATTGGAGGAGCCGTCGCCGGAGTGGCTGATCCGGACCGCCTCGATCCGGTTCTCCCGCACCGCCTCGACCCGCACCGTGTAGCCGTCGACGGTGATCGAGTCGCCGCGTTTGGGCAGCCGCCCGAGCTCGCCGAAGACGTACCCGCCGACCGAGTTGTAGGTGTCGGAGTCGGCGCCGGGCAGGTCGATGCCGGCGTCCTCGAGGTCGCCGAGGCTGACGTGCCCGCGCACGAACCAATCGCCGTTGGTGAGCCGGCGGACCTCGGTCGCGCGCGGATCGGTCTCGTCCTCGATCTCGCCGACGACCTCCTCGAGGATGTCCTCGACCGTGACGATGCCGACGGTGCGGCCGTACTCGTCGACGACCACCGACAGCGAGGTCCGCTGCACCTGGAGGTCGTGCAGGAGGTCGTCGATCGGGCGCGTCTCGGGGACGATCAGGGCGTCGCGGATCACCGACTCGATCGGCGCGTCTGGCCCCTCGTTCATGTAGACGCGGGCGAGGCTGTTGTTGTGGATCACGCCGCGGACGCGGTCGGGGTTGTCGTCCTCGATCACGACGAGGCGGGTGTGGCCCGAGGTGACGCAGCGCCGCAGGGCCGCCTCGACCGTCTCGTCGGCGTCGACGGTGACGACCGCCGGGATCGGCGTCATCACCTCGCGCGCCTCCTGTTCGTGCAGGTGGAAGACGCCCGCCAGGTGGCCTGCCGCGTCGGGGTCGAGGCCCCCCTGTTTGGCGCCGCGGGCGATGATCAGGCGGAGCTCCTCCGGCGAGGTCTCCTCGACGTCCTCGACGTTGATCCGGAGGATCCGGTGGACGATGAAGTTGGCGGGCGCGTTGGTGGCGACGATCAACGGATGCAGCACCCGGCCGAGGAAGATCAGCGGCCCGGTGACCCTGATCAGGGTCGGCTCGGCGCGGCCGATGGCGATCATCTTCGGCGACTGCTCGCCGAGGATCACGTGCAGGAAGGTGACGATGATGAAGGACAGGGCGATCGCGAGTGCGAGTGCGACGGCGTGGCTGGCGAAGCCGAAGATCGGCTCCAGCAGAGTTGCCAGGGCGGGCTCGCCGAGGAAGCCGATGCCCAGCGAGGCCAGCGTGATGCCCACCTGGCTGGTGGCGACGAACTCGTCGACTCGATCGAGCTGGTCGAGTGCCCGGGCGGCTCCGCGGACCCCGTCGTCGCGCATCTGCTCCAGACGGGCACGACGCGAGCGCACGACCGCGAACTCCGCCGCGACGAAGAAGCCGTTGACCGCGATCAACAGCATGAGGATGACGAGCAGCAGGATGCTCATCGAAGATGTGCCCCGGTACTTCGGGCTGGGACGTCGTCAGCGGCCATTCGGCCTACCCAATATAGCCGGCCGACCCGCGGATCAACGGGGAGCCGGCATATTGCGGGTGGAACGATGAAAGTCGCAACGCTCAGCGAGATGCTCGAAGAGGTCGTCCACCTCGGCGAGGCCACCGGCACCGGCGAGGAGGCTCACGAGCTTCGCGGGGAACTGGAGGGACGCCTGGCGACGGTCCGGGCCGCCGTCGCCGGCGCCACCGTGCCGCGCGTGATCGCGCTCGAGCGCCTCTACGACCCGGTCCGCGTCGCCGGGCTCTGGGTCCCCGAGATGATCTCGATCGGCGGTGGCGAGGACGTCGCCGGATCTCCCGGCCTGAGGCCGGCCGAGGTCTCCTGGGGCGAGCTCGCAGGCCTCCGTCCCGAGATCGTGATCGTCATGGTCGAGGGCTACCTCGAGGACGTCCAGGCGAAGGCGATGGAGGTCTGGGAGCACATCGAATCCCTCGGCGCGGCCCGCGTCTACGCCGTCGCCGCCCAATCCGGCTTCAGCGATCCCGGCCCCCGCCTCGTCGACGGCGTCGAGCTTCTCGGCCACCTCCTCCACCCCGACCTGATGGATCCGCCGGGAAACACGCCTTTTACGTTGCTGCGGAGTCCGGCGCCAAGGACGGCACAGGCGTAGGCTTGCGGCCGACCGAGGTGCGGTGTCCTGGAGTGCGCACCACTGACGAAGACGTCTGCCTCCACACTCCTCGCGCCTTCTGTCGGTTTGCGTGGAGTTCCACGATGGTTCCGTCGGGCCCCGCCCGAAGCCTCAGCCCACGAAGTACGGCGCGCCCCACCCCGCCGCCACCAACGCCAGGACGAAGCTGAGCACTCCCAGGGCGG
The DNA here is from genome assembly GCA_018268605.1 of Actinomycetota bacterium. Classification (GTDB taxonomy): domain Bacteria; phylum Actinomycetota; class Thermoleophilia; order Solirubrobacterales; family 70-9; genus VAYN01. Next base: position 28,657 of record JAFDWG010000331.1, on the reverse strand, counting down.
CCATCGCGGCGACCTCGAAGGCCACCCGTTTGTCGCGGCTGAGATTGCGGCCGTAGCGGCCTTGCTCGCCGGCGATGATCAGGAGGCCGCAGAGGACGCCGGCGACGAGGCCGCCGAGGTGGGCACCCAGACTGACGCCCCGGTCGGCGAAGGTGAAGACGAGGTTGATCACGATGAGGATCCCGATCTGGCCGGCGATCGCGTCCAGTTTGCGTCCCCGGGCGATCACGAAGGCGGCGCCGATGAGGCCGAAGATCGCGCCCGAGGCACCGGCGCTGACCGAATCCGGCGTGAACCAGAGGGCCAGGAACGAGCCCGCCAGGAGCGAGGCGAAATAGAGGACGACGAAGCGCAGCGTGCCGATCGAGGGCTCCAGCAGCCGTCCCAGGATGAACAGCAGGTACATGTTGAAGGCGATGTGGAGAATGCTGAAGTGGACGAAGCCGGAGGTGATCGTCCGCCACCACTCGCCGTTTTCGTGGACCGCCGGGCCCCAGAGGGCGCCGAGGTCGTAGGCGGTCCCGATGCCGATCGAGAAGCCGCCGGAGCCGTGGACGACCTCGATCAGGTAGACGATCACGTTGATCGCGATCAGCACCACCGTCGCCGGGAAGCCGCCGGCCGAGAGCGCGGTCGGCGTCCCGGTCGGGTTGCGGACCACCCGGGTCCGCTGGTTGGAGCACTCCGGGCAGCGCATGCCGACCGGGGTCGGCGTCATGCACTCTGGGCAGATCGGGCGCCCACAGGAAGAGCAGGAGACGCCGGTCTCGCGGTTCGGATGGCGGTAGCAAGTCTGTGCCACGAGCAGAGGAGCCTACAATCGCGGCCGATGGAGCCCCCCAGCCCCGCCCGACTGTACGCGACCGCGGTCGGCGCGCTGCTGGTCGTCCTCGGCATCGCGGGCTTCTTCTACGGCTCCGAGTTCGGCTCCCCGGGAACCCTCGACCACACCCTGGGCCTGCTGCGCACCAACGCCTGGCTGAACCTTCTCTGGGCTGCGCTGGGGGCGCTCGGGCTCCTCACCGCGGGGTCGTTCTCGCGCTCCTACGCGCTCGGCGCCGGCCTCCTGCTGACCGTCCTCGGTGTCTGGGGACTCTCACTCGAGCCCGGAGGCGCGATCCTCGGCTTCCTCCCCGCCGCGGGCGCGAACGAAGCGCTGAACCTGACGCTCGGGATCCTCGGACTGCTGGCGGGCGCGGGGACGCCGCGACGCCTAGAACCGGTCGCGGACGCCGGCGGCTAGGCCCTTCAGGCCGTTTGCCTCCTGCTTGCCCCGGCGGCGCAGCTCGAACAGGACGAGGGCCCCGGTCGCGACCCCGCCGACGCCGACCGCGACCACCGGCCGCACCCAGTTGCGCGGGTCGCGCAGCGCCCGCATCTCGGAATCGGTCAGCTCCTCGGCCCAGTCGGAGAGCTCCGACGCGGCGGCCGCCGAGAGCGCCGTGAAGGTGTCCTCGATCCGCCCGGAGAGCCGCTCCGGCGGGTCGATCGGCCGCAGCGCGTCGCTGAGGAGCGCCTCGACGTCCCAGGTCGACTCGCCCTGCTCACCCGTCGGTGTCATCGCCGCCCATCTCCTCCTGCAGCTGTTTGATCGCCCTGTGGATCAGGACCTTGGTCGCCCCGTCGGAGCGACCCAGCGCCCGCGCGATCTCGCGATTGTCCATGCCCAGCGCGAAGCGCATGATCAGGGCCTCGCGACGGTCGTCGGAGAGATGTTCCAGGTTCGCCATCACCTGCCGCAGCTCCTCCCGCCCGGCGACCAGGTCCTCGGTGTCGTGGCGCGCCGCGATCGGGTCGGCGCTGTCGAGTGGCGTCTGCGGCCGCCGCGAGCGGTCCCGGTAGTAGTTCGAGGCCAGGTTGTGGGCGATGCGGATCAGCCACGGCCGCAGCGGCCGGCCGTCGGACTCGCGGCGCGCCCGGTCGAAGTGCCGGTAGGCCTGCAGGAACGCCTGCTCGGTGAGGTCCTCGGCGTCGTGGTGGTTCCCCACCCGGTAGTAGGCGTAGGAATAGACGTCGCGCAGGTGGGCCCGGTAGAAGTCCTCGAAGGCGCGGTCGAGCTCCGCCTTCTTCGCCGGGGCCAACTGCGCCGGCTCGACGTTCTCCTCGGGGCCGCTCACCGACCCAGATTAGATGAGCGCCGGGCCTGCAACTCATGCCGCCTGCCTCGCCCGCTCGGCGCTGCGCAGCCCGGCCACCCAGTCCTCGCAGGCGACTTCGCCACGGATCAGCTTCGCCAGGCCCTCGAGCGCCTCGCCGTGGACACCGGAGGCGGCGATCGCGTCGGCCAGCAGCGGGGTCGTGTCGAGCCCCTCGGAGGCCTGCCCGATGATCGCCGGGATCTCCTCCGCCGGAGTGCCCGCGCCGAGCAGCTCGCCCGCGCGCCGGTTGCGCCCCGTCGGCGCCAACATCGAGGCGGTCAGATCACCGACCCCGGCCAACCCGGCGAACGTCTCCGGGTCGGCCCCGTGGGCGACCCCGCAGGCGATGCACTCGCGCCAGATCTCGGCGACCGCGATCCCCGCCGCGTTCAGCCCGTGCGGCTCGGCCGCCGCGGCGGCCAGGGCGGCGGCGTTCTTGGCCGCTCCGGCCATCTCCACCCCGACCACGTCGGCGGTGCGCTCGCAGACCAGCCCGGCGCGTTTGAAGACCTCGCCGAGCTGCGCCCGCAGGTCCGGATCGGCCGAGCCGAGCACCAACGCCGCGGACCCGGAAACCGCCTCGGCGGCGTGGGCCGGCCCGCCGAGCGAGGCGAGTGCCCGCGCCCGCACCCGTTCGCCGACGTACTCGGACGGCAGCTGGCCCTGCGGGGCGATCAGGCCCTTGGTCAGGAGCAGGATCGAGGAGCGTTCCCCGGCCCGATCGGCGATCGAACCGACCGCGGCGGGCAGGGATTTGGATGGGATCGCGAGGACGATCAGGTCGAGGCCGGTCAGCTCGATCCCGCTCGCCGGGCGCACGTCGATCGTCTCCGGCAGCGGGACGCCAGGCAGATAACGCTTGTTCTCGCCGGCCTCGACCAGTTCAGCCGCGCTCGCCGGGGTGCGGGCGCCGAGCTGGACCTCGAGCCCACCGCGAGCGAGCAGCACGGCGACCGCCGTCCCCCAGCTCCCCGCGCCGATGACGGCAGCCCGTCGCATCGGCGGCAGGCCGCCGAGGTCTTCCCACTGCAACAGGACGTTGGGCCAGATCCGCGTCGTGACGGTTTCGGCCAGCGCGGTCGAGGGCTCCTCGGACTGGGGGAAGGTCATCGCGCGACCGCAGCGGACCTTCACCTTGCGCGGGCGGATCCGCCAGCCGCGGCGCACCTGTTCGGTGCCGATCACCGCAGTCGGCAGGATCGGCGCGCCGGTCTGCAGTGCCAGGCGGCCGACGCCGCGCTTCGGATTGGCCAGGCTGCCGCTGCGATGGCGGGTGCCCTCGGGGAAGATGCATAGCGTCCCACCCCGTTCGACCACCATCCGCGCGGTCAGCATCGCCTCTTCGTCGGATTCGCCACGACGGATCGGGAAGGCGCCCAGGCGCGAGAGGAACCAGGCCTGGAGCGGCTTCTGGAAGAGCTCGACCTTGGCGACGTAGTTCATCGGCCGCCGCCAGGGCAGGCAGGCGCCGACCACAAAGGGATCGAGGAAGCTGCGGTGGTTGGCGGCGACGATCAGGCCGCCGTCGACGTGGCGGGCGTATTTCCGCCCGGTCCGCGAGAGCCGGAAGTAGACGAGGAAGAAGGGGACGAAGAGCAGCCGGATGACCACGTAGAGCGGCCAGTTGACGCTGTGCTTGCGGGTATAGGCGTGCAGCGCCTCGAGGCGCTCGTCGGGGATCACGCTGTCGGCTACACGGGTCCCCGGTGCTGGTTACGCGGGTTTGGTGCGGGGGTGCCGATGGGACGGGAAAGGGGACGCGAGGGCTTGCGGCAAGAGCGGCCGTCCCGTCCACGGCCCTGGAAGGCGGTGCGACGCCGTCCCGGGAGACGTGCGGGAGATGTCGGGAAGTCCACGCTTCCGTGCGTTTTGCACAACTCCGGGAACACGCACTCCCTCCGCCCTGGGCGTCTCATGGAGGTCACAACCTGCCAGGACCTCCATGAGACAGCCGGGGCACCGGCCCCTCGGACTGACGCCCCTACCGCACCTCCGCGCGCGGATTGACCACCGGGCGGAGCTTCGGTTCCACCTCGTCGCGCAGATGCTCGAAGGCAGGCGGCAGGGAGAGCTTCTCCCCCAGGTGCTCGAGCGGCTCGTCGACGGTGAATCCGGGCCCGAGCGTGGCGATCTCGAAGAGGACGCCGCTGGGCTCGCGGAAGTAGATCGACTTGAAGTAGAAGCGATCGATCTCCTTGGTCGGATGAGCGCCGGCGGAGATCGCCTTGTCGCGCCAGGCCAGGTGCTCCTCGGGAGCGCACGCCCAGGCGACGTGGTGGACCGAGCCCGCGCCCTGGACGGGACGGCCCTCGGGCGGCGGGTCGTAGATGTAGAGACCGCCGCGCTCGGCGCCGCGGGCCTCCCAGCCTGCCTCGGTGGCCCCGAACTCGAGCGCCTCCAGGACGGCCGTGCTGGCGTCGGGCGCCGCCGCGTAGGCGCGCACCGCGTGGAAGCCCTGCAGGGCCAGCTCGCGGGGAATCTCCGGGTGGTCGGCGATCAGCGGCGCGTCGGGGACGTCGGCGACGAGGAGCTCGTGATCGAGGCCCTCGGGGTCCGCGAAGTGGAGGCCGTCGCCTTCACGACGATGTTCGATCCCTAGCGCGCCCAGGCGTCCCTCCCAGAAGTCGAGCGCCTCCGGCCCCCCGACCCGCCAGACGATGCGGTGCACCATCCCGACCCCCGCCCGGCCCGGAGCCGCGCCGGGATACTCGAAGAAGGTGAGGTCGGCGCCGGGGTCGCCCGCCTCGTCGGCGAAGAACAGGTGGTAGACGGTCGGGTTGTCCTGGTTGACCGTCTTCTTGACCAGCCGCAGACCCATCACGCCGGCATAGAAGTCGACGTTGCGCTGGGCGTTCTCCGTGATCGCGGTGATGTGGTGGATCCCCTCCAGCCGCATGTGCCACGTATACCATCACCCCGATGAAGCCCTGGCGACGGAGGACCGTCAAAGCCCTCCTGGTGCTCGGCGCGCTGTTCGCCTTCCTCAGCGTCTTCGCCATCTGGGTCGAGCGCCAGGCGCTTGACACCGGTGAGTGGACGAATACCTCGGGCCACCTGATCCGCAACCAGACGATCCGCACGGCGCTCGGCGAATACATGGTGGAACAGCTCTACGAAAACGTCGACGTCGAAAAAAAAGTCGAAGAAGTCCTCGAAGAACTGCCGGGCAAGGCGAAGGAACTGGCCGGGCCGGCGGCGACCGGGCTACGACAGGTGGCCGTCCCGGGGGTCGAAAAGATCCTCGAAACGGGGACCGCTCAATCGCTGTGGGAAACCGCCAATCGGACCGCCCACGAACAGCTGATGGCGGTGCTGGAAAACAAGAAAGAATCGGTCGATACGGCAAACGGGGAAGTGAAGCTGAACCTCGGCAGCCTCCTGACCAACCTCGCCGGGCAGGTCGGGTTGGGCAAGAGCCTCGCCGAACAGCTGCCGCCGGACGCGGGTCAGATCACGATCCTCAAATCCGAACAGCTGAAGACGGCGCAGGACATCGTGATCGCGATCAAAGGCCTGGCCCTGCTGTTCTCGATCCTCACCCTCCTCGTCTTCGGCCTGGCGATCTACCTGACCGAGGGTGGCCGCTGGATCACCGTCCTCTTCAGTGGCGTCGCGCTGATCGTCGCCGCCTTGTTGGTGCTGGTGCTGCGGCAGGTCGCCGGCGGAATCGTCGTCGACCAACTGGTGAAACAGGAGAACATCAAGCCGGCCGTCGAAGCGGCCTGGTCGATCGGGACCTCGCTGATGGTCTCGATCGCGACCACGATCATCATCGTCGGCGTCTTCTTCGTGGCGGCCGGGTGGCTGTCCTCGCCGACCGGCGCGGCGAAGGGCACGCGGCGCGTCGTCGCCCCGGCGCTCGATCGATACCTGCCCTATTGCTACGGCGGCCTGGTGCTGATCCTTGCCATCTACCTGCTGAGTGCCTCGGGTGTCGGGCTGCGGACCTTCCTCACCGTGGTGGTGCTCGGGATCATGGCCGCCTTCGGCCTGCATGAGCTGAGCAAACAGACCGCGGAGGAGTTCCCCGGGCTGACGTTCGGCGAGGTACTGGCACCGACGCGCGCCGCCATCGACAAGGCGGTCACCGACGCGAAACTCGGCGAGCGCGCCTCGAAGATCAAACTTCCCGACGTCAAACGGCCGGACGTGAAGATGCCCGAGGTCAAACGCCCCTCCGGCATCGGGATCCCGGACCTGCGCCGGCCGGGGGGACGCGGCCGTGGGCGCGCCGACGAGACTCCCGCGGCGCCTCCGCCGCCCTCCCGCGCCGAGGCGATGCAGGAGGAAGACGCCCGCCTTTCGAGCCTCGAACGGCTCGCGACCCTGCACGAAAAGGGCATCCTCACCGACGAGGAGTTCGCCGCCGAGAAGGCACGGCTGCTCAAGCTGTGACGGTGAGGCGCCTCCTCCCGGTCCTCGTGGCGGCGCTCGCGCTCGCCATCGTCCTCGCGTCCTGCGGCGGCGGTAGCAGCTCGAGCAGCGTCCGGCAGACGGTGATGCGCAAATCGCAGCAGGGCGCCGGAACCACCTACCTCCCCGACGTCACCGGCCGCAACTTCGTCAAGCCGGCGAGCTACGGATTCGGCGGCGACGGCGACATGACCGCGACGAGGCTCGACTGGCACGGCTGGGGCGACGCGAAGACGACCGCCTTCGGCACGATCTCCCAGCACCCGGCGAACGGCCTGGTCGACACCTACTCCGGAAGCATCACCGCCTCGGCGCCGAAGACCTGCAAAGGCGCCCGGTACTACACCGAGGTGATGGCCCACCTGCCGAAGCAGGCCGACTACGTGCCGACCGAACCGACGATGCTGAAGACCCCCTGCGACTAGCGACCTTCGCCACCGGGTACACGGCTTCCATGGCGATCATCCGCACCACCGACAAACGGAAGTTCGAGGTCGAGGTGAGGGCAAAGAAAGCCGACGAAGAAATCGTCCGCGTCGGCGGCCGCGCGATCCCGATCGTCGACCTGAAGTTGGCCGGCGAGGACAAGATGGTCTATATCAACGCCCACCACATCGTCTCGATCGAAGACGACGACTAAGACCGACCCGATTTTGACACCTACGCTCCCCGACCGCCTTGACGCCGACCACGATGGGATCGCCTGCGAGGACAACCCGGCGCCGTACTACTACGGCAAGCGCCTACCCTGATTGCTCAGCCGACGGGGCCGGTCGGCTCGTCCAGGTGGCGCGTCTCGTTGAAGCTGCGCAGAAGCCAGCGGCCGTCTTCGTGGACGACCAGGCGGGAGATCGAGCCGTTGTCGGCGTGGATGAAAGCGAAGGGGCGGCTCCCACTGGCCATCGCGCAGAGCTGGCCGATCACGGCGCCATGGGCGACGGCCACGGCGACCGTGCCTGCCGGCACCGAGCTCACGATCGTCTCGATCGCGGAGCGCAGCCGACTCTCGAAGTCGGCGAGGGACTCGGCGCCCGGGATCACGTCCCAACGTTCTTGCGCGGCGATCTCGGCAACGAGCGGATCGCCTTCGGCGACCTTGATCCGGTACTCCCCGCCCTCCAGGTCGCCAAGGAAGATCTCCCGTAGGCCGGGCAGCACCGTCGGCTCCGACCCGTTTGCCTCGGCGAGCGGCGCGGCGGTTTCCTGCGTCCGCCGCAGGTTCGACACGAACATCCCGGAGAAGCGCTCGTCGGCCAGCTCACGGGCGACCGATCGTGCCTGCCCGCGTCCGACCTCCGAGAGTGCCGGGTCGCCCTGCCCGTCGACGAGGGGGAAGCGCTTCCCCGGGAGCGCCGCCACAGAGGCCCCGTGCCGCACGACGATGACCTCCACCGCATCGGGTGGCGGCACGTAGCGGTGCTGCTCGAACCCGGTCGCCTCCTCGCTCATCGCCGACAGCATGATCGGTCGTGCCCGCCGGCGGCGAGCGCCCGCATCCGCCGCGGCCGCCCGGCCTCCTCAGTGGCGGAGCTCGAGGTCGTGCTCGGCATCGACCTCCGCGAGAAACGAGGTAAGCCGCCTCGCGACGATCTTGTCCCCACCTCCGTCCCAGGGCGGATCGGTCGAGACGACCGATCCGCCGTCGTCTTCTCCGGCCAGTCGATGCTGGAGGTAGAGCGGCTCGTGGCCGGTCCAGAGAACGCCGCGTAGGATCGGGTCGAACGGGCTCGGCGCGATCGGGACGCCAAGCTCGGCGGCGATCGCTTCCGCGGCGACATCGGCCTGCTGGGCGGCGATACCGCCCTGCTTGACAGGGAAGCTGGTGATGTCGCCGGCGGCGTAAGTTCGCTCGCAGTGGAGGGCACGGCAGTGCTCGTCGATCCGGATGAAGCCCCCTGAGTCGTGAATGAACCCGCCCGCGGCCTGAGCCTCGATGCGGGGAAGGCTGATCACCTCGTCGAACTCCAAGCTCGCGTCCGGCGCCACCTGCAGCCTGCCGCCTTCGAAGCTGGTCGGGTGGGCTCCGGCGATCACCTCGATCCCTCTCCGGTCGAGCAGGCTCGCGACGGCATCGCCGACGTGGGTCCCGAACAGCTGCAGGGGACGGTCCTCGGGAGTGACGACGGTCAGCTCGTAGTCGGCGACGCCCGCTCGCGAGAGCTCGGCGTCGGTCAGCAGGGCCAGCTCGTACATCGGCAGCGACCAGTCGCCGACGCTCGGCATCGTGAAGGCGGCGCGGCGGATCCGGCCGGTCTTGAAGCGACCGATGATCTCTTCGATGTCCGCGGCTTCCCCGATCCCCCAGAAGGTCGTGGCCCCGGAGATCGGCCACCGGCGCGAGGCTCCGGCGGCGAAGAGAAGATGGTCGTAGGGGATGGAGGTACCGTGGAACGTGGTCGCAAGCCGGGCCGAGTCGTCCACCGACATGATGTTGTCGGGATGGAACTCGGCGCCGCAGCGCCCCGCCAGCGCCGGGAGGTCATAGGTTTTCACCGCGGTCCCGAATGGCATGCCCACCGAGTGCGGGCGGTAGACGAAGTCCTGTCGGGTCGAGTGGATCTCGACGTTCGCCCGCTCACCCAGCAGATCTCCGATGACGAGCGTCGCCTCCAGCGCCGCCACCCCTCCTCCGACGATGACGACTCTTGGCTTCATCCCAGGCCTTCGGCTCGAGGCTGACGTGGACTCCGATCGTCGCCGCGTTCGGGGCCGCCGCCATCCGCGCTATCCCCCCGAAATGCGTGCGGCATAACCCCGATGCGTGGGCGGCAGCCCCCGCTGATGATCGTCCGATGAAGGACGGCAAGCGTTCCTCGACCAGCATCTGGATGACGATCGCCTTGGTCGGCATCGTCGTCTCCGTGATCCTCGCCGCCGGGGCCGGCTTCCTGCTCGGGCACTTCACCGGTGGGGGCGGATCCTCATCCGCCGCCGAAGAAACCGGCGGGCCGGGGTCGACCGAACCCGGCGCACAGGTCTTCATCGCCCCCGGCTGCGGCAACTGCCACACCTTCGCCGCCGCCGGCACCACCGGCACGATCGGCCCCAACCTGAACGAATACCTCGCCCCCGATGACAACGCGGAAGCGATCGAAGAAATGATCGTCAATCCCGAAGCCGAGATCGCCGAAGGCTATTCGGGCGGCATCATGCCGACCACCTACGGCCAGACCCTGAGCGAAGAAGAACTCGAACAGCTGACCCAGTTCCTGGTCGCCAACTCACCGGCCAGGTGACTACGATCAGGACGACCACTCCGATCAAGTTCAGCCCCGCGACCCCGCCTCAGATCATCGGACGGGATTCCTTCACCAGGTAGGCCGCCATCGGCAGGAACCCCGAACTGACCGTTCGCCACGAACCGCACTCGGCGGTATCAGCCGGTTGCGGAACCCGCTTCGTCTTCGACCAACGACGTGGCGTCGAATACTTCACTTGGGTCGGGCATCGTGATCGGAGGCACCTTGCCGAAGTCGAAAAAGTCCATCGTCATGTCGAGGTTCGATCGCGAAGGCGACCCGACGATCCTCACGCGCCGGACTCGTTCCTGGCCATCGATCCACCCTTCGATCTGCGGATGTCCACCTGAGCTTTCGCCATCCGAATGGTTCAAGGTGCCGCGGTAATGAGTTGTCTCCACTCCGAGGACCCTTTCCTCTCCGACCTTTCTCACATCACCCGCTTCTTCGAGCATCTTGAACCCCTGCTCCGCGCTGTCGTTGGCGCCGACCGTGGAGCTGGATCCAGGGGTCGAGCGGAAGTCCAGGCCCATCCACTTGCGCCCGCCGGGGAGTGATCCGAGCAGTTCGGAGCTGATGTAGATATGGGTCCCGGCGGCCGCCATCAAGAATTTGACCTTGCCACCGGTCTTGGGATCCGGCACCGTCATGTATCCGCGGGTGCGGTCTTCGCTGTCGTAGACCATCCTGCCCGTCAGGGGCAAGGGGTTCGGCTCGCCCGGCTTGACGATGAGCCCGTGGACCACGATGTGCCCGCCGGGCTCACTCTGGGTGACCTCGGCGGCCTTCGCCATCGCGTTCAGCGGTCCGCCGCCGTCGCCTCCCTGTTGCGTGAGAGGAATGCCGCCCGCGATGAAGACGACGAGAAGGACGGCGGCGATCCAGCGGAGGTGATGCCGGGGCCGCGTGGATCGGTCTCCCGCGCCAGCTTTCGTCGTGCTCTCCATGCCCGGGAAAGGTACCGACTCGGTATGGGATTCGGGATGGGCAACCGAAGGAGAAGTGTCCTGACCTCCGTTGGCGTCCGAAGTCAGGTCTTCATACGATCGCCTCGCCGTAGAAACCAAGCACCTGGACTGGGACCCGTGCGCCAGTCGTGCGCCGGTCTCACACGCAAATAGCCGGATTAAGCCGGACAAGCGCGCAGCCGAATTAGGCGCTCAAACGGCTCTGCAGAGCCAAAATCCCTGCTCAGACGAAAAAGGCGCCTACCAGAATCGAACCGGTGTAAACGGCTTTGCAGACCCGACGAAGGCGTGTCCTTCGCGACGTCAGGCGCCGTCGGTTGCACTTGGCCTATGGAGAGAATCGAAAACGCCGCCGGCCGAAGGACCGCTCAGAGCCATACTTCGCCCGTGTCGCTGGTGACGATCAAGAGGACCGACGCGCTGCTCGCGTTATGCCGCGGCGTCGTGCCGCGGCGTGTGGAGACCGACGGCAACTTCGAGGATTGGGAGATCATCGGGCCGGCGCTCGTCGCCATCGCCGCCGATCTCTTCGAAGGGATCATGGCCTTTCCGCCCCCGCGCGGGCGCGTCCGCGCCGAAGTGCTGGCGAGGAGCCTCGCGGAGTACGCGATCGGCTTCGCGTGGCTGGCGCCCGAGGAGGGGCGCGCCGATCGCATCAAGAGGTTCCTGAAGGACGAGTACCGCGAGCGCGAGAAGACCGAGAACCGGCTCGTCAACGAAATTGTCCCGAGAGAGAAACCGTACGGACCGCTGCTTCAGCCGGGCGGCCCGATTCCGCGCTCCCTCCTTTCCGAGGAGATGAAGTTGAAAATAGCGGGTCTACTGGGCGACGAGTCCGTGGTGATGCCGCCGAACACGCTACTGATGGCTGTCGAGGCCGACGAAGCGTGGCTGGACCGAATCGAGTGGGTTACGAAATATCCCTTCGCCTTCATCTACACCACAACGTTCGGCTCCATGAGTTCGATCACGCACCCGTCGATCACCTCGATCAACCGCGTCGTGACCGTCCAGGGCGGCGACACCGTGGTGGGCATGCCTGCACCGCTCGAATCCGCCAGCGGCCCGTACGGCGGCGGTTACCTAGCGCTCCTGAGCATCATTTGGATCGCCGCGGCGACCTTCGGTTGGCCCGATCCTGATGAGATCAGGGCGGCGATGAACGTGACGTGACGTGCAATGCGAGCGCATCGTCGATCGGCATCCGGAGCTGGGCCGTATGCAGGCGGAGAGCCTGCGAACCGTCGAGTCGCCGACCGAGGGCGGCGGGTCAGTTTGAATTTCCGCCGTATTGAACTGAAGCGGCGATAACTTCTGGCGAATGTACTACGACCTGCTCGCCCGGTTCTCCACGGTTGTCGAGACCTTGTCCGACCGGCTGCTGCGTCGCACGGTCGTCGTACCGATGGTCGTGCTTTTCATCCTCACCCTCCCCCTCCTCGGGGGAGATCTCGGTTGGGTCAACGGCATTGGCATCATGGCCCTCTTCCTTCTGTTCACGCTCTGGCTGGCCAGGCACTACATTCGGAGAACCAACGGCCCCGGCGCCGGGGCAAACTGACCCACTAACCGACCGAGGTCATGGCCGGGCAAGCCCGATGAAGACCGCGCGAGTAGCGGGCGTAGCATCGCCGCATTCGGACGGCGAAGGAAGCCATGAGCGTGACGATCGCCGACATCACCTTTGACCGGGTCGAGTACGACTCGGACGCGGACGTGCTGTACCTCCACGTCGGCGATCCCACCACGGCGGTCGACTTCGACGAGACGCCGGAGGGTCACGCGCTGCGATTCGACGCTGAGGGCAACCTCGTCGGCATCACGCTGATTCGTCCCAAGCATCTGCTCGATCAGAGCGGCAGACTGCGCATCACCTTGCCGGTCCCGAGCGACGTTTCTGCTCGCGAGCTGATCCCGGCGCTGAGCGCATAGGGCGTATTTGCGAGCCGGGGTTGACACCGGGCCGCTCCCGTATCTCTACGCCCTGTTGCCCTAGGCGTTGCCCCAGAGGACGGGAGCGCGAGCGTGTGGGCGAATATTTGGCTCTGTGAGCCGCTTGGCAAAGCCCGCCGCCGGGATCGAACCGGCAACCTCCTGATTACAAATCAGGTGCTCTAGCCAATTGAGCTAGACGGGCAAGTATCGGGATTCGGTATCACAGAGCGGTTTCCTCGGTCCCTTCGCGCTGCTCCTCGCCTCGCTTGGGGTCATCATTCTGGCGGCTGATGCCCATCAGTGCCCAGTTCAGCGCGGCGTCGAACCGCTCGAGGTGCGTTCTCCAGACAGCCGGGCCTGCATCCCTGGTGTCAGGGCGGCTACGGCCTCGTCAGGTCGGGCGGGTGATCGGCTGTCCGTAGCAGGCGAAAGTCTTTTCGGTTGGCGGCCCGGAGAATTGCCCTGCGCGATGGCGGGAAGGCCGCAAGCCCGGCCTCCTTTCCGCACTTCTCGATCGATACGACCTCGTGGTCCCGCCCTTCGTGGACGACCACACAGGTCCCCGCGACGACAATATTCCGGTACCAGTTGACCTGGTCTCCGTAGGTCAACTCGGCGACAAACCCCTCGGGCACCCGCGCAAGAACCACGGGTGTTTCGAAAACCTTCCCGCTTTTTCGACCCACGTGGCGGATCAGAGAAAACGGGCCACGTCCACGGCTGGCCAACCGTCTCGACAGGCGGTTGAACGTGTTCTGGAGCAACCAGAGTTAAGAGCGCCGGATCTTGGCCTTCAAGGAGTGCGGCCGCCGTCCCATATCGGCGAGCCTACGTCGGACACGTGGGGCGCGACAACCTGGGCGAGGTATGCCTGCGCTTCCTCTCGCCTTCGCCAAGCTCCTGTCGGCGGCAATCCCCATAAGTTCCAGGTCGGGCTGGTAGGCCCTGGTCAGCTCGTCCACGGCGCCGGCGTCTAAATTCGACTCTAGACCGCTGTGCAGGCGGGCATCCCGGCCCTATCGGGACGATTACAAATCAGGTGCTCTCCCAGGTTGAGCTAGGCGGGCGTGGGGCCGATAATGGGGGCTAGATGGATGTCACTTTTCGCTTTCTCGGCCCGGATGAGGGTGGCGTCCTGACCGAGGCGATAGAAGCAGCTTACGGGACGACGTATGACGTCCTGTGGGTCTACGACCCGGCGGAGGTTTGCGCCCGCTTGGCGGACGGGCGCTATGTGTCGTGCGTGGCGGAGACCCTGGAGGGTGAGCTGCTCTGTCACGAGGGAATGAGCCTGGCGGCCGCGGGGGACGCGGTCGCCCATTCGGGACAGGCGGTGACGCTGGAGGCGGCGCGCGGGCAGCATCTCTTCACCCGAACCAAGAGGGTGTTGATGGACTGGGGCCAGGAGCGGGGATTGGCGGGGATGTACAGCGAGGCGACCGCGGCCCATCCGTATAGCCAGAAGGCGAACATCGAGCTCGGGGCCCACGAGACCGGCTTCCTGCTCGGCTGGATCCCGGCGACCGTCGAGAACGACGCGGCGAAAGGCGGCGCGGCGCGGCGCAACTCGGCGGCGCTCTTCTACACGAAGCTGAACGATGGCCACGACCGTCGCGTCTACGCGCCGGAGCGCCACCACGAGATCGTCGGTCAGACCCTGGCTCTCTGCGAGCTGCGGGGCACCCTCGCCAAACCGCCACCGGACTGCGAGCTTCCGGAGCGCACCGAGATGCACACCGCGATCGAGGCCGACCACAACCTGGCGCTGATCACGGTGACCGTCCCGGGAGCCGACCTCGAGGAAGTCATCGCCGAGGAGCGCCGCCGCCTCTTCGGCGTGGTCAACCTCGACGCGCTCTACATCGACCTACCGCTGGACACGCCGGCGACCGCCCTCGTCGCCGACCACCTGGAGCGCCTCGGCGTCTCTTACTCGGGGATCTTCCCCAACCCCAGGGCCGACGGCGACGTTTTGCGGATGCAGTCGCTGCACCGGGTCCGAGTCAAGGCCGACGACGTTGCCGTCGCCTCGGACCACGGGCGCGAGCTGCTCGAATACGTGCTGGCGGACCTGGAGCGCACCGACTAGGGAGCGCCGGGCGTCAGACGGCGACCTCCCGGGAGGCGAGGTGCGTGCCGACCTTGCGCTTCACCCGCTGCAGGGCGTTGTCGACCGTCTTCGTGTCGCATTCGAGGCGCTCGGCGATCTGCTCGTAGGAGTGGCCGTCGAGGTAGAGCGACAGCACCCGGCTCTCCAGATCCGAGAGGACCCCAGAGACGCCGGAAAGACAGGAGACGAGGCTCTCCAGCTCTTCGGTGGCGATCACCTGGTTGACCGGGTCGTGGACGCTCGGCCCCGGCAGGATCTCGTCGAGGGTGGTTTCGGACTCACCGGTGGCCGCGGGGGTCTGACTGAACGAGACGTACTGGTTCAACGGGGTGTGCTTGTTTCGGGTCGCGGTCTTCACCGCGGTGATGATCTGGCGGGTGATGCAGAGCTCGGCGAAGTTGCGGAAACTCGACTCGCGGTCGGTCCGGTAATCGCGGATCGCCTTGTAGAGGCCGAGGAGGCCCTCCTGGATCAGATCGTCCGACTCCCCTCCGAGGAGGAAGTACGACGAAGCCTTCAAGCGGACGAATCCGCGGTACCGCTTGACGATCGCGTCGTAGGCGTCGGTCCTGCCGTCCTTGGCGAGGGCCACCAGATAATGGTCATCAAGCTCAGCTTGAGGGTTAGACCTAGCTGCCACAGCGTTGCCGCGGCCCGCCATGGTCGGCCGAAATTCCTGCTTAGGCGTCATTAGTGCCACAGATCCTTCTCCTTGCTGAAGGGTCGTGGCGCCGCTTACCTCCCCCGAGGCGCCTTACTTATCCGGAAGGCATCCCCTCAACTCGTGCCCTAAAGCTGAGGTTCACCCTTTATTGTGGCGTGAGTCTATGCAAAAGCGGAGTTCTGTCAACCCCAAATTGCGACTTTTTGCAAGCGCCGTTGCATGTGCAGGGATCAGGAGCGCTGGCGGACCGACTCGAAGAGGAGCGCGGTGGCCGCAGCCGAGACATTCAAGGACTCGACTTTCCCGAGGCTGGGAAGTGCCACCAGGCCATCGCAACTCGAAGCCACGCGCGGGCGAAGGCCCTTTCCCTCCCCGCCGAGGACCAACACCGTGGAACCGGTGAGATCGACTCCCCAGGGCGGCGCCGGGCCGTCCGCATCTGCGCCCCAGATCCAGAAGCCCGCCTCCTTCGCCGAGGCCAGCCAATCGGCCAGGTTCCGGACATGGGCGACGTCGAGATGCTCGACCGCGCCCGCCGAGGTCTTGCAGGCGACCGGGGTCACCATCGCCGCCCGCCGCTCCGGGATCACCACGCCGGCAGCGCCGGCCGACTCGGCCGAGCGGCACACCGCTCCGAGGTTTCGAGGGTCCTGCACCTGATCGAGCGCCACGATCAGCGCTTCGGGCCGGCGCAGCATCGCCTCCGCGTCGGCGTAGGGATAAGGATCGGCCTCGGCGACGACGCCTTGGTGGTCCGGCGATCCACACAGGCGCTCCAGCTCCGCCGCCGAGGTTTCCGGGGCCCGCCACACCTTGTGGACGCGCCGTCTCCCCCGTTCGGCCTCGTGGACCGGTTGCACCCCGTAGATGATCTGCGAGGCCATCAGGACCTGGGAACGAGCCGCGGCCCGTCGGCGGAGTCGCGCACCTCGAAGCCCATCTCCGCGAGCCGATCGCGGATCTCGTCGGCGCGGGCGAAGTCCTTGGCAGCGCGCGCCTCCTGGCGCTCCTGCATCAGCCGCTCCGCCTCCGGATGCTCGTCGTCCTGCCCTTCGGCGATCGATCCGAGGCCGACAAGGTCAAGCATCTCGGCAACCGCCTCTGCCGCCCCCGGAACCTCATCCCGATTCGCTTCCCCGACCAACTCGAAGACCTCAGCCATCGCTCTTGGCGTATTGAAGTCGTCGGCAAGTGCATCCCGAAACGCCTCGATGCGGGACCCCGGGGGACCCTCCCGGGAACCTCCCGGCTGTTGTTCCCGGGAGGGTCCCCCGGGGTCCCGCCCCGCCTGCGTCCTGAAGAAGTTCCGCAGCCGCTCGACCCGCGCCACCGCTTCCTCCATCGGCAGCTCTCCGAACGCAAGCGGCTGGCGGTAGTGCCCGGAGATCAGGTAGGCGACGACCGCCTCACGCCCGTAGCGGTCGAGGGCCTCCTTCAGCTGGAAGATGTTCCCCTCCGATTTCGACATCTTCTCCCCCGCCGCGTCGACCATTCCGTTGTGCATCCAGACGTGGGCAAAGGGGCGCCCGGCGGACTCGGACTGGGCGATCTCGTTCTCGTGGTGGGGGAAGACGAGGTCGGAGCCGCCGCCGTGGACGGCAAAGGAGGCGCCGAGCTCCTGCTCGGCCATCACCGAGCACTCGATATGCCAGGCGGGCCTCCCCGGGCCCCAGGGGGACCCCCAGGAGGTGTCCTCGCCCTCCTTGGTGGATTTCCAGAGAGCGAAGTCGAGGCGCTCCTCCTTGAGGCTCGCGGAGCCCGCCTCCTCACCTTGGTCCATGTCTTCCGGGCGACGGTTGGAGAGCTTGCCGTAGTCGGGGAAGCTGCGGACGCGGAAGTAGACGTCGCCGCCCGACTCATACGCGTTGCCTTTCTCGATCAGCTGGGCGATCAACTCGATGATTCCCTCGACCGTCTCGGTCGCCTTCGGCTCGACGTCGGGACGGCCGATGCCGAGCCGGTCGGTGTCTTCGACGTAGGCCGCGGTCATCTCCTCGGCGAACTTTGCCGAGCCCTCCCCCGCCTGCGCGGCGGCGGTGTAGATCTTGTCGTTGATGTCGGTGACGTTGACGACGAGACGCGCCTTGTAGCCCTCGGAGCGTAGGAAGCGGGCGAAGAGCGAGAAGACGACGAAGGGGCGCGCGTTGCCGATATGGATGCGGCTGTAGACGGTCGGGCCGCAGGCGTAGATGCCGACCTCGTGGTCGGGATCGAGCGTCTGCACCGCTCCGCTCAGCGTGTCTCTGATCCGCACCTCCCGCATGGAGGAGCGAGGTTAACCGGCCTTGGGCCGCGAGGGCTAGTAGGTGCGGTAGCCGGCGGGAGACTGCGGTTTCTGGGCGCTGCCCCGCAGCCAGGTGGGGCCGTCTTCCTCGGCGGCCGCCTGCACCTCGCGACGCGCCTTGCTGGCGCTGGCGCGGATCTCTTCCTCGGTGGCCGCGCGGGCGCGCTCCTCGCGTCGCTGGGCCTGCTGCTTGATCCGCTCGGACTCGGCCTCAAGCTGAGCCTCGGCCCGGGCGCGGGCGGAGTCCTCGGCCTCGCGTTCGACCTTCTCGACCAGCTTGCGAACGCTCTCCTCGGCTTCGCGGCGGATCTCCTCGGTCCCCTCCATGACCCGCTCCTGGATCTCCTTCTCCAGCTGGATCGCAGTGTCGTGGGCGGCCTGCGCGGCGGCCTCCGATTCGGCGGCGCGCTGCTCGGCTTCGGCGACACGCTTGTCGGCGTCGGCCTGGATCCGCAGACGGGCGTCCTCGACCCGACGGTCGACCTCCTCCCGCACGGAGGCCTTCGCCTCCTCGACTTCGCGCTGGGCCTCCTCGATTTCGCGCTTCGCGTGGGATTCGGCAGCTTCGACCTTGGAGTCGGCGTCGGCGCCCAGTTCGGAGGCCTTGGCGAGCGTCAGCTCGCGCTCGCGCTGCGAGGTGCGGCGCAGCTCCTCAAAAGATCTCTCGGCCCGGTCGCGCCCCGCTTCGGCGGCGGCAAGCTTCGACTCGGCGGCGGCCTGGGCCTCCTTGGCCGCGGTGATCTGCTGACGCGCCTGCGCGCTCATCTCGCGTAGCGTCTTCATCGCCCGCTCCTTGAGCTCGGCGCGGATCTTGTCGGGGGTGCCCTCGGCCGCGGTGACCCGTTCCTCGGCCACCTTCACCCACTCCAACGCCTGTCGGGCGACGGCGTGCATGTCGCGGTTCGCCTCTTGAACCGCCTTCAGCTGCCTCGCGGGCTCAGTCATGCGTCGGAAGCCTACTGGGCGTCCCGGCTGCCTGTGTCGCGAGCCTTCAGCTCGCGCTTCAGCACCTTTCCGGTCGCGTTGCGGGGCAGCTCGTCGAGGAACTCGACCTCCCGCGGGGTCTTGTAGGCGGCGAGGTTCGCTTTCACGTGGGCGGTGAGCTCGGTGTCGCTCAGGGACGCTCCCGCCTCGAGGACCACGAAGGCCTTCAGCCGCTGGCCGAAGGTCTCGTCATCGACCCCGATGATCGCCACCTCGGAGACCCCCTCGATGTCGGCGAGCAGGTCCTCGACCTCGCGCGGGAAGACGTTCTCACCGCCGGAGACGATCATCTCGTCGTCGCGGCCGTCGACGAAGAGGCGCCCGTCCGGATCGAAGTGGCCGACGTCGCCGCTGGAGAGCAGCCCTTCGATCGCCTCTTTGTTGCCGCCGCCGGTGTACCCCTCCATCTTCATGTCGTTGCCGACGAAGATCCGCCCCACCTCGCCCGGGGCGACGTCCTTGCCGTTCTCGTCGAGCAGGCGGACGGTGGTGCCGCGTGGCGGGCGCCCGGCGGTGCCGGGGGCGGCGCGCAGGTCGGCCGGCGTGGCGATCGTCGCGAAAGAGACCTCGGTCGAGCCGTAAAGGTTGTAGATGTTGTCGCCGAAGCGGTCCATCCACTGCGTGGCGAGCTCCCCCGGCAGCGCGGAGCCCGACAGCGCGGCGATCTTCAGCGATGACAGCTCATACTTCCGCAGGGTCTCGTCGGGCAGGCCGAGGATCCGCTGGATCATGACCGGCACCACCGCGAGCACGTCGGCGCGCGTCCGTTCGATCGCCTGGAGCGTCCCCTCCGGGTCGAAGCGCCGGCGCAGCACCATGGTCGAGGTGGTCGGCAACGAGATGACGAAGTGCAGGAAGCCCCAGGAGTGGAAGAGCGGCGCCGCGATCATCATCGTCGAGCCGCGCCGGTAGGGGATCATGTCGAGCAGCGAGGCGAGGGTCATCAGCCCGTCCGGGCTGGTCCGCTGGGCGCCCTTCGGCGTACCCGTCGTGCCCGAGGTGAGGATCACGAAGCGCGCCTTGTCGGTTGGCGGGGCGAGGTCGGACGGGTCGCCCGCGGCGATCAGCTGCTCGACCGTCGTCGCCCCCGCGGGCGGGGCGCCGTCGTGCCAGGCGACGATCCGCCGCACCTCCGGCTCGACGCCGGCCAGCAGGTCGGCGAACTCTTCGTCGTAGACCAGGGCCTTCGGGCCCTCGCGCCTCATCACCTCGACCAGCTGCGGGCCGGCGAACATCGTGTTGAGGTAGAGCGCCGAGGCGCCGAGCTTGGCTGCCGCCAGCGTCGTCTCGAGGAAGCCGCGGTGGTTGCGGGCCATCACCCCGATCCCGTCGCCGGGACCGATGCCGAGCGCTTCGAAGGAGTGGGCGAGCGCGTTGGAGCGCTCGTGCAGGCGCTGCCAGGTCAGCGAGCCGCGCTCGTCGAGGATCGCGACCTCATGCGGGTGCTCGATCGCGGCGACGGTGACGCCGGTGGCCGGCGAGGCGCCCCAGCGCACGAAGGTCGATCCGACCCGCAGCGCCTTGTCCGGGCGCATCGGCCCGACGATCCCCGCGCGGCGCAGCACCCGACCCTCGAACACGAGATCGGACACGGCCGCCCGCACGTCCGTTTTCCCCGAACTGGCCATCGATCTGTGAAGACTATTGGCCGAGACGGCCGTTCTGGCCGCTACCCCCTTGCGTCCCTTGTCGGGCGCCCCCTACTCGTCCTCGACCTGCGCCACGGCGATCGCCGCGATGCCCTCGCCGCGGCCGATCCAGCCCATGCCCTCGTTCGTCGTCGCCTTGATGGTGACCTTGGCGGAGGTGGCCTCGCCGAGGATCGATTCCATCTGTGACTTGTAGGCCGCGAGCTTCGGGGCCTCGCAGATCACGGTCACGTCGACGTTGACGACCCGGCCGGCGATCGTGCCGATCGCGGTGCGCAGGAGGTCGATCGAGTCGGCGTCGCGCCACTGGGCTTCCGAGGGCGGGAAAAGAGTGCCGATGTCGCCGCCGCCGGCCGCGCCGAGGATCGCGTCGATCACCGCGTGGGTGACGGCGTCGGCGTCGGAGTGGCCCTCGAGCCCCTGCGGATGGTCGATCTCCACCCCGCCGAGGACCAGTTTGTGCCCGTCGGCGAAGCGGTGGGAGTCGTAGCCGATGCCGATCATGACGCGCGCCTCAACCGACCCGGGAGCCGAGCGGCTCCAGACGCCGCTTACGCCCCTCGAAGACGGCGATCTCCTCGACCCCGAGGTCGTCGAGGAAGGCGAGCGCGTCGTCGTAGCGGAAGCCGACCTGCTCGGGGAGGTGGGCGTCGGAGGAAAGCGCGAACGGCACGCCGGCCTCGACCACCAGCGCGGCGAACTCGCGCGCCGGGTAGAGCTCCCCGACCGGCTTGCGCAGCCCGGCCGTGGACAGCTCGACCGCCGCGCCGCCCTCGACGATCGCTTCCACGGCGGGCTCGTAGAAGCGCCGTAGATCCCCCTCCGGCAACGGCCGGCGGTGACGACCCCAGACCTTCACCAGGTCGGGGTGGGCGAGGATGTCGAAGAGGCCCGAGCGGGCGCACCGGTTGAAGTGGTCGAAGTACCGGGCCCAGATCTCCTCGGCGCTCGCGTCGGGGGCGTGCCAGACATCGAAGCCGTCGTGGTCGACGGCCGCGTCGCCCTCGCCGACGAAATGGACCGAGCCGACGACGTAGTCGAAGTCGCGGGCCTCGAGCAACGCCGCGGTGCGGCCTTCGGTTCCGGGCACGAAGTCGCACTCGACACCCAGCCGCAGCGAGGTCCCACGGACGAACTCGCAGTACTCGTCGAGGTCGTCGTCGGCGTTTTCGAGCCACAGCGGGTGGCGCCAGAGGTCGAGCGCCTGACGGAAGCGGTATACGTGCTCGGAGACCCCCAGCTCCTCGATCCCCCGCTCGGTGGCCGCGGCGCGGTAGCGGTCGACGTTCTCGGCGGTGAAGTAACGATCGAAGGTGGTGCCCTCCTCGTCGGGACGGAGGTGGAGGTGGTAATCGGTGAGCATCGGACAAGCCTAGACTTCTGAGGCAGTGGTCCGTCAGCTGCTCATCCTCGTCGCCGGCTTCTTCGTCGGCGTCCTCGGTTCCCTTGCCCTCGGCGCCCACAACCTCGGGACGGCGCTCGGCGTCGGCCAGCTGACCTTCGCCGTGACGCTGGTCTACGTGCTGCTCAGCGACCGAGGAGAAGCTCGGCAACCTGGAGATCGGTCGGGGTCGTGACCTTGAGGTTGGGGATGCCGGGGTCGTGCACCAACACCTTCCCCCCCGCCGCCTCGATCAGCATGGCCTCGTCGGTGACGGTGTGCGCGGAGCGCAACGCCCGCCTCAGCGCCTCCGTGCGGAAGACCTGAGGAGTCTGCGCGCCCCACAGCTCGGAGCGGTCGAGGGTGTCGACGATGCGACCGCCTCCCACCTTCTTGACCGTGTCGGTGACCGGCGCCGCGGCGATGATCGCGTCCGCGTCGGGGTCCGCGACCAGCTCGGCGACGAGCTCGTCGAGCAGCTCGGGGGTCAGGAGCGGGCGGGCCGCGTCGTGGATCGCGACCAGCTCGGTGTCCACGGCGCTCAACGCGTTGGCGACCGACTCGGCGCGGGTGGCCCCACCCTCGACTATCACCACGTCCTGGAGGTCGTGCGGATGACCGGCAGGGACGGCGACGACGACCGTCGTCACCGACCCGCAGGCCCGACACGCATCGAGGGACCAGGCGATCATCGGCCGCCCTCCAAGCGGCACGAATGCCTTCGGGCCACCGGCCCCGAGGCGCTCCCCGGAACCGGCGGCCGCGATGACTGCGGTCACCTCGATCTTGGTGACCTCAGGCAGAGGCGGTGGCGGCGAAGCGCTCCTCCAAGAGCCCGTCGAGGTATTCCTCGGCGCCGTCCTCGTCCTTGTCCAAGGCGTACATGAACTCGGAGGCGAGGATCTTCTTCGCCCGGGTGTACATCTGCTTCTCGCCGGTGGAAAGGCCCTTTTCCATCTCGCGGATGGCGAGGTTGCGGACGACCTCGGCCAGCTCGAACACGTCGCCGGTCTTGATCTTCTCGCGGTTGTACTTGAAGCGCCTGTTCCAGTTTTTCGGCATCTCGGAGACGTCGTCGGTGAGGACCGAGGTGACTTTTTTGATTTCTTCCTCATCGATCACACGGCGCAGGCCGGCTTTGCCGGCGTTCTCCGTCGGAACCATCACGGTGAGCTCGTTGTGGAGGATTTTGATCGTGAGGTACTCACGCTCGCTCCCCATCAGCTCCCGCGTTTCCTTGGTCATGACCAAGCCGGCTCCGTGGTGCGGGTAGACGACCTTGTCGCCCTCCTCGAAGTCGCAGACGTATTCGACGTCTTCCTCGAAGACCTCTTCCACGGTCGCCTCGTCTAGCTCGGAAATAGGGGGCTCCTTTCGTCTTGCGACGGCGCTTATCGCCGTCAACTCTGTAAGTACCTGTCCACCAGGTCGACCTCCTGGAGCCGGCGCAGTCCCTCGCGGATGTCCTTGGCCCGGCCAGGGCCGACTCCGTCGACGGCGGCGAGTTCGGCATCGGGGGCCGCGAGGACCTCCTCCAACCCGCCCAGCTCGTGGGTGATCTTCTGGACGACAAGCTTGGGGATCCGCGGCACACGTCCGAGGACCCGGTAACCGCGCGGGGAGACCGGGAAGTCGACGGTGTTGATCTTGCGGTCGTAGCCGAGCAGCTCGGCGAGGCGCCCGAAATCGAGTACGTCCTGGTGCGGCAGCCGCGATAGCGCCTGCAGCATCGACGCCAGGCCTTCCTCGGAGTCCTCGACCGCATAGTCACGGAGCAGGGCGGTCTTGTCGGCGGCGACGCCGACCATCGTCTCCTCCAGTTGCATCTCGATCAGCCGGCCCTCGGTCCCGAGCTCGACGATGTAGCGCTCGACCTCGACCGCCATCCGGGTCACCAGCTCGGCCCGCTGCAGCACGGTCAGGGCGTCGTGGAGGACGGTACGGCCCTCGAACTCGAGCACGGTCAGCCGCGTCGACACCTCGTCGAGCCGTTGCCGGTACTTCTCCAGCGTCGCCAGGCCCTGGTTGGCCTTGGCGAGCACCGCGGGAATGTCCTGAAGGATGTACTTGGCGCCCTCGACGTAGAGCGAGACGACCTCGCGCCGCTGAGACACCGCGATCACCAGCGCGTCGGTCTGTTTGCAGACCCGCTCGGCGGTGCGGTGGCGGGTGCCGGTCTCCGAGGAGAGGATCGTCGGGTCCGGCATCAGCTGGACGTTCGCCCAGGCGATCTTCGTCGCCTCGGCGTTGAGGACGATCGCGCCGTCCATCTTCGCCACCTGGTAGAGCATCGCCGGCGTGTAGTCGATGTCCAGCCGGATCCCGCCGGAGAGCAGGTGGGAGATCTCGTCGAGCTCGCCGACCACGATCAGCGCGCCGGTGTGGGCGTGGACGATGTTGTCGATTCCCTCACGGAGGGCACCGCCGGGAGCGACAACGTCTAGCGCCCTGAGTAGCCGGGGATCCTGACGTTCCGACAACTCATGAAGCGCATCCCCTGACAATGAGGCCATCCACTTAATTATGGCAAAAACGGCTCTGGAATGCGGTTCAGAGGTGAAAGCGCCGATGGTGGAGGTGATGATGGAGCGTCTCGGGGGCCGGATTTCGCACCACCACAGGGTCCGCGCCCTCTTCCTGCGGTCCTCGCACGTATCCCCAGGCAAGTATCGCACCGAGCGCCATCAGGCCGACGGGCAGCCAGGTGGAGCCGGCCACCGAGCCGGCGAAGGAGTTGCCGGAGCCGAGCAGGGCATGGAAGATCGCCCCGGTCCCGGCCAGGGCGACGGCACCAGCGAGCAGCCGCACCATCGAGAGGACCCCGGAGGCGATCCCCACCTTCTCGGCCGGCATCGCCGCCATCGCCGCGGTCGACATCGGCGCGTAGACGAAGCCGAGCGCGACCCCGAAGAGCAGGTAGCCCACGAGCAGGACCGCGTAGGAGGTGGTCGCGTCGACCTGGGTCAGGACCAGCATGCCGGCGGTGCCGATCGCCATCCCGGCAGTCATCAGCGCCCGCGGTCCGAACTTGGCGATCAGCAGGCCCGAGAACGGTGAGACGAGGATCATCGGCACGGTGATCGGCAGCACCTCGAGGCCGCAGACCAGGGGCGAGTGGCCGCGCACGTCCTGCAGGTACTGGGGTTGGAAGTAGATCACCGCCCACCAGGCGCCGACCAGGCAGAAGGCCGATGCCGAGGCGCCGAAGTACGGGCCGTTGCGGAAGAGATCGAACTCGACGATCGGCGCCGGCACCCGGTGCTCGACCACCCAGAAGACGACGAGGGAGGCGATTCCGACCAAGGCCAGGACGATCACCGTCGGCACCGACCACGTCTGCGACTGGACCAGCGCCAGGACGACGAGCGTCAGGCCGACGCTCAGCGCGGCGAGGCCCGGCCAGTCGAGCTTGTGGCTCGCCGCCGGATCGGTCGACTCGGGGGCGGCGCGGGCGACGATCAGCATCCCGACCGCGACCAGCGGCAGGTTCATCAGGAAGATCACCCGCCAGTCGAGTTCGACCAGGACGCCGCCGACCAGGGGCCCGATCGCGAGCGCCGAGGCCGAGACCCCGGCCCAGATCCCGAGTGCCCTCGGGACCTCGTCCGCGGGGAAGACATTGCAGACCAGGGCGAGCGACTGGGTCAGGACCGCCGCTGCGCCGACGCCCTGCAGCACGCGGCCGAGGATCAGCAGATCCGGGTCCGCGGCGACCCCGGAGGCGACCGAGCCGATGCCGAAGCCGAGCATCCCGAGCAGGAACATCCGGCGCCGGCCGAACATGTCGCCGAGCCGGCCGGCGGTGACGGCCAGCACCGCGATCGTCAGCAGGTAGCTGTTCATCATCCACTGCAGCTGCTCCGGGGAGGCCCCGACGTCGCCGCGGATCTGCGGCAGCGCCAGCGACACCACGGTCGAGTCGAGCATGAGGATGAACAGGCCGAAGCAGGCACCGACCAGCGTCCACCACTTGCCCCTCATGGAACGCAGCCTACGGGTGCGAGAGGCCGCCGCTCAGTGGGCGGCGATGACGAGGTCGCGCTCGGGGTCGATGCCCCAGCGGTCGCCGACCTCGACCAGCTCGGGGCTGAGGCCCCACTGGTCGGGCTGCTCGTCGCCCTCGAAGCCAGGGTTTGCGCCCTTCAGCGCCATGCAGCCGGTGTTGTCCCCGATCGCGCGGATCGCGGCGACGTCATCGGCGGAGAGCCGGATGTCGGCGGGGATCGCGGCCAGCTCGGCCCGCTCGGACTCGATCGTCCGCGCCGCCGGGCCGACCTCCTGGATCAAGGTCGGGGCGACGCACTCGACCGCCGGGTGGGCGAGGTTCCACTGGCAGGCGAGGCCCATCGGGGTCAGGTCGGCCGCCTGGGCGAACGGACGCAGGCGGTCGAGCTTCTCGAGGCCGGCCTCGATCCAGCCCGACGGGCGAAAGCTTCGATGGTCGGCCCGCGCCAGCTCCATCCCGGGGCGCAGGTCGTCCCAGAAGAGGCCGCCGTAATCGACGACGCGGGTGATGACCTTGACGTCGTGGCGGGCGGCGGCGTCGAGGACCAGCTCGCCCGGCCACGGCTCGACCGGGTTGAGGATGATCATCGCCCAGTCGATCCGGTCGCCGAAGCGCTCGAGGCAGGAGATCAGGTCGAGGGTGAAGCCGTTCGCGGGGCCGGGAGCGACGCCGATCTTTGCCGTCAGGCCCGCGTCGCGGAGCGCCGCCATCCCGTCCCAGACGACCTCCGAGGAGTAGCCGATGCGGTCGGGGTTGTGGAGCAGCAGGACGTCGAGCTCCGAGACACCGAGCCGCTCGAGCTGCGCCTCGGTCGCCATCCGCAGGTAGGACGCGTAGTCGTCGGGCCGGCGGAGGGCCGGGTCGGTGAAACGCGGGAAGCCCTTCGGCCCGTTGCGCTCGCCCTCGTAGAAGTCGTGGCCGACGGCGCCGACCAGTGAGTAGTCCTCGCGGGCGACACCCTCGAGCGCGCGGCCGAGGACGGTGTCGGCCCCGCCGGCGCCGTAGGCGTCGGCGGTGAGGACCGTGTCGATCCCCTCCCCCGGGCGCAGCAATGCGGTGAGGCGATCCTCCTCGATCGCCTCACCAAAGTGAAGGAACCGGCCTCCGCTCCAGGTGCCGATCGCACTGCGGCCAGGTTCCCTCATCGCTGCTCTGTTCCTAGTGCTCGGAGTCGCCGTCGCCCGCGTCGGCCTCGTGGCCGTGGACCCCGTCGCCCTCGGTTTTCGCCCCGACGCCCGCCTTCGGGCGCTCGGCCTCGTCGAGCGGCGACTTGTTGCTCGGCGGGATGATCTCCAGCCGCAGCGGCTTGTCTTCCTCGTCGCCCGAGGCGTCGCGGGTGAACATCACGGTCGAGCCCGGAGTCATCGGACCGGCGCGCAGGACTTCGTCGGCCAGGGGATCCTCGATGTAGCGCTGGATCGCCCGACGCAACGGACGTGCGCCCATCGCCGGGTCCCAGCCCTTGTCCACCAGGAAGTCCTTGACCTCCTCGGTCATGTCGAGCTGGAGTTCGTGCTCGGCGACCTGGACGCGGACCCGATTGATCATCAGGTCGATGATCTCCTTGACCTCGTCCTTGGCCAGCTTGTGGAACACGATGACCTCGTCGATCCGGTTGAGGAACTCGGGACGGAAGACCCGTTTGAGGTCGCCCATGATCCGGTTCTTCATGTCGTCGTAGGACATCCCCGTCTCGTCCTCGGAGACGGTGAAGCCGATCGAGGTGTTCTTCGAGATCTCGGCGGCACCGATGTTCGAGGTCATGATCACGATTGCGTTGCGGAAGTCGACCGTGCGGCCCTGGCTGTCGGTCAGGCGGCCGTCCTCGAGGATCTGCAACAGGATGTTGAAGACGTCGGGATGGGCCTTCTCGATCTCGTCCAGGAGCAGCACCGAGTACGGCTTGCGGCGCACGGCCTCGGTCAGCTGACCGCCCTCGTCGTAGCCGATGTAGCCCGGGGGCGAGCCGACCAGACGGGAGACCGCATGCTTCTCCATGTACTCGGACATGTCGATCCGGACCATCGCTTCCTCGTCGCCGAAGAGGAAGTCGGCGAGGGTGCGGGCGAGCTCGGTCTTGCCGACCCCGGAGGGGCCGAGGAAGATGAACGAGCCGGCGGGCCGCTTCGGGTCCTTGATCCCGGCGCGGGAGCGACGGATGGCTTTCGAGACGGCGGTGATCGCGACCTCCTGGCCGATCACGCGCTTGTGGAGTTCCTCCTCCATGCGAATCAGCTTTTTGGTCTCGGCCTCGGTCAGTTTGAAGACCGGGATGCCGGTCCACATCGAGACGATGTCGGCGATCTCCTCCTCGCCCACAACCGGACGCTCGCCGTTCTCACCCTCGGCCCACTCGTCTTCGAGCTGGCGCTTGCGGGTGGTCAGCTGACGCTCCTGATCGCGCAGGTTCGCCGCTTTTTCGAACTCCTGCGCCTCGATCGCGGCCTCCTTTTCGCGCCGCGTGGACTCGATTTCCTCCTCGAGGTCGCGGTAGACCGGCGGCGTCGACATCGACTTGATGCGCAGTCGCGAGCCCGCCTCGTCGATCAGGTCGATCGCCTTGTCGGGCAGGAACCGGTCGGAGATGTAGCGATCGGCGAGCTCGGCCGCCGCTTCCAGCGCTTCGTCGTTGATCGTCACCTTGTGGTGCTGTTCGTAGCGCTCGCGCAGACCCTCGAGGATGCGCACCGTGTCCTCCGGGGAGGGCTGGTCCACACGGATCTGGGCGAAGCGGCGCTCCAGCGCCGAGTCGCGCTCGAGGTACTTGCGGTACTCGTCGAGGGTCGTCGCGCCGATCGTCTGCAGCTCCCCACGGGCCAGGGCCGGCTTCAGGATCGAGGCCGCGTCGATCGCGCCCTCGGCGGCGCCGGCGCCGACCAGGTTGTG
>JAFDWG010000330.1 GCA_018268605.1 Actinomycetota bacterium | reverse complement strand
AAGACGCAAGGAAGCGTGGAGTTCCAGACGTCTTCGTCGACGATCCCGGCCAGGCGTGGCAGACCACGCACGGACCCTCGGAGAAACACCGCACTCCCTCCGTCCTGGGCGTCTCATGGAGGTCACAGCCTGCCAGGACCTCCATGAGACGCCCAGGGCACCGCATCTAGGACTGCCGCCACCGCCTACCATCTAACCTTTTTTCGCTCTCGCCCGCGGCGCTTTTTTCCCTTTCGCCTTCCCGCTTTCCGGCAGCCCCGCCGCCGCCCGCAGTTTCCGCGCGATCTCCTCGATCTCACCGACATCGGGGCCGGGAGCGAAGACCGCCTCCTGGGCCGGGAGATCGTTGGGCACGGAGCCCTCGGGGTGGAGCTCCTCGGCGACTTCGAGCTCCTCGCCGGTTTCCGGATGGGGGCCGTTGAAGACAGCGGACAGCTCTTTGAAGTCGTCCGGGGACCAGCGGTAGAGCTTCAGGTGTTCACCCCGTTTGATGTGCGGTTTGCACTCCGGGATTTTGGCCGTCTCGATGCGCGGGGTCGGGAACAGCTTTTCCATCCTCGCCCCGGTCAGGTTCTCCAGCGCCCGGGCGTAGGCGACCTGGTGGACGCCGCCGCGGACCAGGAGGTAGCCGGTGAGGGCCCGCGCCGCCGGATGGTCGACCGTCTCGTAGACCTTCAGCTTGTTGTTGCGCGCCCCGGTCTCGAGGAAGAAGTTCCAGGTCAGGTCCCCGATCAGGTCGCCGGTGGCGTTGACGTAGTCGCCGTTCCATGGCTTGCCCTGCGAGTCCTGGACCAGCGCCGAGCAACCGCCCGCGATCCACTCCTGCGCGTTGCGCGCGTCTTTCAACCCTTTGAGCGCACCCCTTTTGCCGGCTTTGGCGTCGCCCGCACCGGTCAGCATCGTGTTGATCGCGGTCGCGACCAGCTCGATGTGGCCGAACTCCTCGGCGGCGATCGAGGCGACGAGGTCGTAGAACGGCCGCGCCCCGTTGCGGTTGCGGAAGTTGAACGACTGGTAGGTGTAGTTCATGAAGGTCGACATCTCGCCGAACTTCCCGCCCAGCAGCTCCTGGACGATCGAGGCGCCGTTCGGGTCTGGATCCGTCGGCGGTGGGATTTCCGCCTGCAGGCGGTCGAGTCGCATGATCATTTGTGGGTCTCCCTCGAGTAGCTGACGACTGGCGATTCGCGAAGGGGTACCCCTTGGTATGAGCGATACTCGGAACATGAGCGACGCCGACAGCGAGCTCGACGCGGAGCGCAAAGGCAAAGAGCGGGCCGAGGCGGCCCACGACCGGCTCGAAAAGACCCGCGAGCGCGCCCGGATCGCCCGTCAGGAGGCCGAGGCCGCGCCTGACCCGGTGTCCGCCGAGGCCCACCGCGAGGAGGCCGAGTACCACGACCGGGCCGCGCGCCTGCAGGACGCCGCCGAGCGACTGCAACGGGAGCACGCCGCCGAGCACTCCCACGAGGACGGCGAGCCGAACTGATGTCCGACGCGACCACCCTCGGCCCCATCCCCGCGGGCCTCGAGATCCCCGCCGACGAGACGCCGGTCGTCCAGCGCGACGTGGTCGTCGTCGGCGCCTCGGCCGGCGGCGTCCAGGCGCTGCAGAGCCTGGTCGCCCAGCTGCCGCCCGAGTTCCCCGCCTCCGTCCTCGTCGTCCTCCACATGATGTCGTCGGGGACCAGCGTCCTCCACAGCATCCTCGACCGCGCCGGGTCCCTCCCCGCGACCGCGGCCCGTGACGGCGAGCCGCTCGAACGCGCCCACATCTACGTCGCGCCGCCCGACTCCCACCTGCTGCTGCGCGGCCCCGACATCCACCTCAGCGCCGGCCCGCGCGAGAACGGCCACCGCCCGGCGATCGACCCGCTCTTCCGCAGCGCCGCCCGCGCCTACGGGCCCCGGGTCGTCGGGGTCATCCTCAGCGGCATGCTCGACGACGGCACCGACGGCCTGCGCCTGATCAAGGCGCGTGGCGGCGCCACCGTCGTCCAGGATCCCGAGGACGCGGCCTACGGCGGCATGCCGGAAAGCGCGATCGAGTACGTGGGACCCGATTTCGTCCTGGCCCTCGCCGACATGGGCGACGCGCTCTGCGAGCTGGTCGACGCGCCGCTCCCGCCGGAGGCGACGAGCGTCGAGGATCCGGTGGACCAGGATGTCGACCTGGTCGAGGTCGAGTTCGGCCGCGAGGCGCCGGAGGGCTCGCCCACCCTGCTCACCTGCCCCGATTGCGGCGGCGTGATGCTGGAGCGCGACGACGGCGGGCTGGTCCGCTTCGCCTGCCAGGTCGGCCACGCCTACTCGCCGGAGAGCCTCAACGAGCACCAGGGCGAAGCGCTCGAGAGCGCCCTCTGGAACGCGACGCGCACGCTCGACGAGCGCGCCGACCTGCTCCGCCGCATGGCGCGCCGGGCGGAGCGCTCGGGCTCACGGAAGACGACCTCCCGGCTCAGCCACAAAGCCGACGTGGCGTCCGCCCAGGCTGATGAGATCCGCGCGACGATCCTGCGGCTGCGCGGCTCCGAAGCGGTGACCGCGGTCGAGGTCGAGCCGCAGCCATGAGCACCGAGCCAGACAACCCGACCGAGGAGAACAAGGACCTCGAGGCCCTGCTCGAGTACCTGCGCGACTCGCGCGGCTTCGACTTCACCGGCTACAAGCGGGCGACGCTCGAGCGTCGCATCCGCAAGCGGATGGCAGATGTCGAGGTCGAGCGCTACGACGAGTACGTCGGCTACCTGGAGGCGAACCCACGCGAGTTCGCCGAGCTCTTCAACACGATCCTGATCAACGTCACCGGCTTCTTCCGCGACGCCGACGCCTGGGACTACCTGCGCGAGGAGATCCTGCCGGAGCTGGTCGAAGCGGTCCCCGACGACGAACAGATCCGCGTCTGGTCGGCCGGCTGCGCCTCCGGCGAGGAGGCCTACACGGCGGCGATCTGCCTGCTCGAGACGCTCGGCGAGGAGACCTTCAAGCGGCGGGTGAAGATCTACGCCACCGACATCGACGAGGAGGCGCTCGCCGAAGCGCGCGCCGCGGCCTACCCGCCGAAGGCCTTCGAGGACATGCCGTCCGAGCTGGTCGAGAAGTACTTCGTCGAGAACGGCCGCGGCCTCGCCTTCCGTCCCGACCTGCGCCGCTCGGTGATCTTCGGCCGCAACGAGCTCCTCCAGGACGCGCCGATCTCCCGCATCGACCTGCTGATCTGCCGCAACGTCCTCATGTACTTCACGGTCGAGGCGCAGGCCCGCATCCTCTCCCAGCTGAACTTCGCCCTTCGCGACCGCGGGTTCCTCTTCCTCGGCAAATCGGAGATGCTCGTCCGCCACTCCGACTTCTTCACCCCGGTGGACATCAAACGCCGCGTCTTCCGCCGCATCCCCCGCCGCAACATCGGCGAGCGCGTGCAGGCGATCGGGGATGCCGCCTTTGGCGACGAAGCGCTCGCCCGCCGGCACGCCGATCTGCGCGAGGCGGCCGCGTCGATCGGCCCGGTGGCGCGCCTGGTGGTCGACTCGCAGCGCTTCCTCGTCGATGCCAACAACCGCGCCGCGGAGCTCTTCGGGATCGGCCCCGCCGACATCGGCAGGCCGATCCAGGACCTGGAGGTCTCCTACCGGCCGCTGGAGCTCCGCTCCCCCCTCGACCGCGCCTTCGAAACCGGCCAGCCGATCGCCGCCGGCCGGGTCGACTGGGGCGAAGGCAGCGCCGAGCGGATCCTCGAGGTCGAGATCACGCCGATCGCCGGGGTCGGCCAGCCGCCGGCGGGTGCCGCGATCACCTTCGCCGACGTCACCGAGTTCGCCCGCCTCGCCGCCGAGCACGGCAACTCGAAACGAGAGTTGGAGACCGCCTACGAGGAGTTGCAGTCGACGGTCGAGGAGCTGGAGACGACCAACGAGGAGCTGCAGTCAACCAACGAGGAGCTGGAGACCACCAACGAGGAGCTGCAGTCGGCCAACGAGGAGCTGCAGACGATGAACGAGGAGCTCACCTCGACCAACGACGAGCTCGAGGCGATGAACGACGAGCAACGTCGCCACACCGAGGAGCTCGACCGCCTGAACCTCTTCCTCGAGGGCATCCTCGGCAACCTCGGCGTCGGCGTCGCGGTGGTCGACCGCGACAACAAGATCCAGCTCTGGAACGCGAACTCGCACGACCTCTGGGGCCTGCGGCCGGAGGAGGTCGAGGGCGCCGACCTGCTCGACCTCGACATCGGGCTGCCGGTGGCGGACCTGCGCGAGCCGCTCGAGGACGCGACCTCAGCCGGCGCCAAGAGCACCGATCTGACGCTCGACGCGGTCAACCGCCGCGGGCGCGCCTTCAAATGCGAGGTGCGGGTGATGCCGCTCTTCTCCGCCAGCCAGGGCCTCTTCGGCGGGATCGTGCTGATGCGTGAGCTCGGCGACTCAGGAATCGTCTGAGGACCGGCCGGCGTCGCGGTCGTCATCTTCGGCGCGCGCGACCTCTTCCCGCTTCTCCCGCATCTGCGCCTTCAGCGCCTGGTGCACCTCCCGCGTCTCCCGGTGCTCCTCGCGCAGCCGGCGGGCGTTGCGCCGCACCTGCTCGGACCAGTTGAGGACCGCCTGGCGCTGCTCGGCGCCGCCCAGCTCGGTCGTGTCGAGGACGAAGATCGAGTGGGTGGTGCGGGTGGTCGGGTCGAAGCCGGAGAAGGAGTAGGTGACCGGCATGCCGGTGAGGTCGCCGACCACGCCGACCATCTCGCCGGAGACGACTTCGAAGAAGTTCTGACGGAACTCGCGCAGCCGCTCGCCGCGCCCGCTGCGCAGAAGCCACTGGTCGCTGACGCCGAGCCCGCCCTCGAAGACATGGGCGAGCATGTTGCCGGTCAGTGAGGCGCGCGCATCGACCGTCCGCTCGCCGTAGAGGTTGAGATAGAGGTCCGACAGCGTGTCCGATATCCGCTCGAGCGCCTCGTCGCCGAGCTGGACCAGCTGTACGGAATTTCTGGGCGCCGCGTCCACTTTCCTGCTGGCACGGTACCCGTTATTTTTGGGAAGGCCCGATGAGCGAGAGAACGATGCACGATCCAACCGCCCACGACGCGTCCGGCGCCATGGTCGCCGCGATCTCGCGTGAGATCGTCGGCATCTACGCCGAGTACTTCGGCCGCGGGCCGACCAAGGCAAAGACGCTCTGGCGCGACGACGTCATCACCTGCATCCTCGAAGACGCCTTCACCAAGGCCGAGCGGGTGCTGGTCGAGGGCGGCCGCTTCGATCAGGTGCGGTTGAACCGCCAGGCCTTCCAGGACCAGATCGAGCCCGTCTTCCGGGAGCGGATCGAAAAGGTGACCGGGCGAAATGTCGTCACCTGCCTCAGCCAGATCAACCGGGACGGCGTCGCCGGCGAGTTATTCGTGCTCGGCCCCTATCCCCACGGCCCCGGGTGAGGTAACGTCTTCTCTGGTTGCTCCGCGGTGCCCAGGGCACAGTTCTCGCAGCTACACCTACCAGCGGATCACGCGCCGCCAACGCCGGTCGACGGGATCTCCAATGTCACTTCCAGGACTGGAGACCCCATGCTCTCTCAAATCGAAGAGCGGTTCGACGGACCGCTCACCATCGAGCGCACCAGGTTCGGCGAGGACGTCATCGTCATCTCACTCAGCGGCGAGCTTGACCTCGCCTCGATCCCACTGACCGAAGGAATCGTCGAACCGGCGATGACCGACACCTCGGCGATGGTCGTGGTCGACCTCACCGAGCTCGAGTTCCTCGGCGTCAAAGGCGTCCACCTGCTCTACGGCCTCGCCCAGGCCCGCCCGGACGAGGATTCCCTGAGGCTGGTGGCGAGCCGCCACATAGGTCCCGATCGGGTCCTGCGCCTCACCGGGATCCCGGAGGCGATCACCACCATCTGGCCCTGAGAAACGCGCCTGACTGTTTCGTCGGCGAAGCGCTTCGGGTACCGGTGGCCATGAGCGAGACGATCGACGCACCGAGCCGCCGATGACCGCGGTGCTCGGCATCAACGCGGTCTTCCACGACAGCGCCGCGGCGCTGATCGTCGACGGCGAGATCGTCGCGGCGGCCGAAGAGGAGCGCTTCACCAGGCGTAAGCACGGCAAGCCGCCGGTCGCGTTCTCGACCTGGGAGCTGCCCGAGGAGGCGGCGCGCTGGTGCCTCGGGGAGGCGGGGCTCGAGCCGAAGGATCTCGACGGAGTCGGCTACTCGTATGACCCGGCGCTGGCGCTGACACCGGACCGCACCGAAGACCCCTGGGAGGAGCTGCGGACCACCTTCACCCGCCGCGCCCCGAACTTCCTCTGCACCGCCCTGCCCGGGCTCGAGATCGGCAGCGTGCACTTCGTCGCCCACCACCTGGCCCACGCGGCCTCGGCCTACGGAGCGGTGGGCTGGCCGAGCTGCGCGGTGCTCGTGCTCGACGGGCGCGGCGAGGCACGCTCGCACCTCGCCGGCCGCTACGCGAAGGGGAGGTTCGAGCCGCTGGCGGCCCAGCGCCTCCCCCATTCGCTCGGCATGCTCTATGAGGAGCTGACCGAGCACCTCGGCTTCCGCCGCTCCTCCGACGAGTACAAGGTGATGGCGATGGCCTCCTACGGG
Source organism: Actinomycetota bacterium (assembly GCA_018268605.1). Taxonomy (GTDB): domain Bacteria; phylum Actinomycetota; class Thermoleophilia; order Solirubrobacterales; family 70-9; genus VAYN01. Next base: position 24,709 of record JAFDWG010000330.1, on the reverse strand, counting down.
AAGCCGACGCTGCTGAATTGCCTGCGCCGTCTGGTCCACGCCGACGCCGAAGGCGGCTTCGTCGCCGAGCGCCCCGACTGGGAGCGCTTCGCTCCTCGCCTGCACGCCGAAGACGAGTGGACGCCGCGCCACGCCGACCTCGCCGCGAGCGTCCAGGCCGTCGTCGAGGAGACCCTGCTCTCCCTCTGCCGATGGCTTCACCAGAACACCGGGGAGAGGCGCCTGGCGATGGCGGGCGGCGTCGCGCTGAACTGCGTCGCCAACTCGCGGATCGCCGCCGAGAGCCCCTTCGACGAGGTGTGGGTGCAGCCCGCGGCGGGCGACTCCGGCACCGCGCTCGGCGCCGCGATCGTGATCTCCGAGGAACTCGGCACCCCGACGCGCCCGATGCGCGGCGCGGCGCTGGGGCGTTCCTGGCGCGACGACGAGATCGAGGCCTGGCTGCGCACCGCCGCCGTCCCCTTCGAACGTCCCGAGGACATCGCCGCCGCGGTCGCCGGACACCTCGCCGAGAACCACGTCGTCGCCTGGTACCAGGGACGCTCGGAGTGGGGACCGCGGGCGCTCGGCCGCCGCAGCCTGTTTGCCGACCCCCGCGATCCGAGGAACCTCGAGCGCCTGAACGACATCAAGGGCCGCGAGCAGTTCCGGCCGGTCGCACCGATGGTGCTGGAGCCGCGCGCCGCCGAGATCTTCGCGGGCCCGCTGCCGAGCCCGTACATGCTCTTCACCCACGAGGTCCGCGGCGACTGGGCGGACCTGATCCCAGCGGCGGTGCACGTCGACGGCACCGCCCGCATCCAGACCGTCGACCCCGAGGCGGATCCGCTCCTCGCCCGCATGCTGGCGTGCTTCGAGCGTTCGACCGGGGTGCCGGTGGTCATCAACACCAGCCTCAACACGGCCGGCAGGCCGATGGTCGACGACCCGCGCGACGCTCTGGAGTGCTTCGGGTCGGCACCGATCGATGTTCTGGCGATCGGGCCATACCTGATCACTCGAGGGGGGCTCTACTCAGGCGCACGTGCACCTGGAGTGGAGGCCGCGTCCGGCGTGGGCTAGTTGCCAGGGCTCTCCCCCACCGACATCGACGTCGTTGTCCCCACCGTGGGACGCGAGTCGCTGCGCGCGCTGCTGGACGCGCTCGCGCCCGGGCGCGACTGCTTCGGCGAGCTGATCGTGGTCGAGGACCGCGAGGGGCGCGGCCCGGCGGCGACCCGCAACGAGGGTTGGCGACAGTCGGGCGCCGAATGGGTGGCCTTCCTCGACGACGACGTGGTCCCCGAGACGTTCTGGCCCGAACGCCTGCACCGCGACCTTGAGCGGTTGGGGCCGGCGGTGGCGGGCAGCCAGGGACGGGTGCGCGTGCCGCTCCCCTCCGACCGGCCCCCGACCGACTGGGAGCGCGACGTCGCGGGCCTCGACGGCGCCCGCTGGATCAGCGCCGACATCGCCTACCGTCGCGACGCGCTCGAATCGGTCGGGGGATTCGACGAGCGCTTCGGCGGCGCCTACCGCGAGGACACCGACCTGGCGATGCGTCTGCTGCGCCGCGGCTGGCAGATCGCCGCCGGGGACCGCTGCGTCGAGCACCCGGTGCGCCCGGCGGGGTTCTGGGTCAGCGTCGCCCGCCAGCGAGGCAACGCCGACGACGTCCTGATGCGGGCCCTGCATGGCCGGCACTGGCGGCGCTGGGGGGGTGCCCCTGCCGGCGGCCTGCGCCGCCACCTCATCACCACCTCGTGCTTTCTCGTCGCCATCGCCTCCACGGCGGTGGGACGGCCCCGGCCCGCGGCGCTTGCCGCCACGACCTGGCTGGGGCTCACCGTCGAGTTGGCCTGGGCGCGGATCGCTCCCGGGCCCGGTGACCGGGCGGAGTCGTCGCGGATGCTCGCGACGAGTGCGGTCCTCCCCCTGGCCGCTTCCGCCTGGTCGCTGCTCGGCGTGCTTCGCCTGCCCTCGCTCCTGCGCCGCGGCGGGCCTCCCGAAGACGGACGTGACGCGCCCCCGGTGCGGCCCGAGGCGGTGCTGGTCGACCGCGACGGCACGATCGTCGTCGACGTCCCCTACAACGGCGACCCCGAGCGGGTCGCGACGATGCCCGGAGCCGGCGTGGCGCTGGCGCGGCTGCGCGCCGCGGGGTTGCGGATCGCCGCGATCTCCAACCAGAGCGGCATCGGCCGCGGCCTGCTCGACCCCGATCAGGTCCGCGCCGTCAACTCACGGGCCGAGCAGCTGCTCGGCCCGCTCGACGGCTGGTTCTTCTGCCCGCACACCGACGGCGACGGCTGCGAATGCCGCAAGCCGAAGCCTGGGCTGGTGGTGGAGGCGGCAGCGGCGCTCGGGCTGCGGCCCGAGCAATGCGTCGTGATCGGGGACATCGCGGCCGACGTCCAGGCGGCTCAGGCCGCCGGCGCGGCGGCAGTGATCGTCCCCACCTCTGAGACCGACCCCGAGGACGTCCGCCGCGCCCCGCGCGTGGCGGATGACCTCGCCGCCGCGGTGGAGGGACTGCTGTGAACGTCAAGGCCCACGGCGGGGTGCTGGCGGTGCGCCAGGACAGTCTCGGCGACGTGCTCGTCACCGGGCCGGCGATCCGCGCGCTGGCCGCGACCGGGGAACCGGTGACGCTGCTCTGCGGGCCGCGCGGCGAGGCCGCGGCACGCCTCCTGCCGGGCGTCGACCGGGTCCTCGTCCACCCCGCGCCCTGGATCGAAGCCGACCCGCCCGACGTCCGCGCCGAGGAGTGCGGCGAGCTGCTCGGCGAGGTCGCCGCGCTGGCGCCCACCGAAGCGGTGATCTTCACCTCCTTCCACCAGAGCCCGCTGCCGACCGCCCTGCTCCTGCGCCTGGCGGGAGTGCCGCGGATCTCGGCGATCTCGGTCGACTACCCCGGCTCGCTGCTGGACGTCCGCCACGCGGTGGACGATGAGATCCACGAGGTCGACCGGGCGCTGTCGCTGGCCGAGGCGGCCGGGCACCTGCTGCCGGCCGACGACCCGGGCCGACTCGCCGTGCTGACACCGGAGCCGCCGCGCGCCCTCGCCCTTCCGGCGCGGCCCTACCTCGTCGTCCACCCCGGCGCCTCGGTCCCGGCCCGGGCCTGGCAGCCGGAGCGCTGGTCGGAGCTGGTCGGCATCCTCGCCTGGCGCGGGCGCCAGGTGGTCGTCACCGGCGCACGGCACGAGAAGGAGCTGACCGCGCGCGTCGCCGCGGGCGGCTCCGGCGCGATCGACCTCGGCGGGCAACTGGACTTCGGCGAGCTTGCCGCCGTCCTCGACGGCGCCGCCGCGGTGGCCGTCGCCAACACCGGCCCCGCCCATCTCGCGGCCGCGGTCGGCACGCCGGTCGCCTCGGTCTTCGCCCCTACCGTGCCGCCGCGCCGGTGGCGGCCCTGGGGAGTCCCCCACGAGCTGCACTACGTCGAGACACCCTGTGCCGGGTGCCGCGCGACCCACTGCCCGGTCCCCACCCACCCCTGCGTCGGCCAGGTCGAGCCGATCGAGGTCGCCGACACGCTCGACCGCCTCACCGCCGCCGGGCAGCGGGAGGAGGTGCGGGGATGAGGATCCTGCTCTGGCACGTCCACGGGTCCTGGACCACCGGCTTCCTCCAGGGGTCCCACGAATACCTGCTGCCGGTCCTGCCCGACCGCGGGCCCGACGGGCGCGGCCGCGCGCGCACCTGGGAGTGGCCGGCGGCGGCGGTCGAGGTCACTCCGGCCGAGCTGGCCCACTCGGACTTCGACCTCGTCCTCCTGCAGCGCCCGCGCGACCTCGAACTGACGGCCGCCTGGACCGGCCGCCGCCCCGGCGTCGACGTTCCCGCGATCTACGTCGAGCACAACGCGCCGCAGGGACGGATCGCCGAGATGCGCCATCCGCTCGCAGACCGCGAGGACATCGTGCTCGCCCACGTCACCCACTTCAACGACCTCTTCTGGGACGCCGGGACGACCCCGACGCGGGTGATCGAGCACGGCATTCCCGATCCCGGCTACCGCTACACCGGCGAGCTGGAGGAGGCGGCGGTGGCGATCAACGAACCGCTGCGGCGGTGGCGGGTGACCGGCACCGACCTGCTCCCGCGGCTGAACCACGACGTGCGCCTGCGGGTCTTCGGCATGGGCGTCGAGAGGCTCGGCGGCATCGAGGACCTGCCGCAGGAGCGCCTCCACGACGAGATGGCGCGGCGGCGCGCCTACCTGCACCCGATCCGCTGGACCTCCCTCGGCCTTTCGCTGATCGAGGCGATGCAGCTCGGCATGCCGGTGGTGGCGCTGGCGACCACCGAGGCGATCGAGGCGGTGCCGCCGGAGGCCGGGACGATCTCCACCCGGGTCGACGTGCTGGCGACGGCGCTGCGCGAGCTGATGGCAGACCCGGAGCGGGCGCGGCAGCAAGGCAAAGAGGCGCGGCGGGTCGCCTGCGAGCGCTTCGGCCTCGACCGGTTCCTCGCCGACTGGGACGAGCTTCTGGCGGAGGTGTCCGGATGAGGATCGCGATGGTCTCCGAGCACGCCAGCCCGCTCGCCGTCCTCGGAGGGGTCGACGCGGGCGGCCAGAACGTCTTCGTCGCGGCGCTCTCGCGCGCGGTCGCGCGCCGCGGCCACGAGGTCGTCGTCTACACGCGGCGCGAGGATCCCGAGATCGCGCGGAGGGTGCGCCTCTGCGAGGGGGTCTGGGTCGAGCACGTCGACGCGGGCCCGGCAGCGGTCGTCTCCAAGGACGAGCTCTTCCCGCACATGGCCGAGTTCGCCGCCTACCTCGATCGCGCCTGGCGCGGGTGGCGGCCCGACGTCGTCCACGCCCACTTCTGGATGTCGGGCCACGCCTCGCTGCTCGCCGCCGAGCCGCTCGGCATCCCGGTCCTGCAGACCTTCCACGCGCTCGGCGTGGTCAAACGGCGCCACCAGGGCAGCGAAGACACCAGCGCCCCGGAGCGCCTCGAGGTCGAGCGCTCGATCGTCGCCCGCGCCGCCCGCGTGCTGCCGACCTGCACCGACGAGGTCTTCGAGCTGATCCGGCTCGGCGCCGACAACGCCCGCCTCTCGGTGGTCCCCTGCGGCGTCGACCTCGACCTCTTCACCCCGGACGGCCCGGTCGAGGAGCGCCGCTCCGGCCGGCGCAGGCTCCTCTACGTCGGGCGGCTGGTCCAGCGCAAGGGGGTCGGCAACGTGATCTCAGCGCTGCCGCGGCTGCCCGAGGTCGAGCTGGTCGTCGCCGGCGGGTCCGCGCGTGCCGAGCTGGACGACGACGCCGAAGCGTGCCGCCTGCGCGAGCTGGCCGCCGAGCTCGGTGTCGCCGATCGGGTCGAGCTGCGTGGCCGGGTCGACCGTCCCGATCTCCCGGCGCTGATCCGCTCGGCCGACGCGGTGGTGACGGTGCCCTGGTACGAGCCGTTCGGGATCGTGCCGTTGGAGGCGATGGCCTGCGGCGTCCCGGTGGTCGCCACCGCGGTCGGCGGGATGATCGACAGCGTCGTCGACGATCGCACCGGCGTCCACGTCCCCCCGCGCGATCCCGACCGCCTGGCCGAGGTGATCGCCGACCTGCTCGCCCGCCCGGCGGCGCGGCGACGCTATGGCGCGGCGGGCGCGAAACGGGCGCGGCGGCTCTACGACTGGCGGCGGGTGGCGGCCCAGGCCTGCCAGGTCTACGGCGAGGTCGCGGCCGAGGCCGGCGCGAAGGGTGCCGAGGACGAGCGGGAGGAGTCGAGCGCCCGTCACCTCGACCGGATCGCGGACTCCCTCGCCACACTGCGCGAGAGCGCCGAGGAGATCGACGACTGGGGCGAGTGGCTGGGACGGCGGCTGTTCGAGGACGGTCGCCTGCTCGCGGCCGGCAACGGCGGCTCGGCCGCCGAGGCCCAGCACCTGACCGCCGAGCTGGTCGGCCGCTTCGGCCGCGAGCGCCGCGCCCTCTCGGCGATCCCGCTGCACGGCGACGGCTCGGCGCTGACCGCGATCGCCAACGACTACGGCGGCGAGGAGATGTTCGCCCGTCAGGTCGAGGCGCACGGGCGCAGCGGCGACGTGCTGATCGCGATCAGCACCTCGGGCCGCAGCCCGAACGTCCTGCGCGCGGTCGAGACCGCGAACCGCCTCGGGATGATGACGTGGGCACTGACCGGCCCGGGTCCCAACCCGCTGGCCGACGCCGCCGACGAAGCACTCCCCTGCTCCGCCGCCGACAACGCGACCGTGCAGGAGCTGCACCTGGTCGTGATCCACCTGCTCTGCGCTGCGGTCGACCGCACCGTCGCCCGGCTGGAGCGCGAGGCCGCCGAGGAGCGTGACGCGGGTCGACGGCCGACGCGCGCCCTGCAGGAGGCGCTGCGGTGAGCGGCCGACTCCTGATCGTCGGCGACGCGCTACTCGACCGCGACCTCGAGGGGCGCAGCGACCGCCTCTGTCCCGACGCGCCGGTGCCGGTGGTCGACCAGGTCGAGATGCGGTCGCGCCCGGGAGGTGCCGGCCTCGCGGCGGTCCTGGCGGCGGGCGCCGGGGTCGACGTGACCTTGGTCACCGCGCTCGGCCGCGACGCCGCCGGTCGCGAGCTGGCGCGCGCCTTGCTGGGGGTGGGCGTCGACCTTGTCGACCTCGGCCTCTCGGGCACGACGCCGGAGAAGATCCGCGTACTCGACCACGGCCGGCCGCTGATGCGCCTCGACCGCGGCGCCGGCAAGCCGATCTGCGACCCCGACGGCCCGGGGACGCTCCCCGCCGCGATCGACGAGGCCGCCGGAATCTTGGTGTCCGACTACGGGCGCGGCGTCGCGGCGCAGCCAGGCGTGCGCGAGGCGCTCCGCTCCCGTCCCGCCTCGACGCCCCTGGTCTGGGACCCGCACCCGCGCGGCCCCGAGCCGATCCCAGGCGTCGACCTGGCGACGCCTAACCTGAGCGAAGCCGCCGCCCGCTGCGGCCACGAGTCGCCTCCCGGTGGCGTGGCTCGGCTCGCCGCCCAGTTGCGCCGGCGGTGGAGCGCGTTCGGGGTCGCCGTCACCTGTGGCGGCGACGGGGTCGTCCTGGTCGCCGACTCCAAGCCGCTCGCCCTCGACGGCGCGCCGGTGGAGGGCGACCCTTGCGGGGCGGGAGACCGCTTCGCGGTCGAGGCGGCCTGGACGCTCGCCTGCGGCGGCGACATCGCCTTGGCCACCTCGATGGCCGCCCGGAGCGCGACGGCGTTCGTCGCCGCGGGCGGCGCCCACGCGCTCGAACCACCAGGAGACCCCGACCCGCTGCGTGGCGCTGACGCCGCCGGGATCGGCGAGGCGCCCCTCTCGATCGAGCCCGCGCTCAGCCGGGCCGCCGCGGTGCGGCGCGAGGGCGGCACCGTGGTCGCCACCGGCGGCTGCTTCGACCTCCTCCACGCCGGCCACCTGCAGACGCTGCGGGCGGCGCGCCGTCTCGGCGACTGCCTGATCGTGTTGCTGAACGGCGACCGCTCGGTGGCGCGGCTGAAGGGGCCGGGCCGACCGGTCGTCGACGAGCTGGAGCGGGCCCAGCTGCTGGGTGCCCTGGACTGCGTCGACGAGGTCGCGATCTTCGACGAGGACACGCCGGTCGAGACGATCTCCCTGTTGCGACCCGACGTCTGGGTGAAGGGCGGCGATTACGCGATCGAGGCGCTGCCCGAGCGCGATGCCCTCGCGCCCTGGGGCGGCCGGGTGGCCGTCCTCCCCTTCCTGGCAGGCAAATCGACTACCCGATTGATCGAGAAAGTGGGGCACCATGACTGAACAGGCAGAGCTGGAGCGGGAGCAGACCGGACCCGGAGTCGAGCTGGGGACGGTGTTGGTGACCGGCGCCGCTTCCGGGCTCGGGCGGGCGATCGCGGCGCGGGTCGGCGACGCCGGCGGCACCGCGGTGGGGCTTGACGTGAACGAGATGGACGGGATCGACGGTATACGGGTCGACCTCTCCGACTCCGATGCCGCCGAAGCGGCCGTGCGTGAGGTGGCCGAGCGCCGCGGCGGCATCGACGCGGTGGTGACCGCGGCGGGGACCGACGCCTGCGGGCCGCTCGGGCGGATCGAGGCGGCCGACTGGAACCGGGTGATCGGGGTGAACCTGATCGGCGGTGCGGCGATCGTGCGGGCCGCGCTGCCCTACCTGGAGGAGTCCCACGGACGCGTGATCACGATCGGCTCCACCCTCGGCCTGCGCGGGACGGGAGACGCCACCGCCTACTGCGCGAGCAAGTTCGGCATCGTCGGCTTCACTCGCGCGCTCGCCGCCGAGCTGGCCGGGCGGGTCGGCGTCACCCTGCTGATGCCGGGCGGCATGGAGACGCACTTCTTCGACGGCCGCGAAGAGAAGTACAAGCCGCCGCCCGACGCCAACCTGGCACCGCCGGAGGAGGTCGCCGAGGCGGCCCTCTTCGCACTCACGCGGCCGGTCGGTGTCGAGGTGCGCGAGCTCCTGATCTGTCCGTCGACCGAGTCCTCCTGGCCGTAGGGCGGCGCCGATGGTACGTCCGGATCTGACGATCCTCCGCGCCCTCGGGCTGGGCGACCTGCTGACCGCGGTGCCGGCGCTCCGCGCCCTGGCGCGCGCCTTCCCCCGCCACCGGCGGGTGCTGGCGGCGCCGGCGGAGCTCGCCCCGCTGCTGTCCCTGATCGAGTGCGAGCAGGGGCTCTGCGTCGACGAGCTGATCGACCTGCGCGGCCTCGACGACGACCCCGGGAAGCTGCCGCGGGCGCCGGAAGCGGCGGTGAACCTGCACGGCCGCGGTCCCGAGAGCCACCGGCTTCTGGTGGCGAGTGCGCCGCAATGCCTGATCGCCTTCGCCAACCCCGAGGTGCCGGAGTCGGGGGACATGCCGGCCTGGGACGAGGACGAGCACGAGGTCGACCGCTGGTGCCGGATGCTGCGCGAATCGGGGATCGAAACCGATCCCGACGAGCTCTGGATCACCCGCCCGGGCCTCGCGGTGCCGCCGCGGGCGCGCGGCGCGACGCTGATCCATCCAGGCGCGGCGAGCGCGGCGAGGCGGTGGCCGGCGGACCGCTGGGCCACGGTGGCGCGGGCCGAGGTCGAAGAGGGCCACGAGGTCCTCCTCACCGGCTCGGGGGAGGAGCGCGACCTCTGCGAAAGCGTCGCCCACGCCGCCGGGCTCTCCTCGGACAGCGTACTGGCGGGCCGCACCGACCTGCCGGAGCTCGCCGCGCTGGTCGCGTCGGCCGGCGTCCTCGCCTGCGGGGACACCGGGGTGGCGCACCTCGCGAGCGCCCTCGGGACCGCATCGGTGATCCTCTTCGGCCCGACCTCGCCGCGCCGCTGGGGCCCACCCCCGCACACCATCCACCGGCCGATCTGGGCGGGCCACGAAGGCGATCCCCACGCCGACACCCCGGACCAAGGCCTGCTGGAGATCGACCCGCGGACCGTGATCGGGGAGCTCGCGACCCTCCACGCCGGCGCCGTCGCCTGATGTCGACGGGCCGAAAACCTGCCTATATGTCAAGTTTTCGGCCCGTCGACGCCGGGGTTGGGGTGGTGATCGCGACGCGCGACCGGCGTGACTCGCTGCTGCGGACGCTCGGACGGTTGAGCGAGCTGCCGGAGCGGCCGGCGGTCGTCGTCGTCGACAACGCCTCCTCCGACGGCTCCGCCGCGGCGATCCGCGCGCGCTTCCCCTCGGTCGACGTCCTCGCCTTGGGCGAGAACCGCGGTATCGGCGCCCGCAACCTCGGCGCCGCCCGCCTGCGCACGCCGGTGATCGCCTTCAGCGACGATGATTCATGGTGGGAGCCCGGCGCCCTGGCGCTGGCAGCCGACCGCTTCCGCCGCTTCCCTCGCCTCGGGCTCCTCGCGGCCCAGATCCTGGTCGGCCCGGAGCGCCGCCTCGACCCGAACAGCGCCCTGATGCGCGGCCACGCCTCGCCCGATCTTCCCGGGCCGCCGATCGAGGGCTTCGTCGCCTGTGGCGCGGTGGTGCGGCGCCGCTCCTTCGAGGCGGCCGGGGGCTTCTGCGAGCGCTTCTTCATCGGCGGCGAGGAGGCCCTGCTGGCGTTGGAGCTACGCCGCCTCGGCTGGGGCCTCGCCTACGACCACTCCCTCGTCGCCGTCCACGAGCCCCACGGCGACCGCCGCCCCGACCGCGACTGGCGCGTCCGCCGCAACGACCTCTGGACATCCTGGCTGCGCCGGCCGCCCGGCGTCGCCTTCCGCGACACCGCGAACCTGCTCCGCGACGCCCCCCGCTCCCCCACCTCCCGCCGCGCCCTCGGCACCGCCCTGCTCGGCCTTCCCTGGGCGCTCGCGAACCGGCGCGGCTGAGACCCGGCCGAAATTTGGCTTGCAGAGGGAGGACTGGACGCCGTCTTCCCGATGTGCCACAGTTCCGCCCTTGCCTAGTCCTCGGTCCACTGTGACCGGGGAGCGGGGGAACCACCGGCCATCCGGCCTGGGGCGAATCGTCTTCACGACGTAGCGCACGTTGAGCGCGAGCCCGTCAGCTCACCTCGCAGGCACGTCAACGAATGGAACGAGGTCAGATGAACCCCCAGATGGATGCCCGGCAGGCTCGCCGGGGCGGCCGCCGAGCACTGGCGGCCCTGGTCGGGGCCACGCTGCTGCCCCTGGCGCTACTCGGCGCCGGATCCGCCGCCGCCGCACCCGTGACCGGCGGCGCCGCGACGACGCCCACCGCCGCCCCCACCGAAACCGCTCCCCCTTCTGAAGTGCCGACCACCGAAGCGCCCGCCTCCGAAGCCACGGAACCGGTCGCCAAGCTGACCCGGGCGCAGGTCAAGCGCCTGCAGGTCAAGCTCCGGGTGCGTCCCGCCGACGGCGTCTTCGGCCCGCGCACCCGCGCCGCCGTCCGCCGCTTCCAGACCCGCCACAACCTCACCGCCGACGGCCGCCCGCACCTGCGCGTGCTGGCGCTGCTACGAATCCCGGTGACGGCGCCGACCACCACCGCGCCCACGACGACGACGGTGGCGACCACGACCGCCCCCGCGAGCGTCCAGCCCGCGATCGAAGCCGCCCGGTCGGCGATCGGCGCCTCCTATGCCTCCGGCGCCACCGGCCCGTCGTCCTTCGACTGCTCGGGCCTGATGGTCTACGCCTTCGGCAAGGCCGGAATCTCGCTGCCGCGGACGAGCTTCGCCCAGTTCGAAACCGGCACCGAAGTCCCGCTCACCGAAATCCAGCCCGGCGACCTCGTCTTCTTCGACACCGCCGGCGCCGGCGCCTCGCACGTCGGCATCGCCTTGAGCGCCGAAACCGCGATCTCGGCGACCTCGCACGGCGTGATGGAACACCCGATCACCACCGGCTACTGGGGCGAACACCTGATCGGCGCCCGCTGGGTCGGCTAACCGGGCCGCTCCTTCCGCCCGGAACTCCATACCTCCGTCACGCTTCCCCATCACCCCCAGGTTGATGGGCCGAAAACCCGACTATATCGTGGGTTTTCGGCCCATCGACATCCGGGGTCGGGCGGAAGGCGCGCGAAGCATGAGGACCCTGCGCGGAAGTGTGGAGTTCGTGGCGTCTTCCGCGCGTCTCCCTCCACGGCGTCGGAGTTCCTCCTCATCTTTCACACCCCGGCCGTCTCGGCCACGGCCACAGCCGGCCAGGGCCGTGGCCGAGACGGCCGTGCTCGCCGCAAAGCCTTGCGTCCCTTTCCTCGGGATGCTGCCTCCCTACACCGGCCCGCGCTGTCTGTTCTTCACCGCTCGAGGAAGCGGCCGAGCGCGGCCAGCGCGGCCTCCGGGTCGCGCCGGCCGACGCCGATGCGGAAGCGGTCGGTCGGGACCGGGCCGAGCGCGGAGGTGTAGATCGAGGCCGGGAGGAAGACCACGCCGGCGGTCTCCACCAGCTCGCGGCAGAACGCCTCGACCCCGTCGTCGCCGAGGTAGCGCGGGAAGGAGACGCAGCCGCCCGCCGGCGCCTCCCACTCGAGATGCTCGGGATGGGCGGCGAACGCGGCCTCGAAGAGGGGCAGGTTGGCGGCGATCAGATCGCGGTTGCGGCGCTGGATCGCCGGGCCGTTCCGAAGCGCGATCGTCGCCAGCGCCTCGCTCGGGGTCGCGTTGCAGATCGAGGTGTAGTGCTTGCGTTTCTCCAAGCGCTCGAGCAGGGCGCGGTCGCGGGTCGCGAGCCAACCGATCCGCAGCCCAGGCAGGCCGTAGGACTTCGACATCACGTTGAGCGAGATCGTCGAGCCGGGCGACTCGGCGGCCTGCGGGAGGCGGCGGGCCTCGTCGACCTCGAGGCCGCGGTAGACCTCGTCGGAGAGCAGCGTCGCCCCGTGCTCCTCGCAGAGCGCGACGAGGGCGCGCCAGGTCTGCTGGGACGGGATCGCCCCGGTCGGGTTGTTGGGAAAGTTGACCGCGACCAGCTTCGTGTCCGGTCGCATCTGCCGCGCGATCGCCTCGATGTCGGGCTCCCAGCCGGCGTCCGGGTCGAGCACGATGCCCTCGACCTCGGCGCCCGCGGTTAGCGGGATCGTCTCGAAGGACTGATAGTTCGGGACCGTCACCAGCGCGTGGTCGCCCGGCCCGGCGAGCTCCTGCAGCGCCCAGAAGAGCGCCTCCTCGGCGCCCGCGAAGGCGAGGACGTGCTCGGGGCCGAGACCCTCGTAGAGATCGGCGATCTCGGCCCGCAGCTCCTCCCCACCCCAGGTCGGCGCGTAGGAGAGCGGCAGTCGCTCGAAGCGGGCGCGCTCGTCGGGGTCGGCGAAGGCGAGAAGCTCCTCGATCGTCAGCGTCTCGGCGTCGGAGGCGGTGAGGTAGTGCTCGCCTTGGAACTCCCAGATCCCGAGGTACTCCTCGAGCAGGAATGGCGCTGGGTCGAAGGGGCCGCTGCTCACCGGCGCGATGCTGACAGATCGCGGTGCCTTGCCAATCCGGCAAAGCGGCTTGTCAATCGCGTGGCGTGGCCACAGACTGGAGCCATGAGCGACGACACGAGCATCTTCGAGCATCCGGCCTGGGACGAGCGCTATTCCGGCGAGGGGACGATCTGGAGCGGCGAGCCGAACATCCAGTTGGTCGCTGAGGCTTCCGACCTCGCTCCCGGTACGGCGCTCGACCTCGGGTGCGGCGAGGGTGGCGACGTGATCTGGTTGGCGCGGCGCGGCTGGTCCGTGACCGGCGCGGACTTCTCGGCCGCGGGGCTGACCCGCGCCACGCGGGTCGCCGAGGACGCGGGTGTAGGCAAGCGCACCGATTGGTGGCAGGTCGACGCGCGTGAGTTCGACGCCGCGGGCCGCACCTTCGATCTCGTCACCAGCCACTACCTGCACCCGCGCGACGGCGGCATGGTGGACGTGGTCTCCCGGCTGGCCGGTGCTGTCGCGCCGGGCGGGCACATGCTGGTCGTCGGCCACGCCCCGCCGCCCGGTGCATCCGATCTTGGCGCCCACGAGCCGAACGCCCGCCACCGAGCGATGTTCCTCGCCGCCGACCTCCTCCCCGGACTGCCCGACGGCTTCGAGCCGCTCGTGGTCGAGCAGCGCCCCCACCCCCACACGCGCGTTGGCGAGACGATCGAGATCGACGACTCCGTCCTCCTCGCCCGCCGCCGAACGTAGGACCTCGCCGAGTCACTCACGGGTCCTGCTGTACTACCGGCGTGGACCACGCCCTCGAAGTCGACGAGCTGATCGACCAGGACATCGTGCTCTTCGCGGCACGCGAAGGCGCCGAGGTGGTCGGTGTCGGCGCCCTCAAGGAGCTCGACGAGCACCACGGCGAGCTGAAGACGATGCACACGGCGGAGGCCTCACGGGGGCGCGGTGTCGGGCGCGCCATGCTCGACCACCTCGTGACCGAGGCGCGGGGGCGCGGATACCGTCGAGTCAGCCTGGAGACCGGGTCGATGGACGCGTTCGCCCCGGCCCAAGCGCTCTACGAAGGCGCCGGCTTCAGGCCTTGCGAGCCCTTCGGGCCCTACCGCCGCACCCGGCACAGCGTCTACCTGACGCTCCCCCTCGCCAAGGAGCCTCCAGGCGCCGAGCATCACTCCTGACCGAGGCTCGGGCGCAGCGCCTACCCGGCCGATTTCGCCGCGTCGCAATCGTCTTCAGCGCCTCGAGGTGTGGCAACCAGAGGACGGCCCGGGCCGGAGCGATCGTCTCCGGCCGGGGCCATAAGCCGTCCCCTAATTGGACTTCGTGCTGCTTGCCGCCGGGACCAGCGCCGAGATCATGGAGATCTTCATCTGTGTTTCACCCCCTCCACGCCTTCCGTTCTTGCCATGTCCGGCAGGAAGTCAGACAAAAAGGCGCCCTTTTTCCAGAGCAATGTTCGGCCAGTGGTGGGATTTCAACCCATCGACCGCGCCTTTACGTGGTACACATCGAGTGAAGTGGATAAATCAAACGTTCAAGATCCCTCGTGACCGACCTCGACCTGACCGGCCGCAAGCCCCGTCGCGAATTCCAGAAGACGCGGGCGGAAATCCTCAGCCATCCGCTTCGAGTGCGGATGCTGGAGATCGCCAACCAGATCGACATCAGCGCGGTGAGCTTCGTCCGCGGCGCCTATGCGAGGACACTGCTCGCTCACCTCGACGAGGGCACCGCAGTCTCTCAGGTCGCCTACCACTTCCGCAAGCTCCTCCGATCGGGGTGTGTCGAGGTCGTCGAACATCGCGTCCGCCGGGGTGCGGTCGAAAACGTCTACCGGGGGGTTGCACGCGCGCGGTTCACCGCCGAGGAGTGGAAGTCACTCGACCAGGACCGTCGCGAGGAAATCAGTGGCGTCGTCATACAAGCACTCATGGCGCGCGCCGAAAGCGCCATGCTCGAGGGCACCTTCGACGCGCGTGACGACCGTTGGCTCGCGTGGGTGCAGATGTCCCTCGACGAGCAGGGATGGGACGAGATCTGCGCGCTCTGCACGCGGATGATGGACGACGTCGAACGGGTCCGCGAGGCGGCCGAGGAGCGCCTCGGCCGCGCCGGCGAGCCCGTCCGGACGACACCGTTCACCTGGGGGATGCTCTCCTTCGAGTCGCCGCCTTCCTAGCCGGCAGCGTCGATCTCCGTCTGCTCGCGGAGCCGGGCGAGCGTCCCGCGCAGGAGTCGCGAGACGTGCATCTGGGAGCAGCCGATACGGGCCGCGATCTTCGACTGGGGTAGGTCCTCGACGAAGCGCAGTCGCAGCACCTCGCGCTCGCGCTCGTCGAGGCTCGGCAGGACGGTTTCCACGGTCAGCCGGTCCTCGACCAGCTCATAGCCGTCGTCGACGGTGCCGATCCACTCCGGCGTCGTCGGGCCCTCGCCGTCTTCACCCTGGATGTGGGCTTCGAGGCCGAGCGGCCGCCGGTTCTCCTCCGCGGCGAGCGTCTCCAGCACGTCGTTCAGGTCCATCGAGAGGTGCGCGGCGATCTCCTTCGGCGACGGCGGCCGGGAAAGCGCCTCGGTCAGGTCCTCGGTCGCCGACTCGATCGCCGCCATCCGGTCGTGCAACACCCTCGGCACGCGGATCGTCCAAACCGTGTCGCGGAAGTAGCGTTTCAGCTCCCCCATGATCGTCGGCTTGGCGAACCCGATGAACGGCGTGCCGCGGCTGACGTCGTACCGATCGATCGCGTTCAGCAGGCCGACGCTGGCGACCTGTGCGAGGTCGTCGTACGGCTCGACCACGCCGGCGTAGCGGCCGGCCATGCGGCGCGCCATCGGCAGGTAGAGCTCGACCAGCTCTTCGCGGGCGTGCTGGTCGCGCTGCTCGCTCAGGCGGCGCCACAGCTCGTCCTCGTGGCGGCGGGTGACCGTGCTCTCGACGGTCGACGGTGGGTTCATCGGGTCCTCCCAAATCTGGTGGGTTTCCCGACTCAGCCGCTCTTAGCCCTCGAGCGTGCGGATGCGTGCGGTCTGCAGGTGTGGCCCGAGATGTGACAGCGCAGTGCACCAAACCATCCCGTGTCCTGGCTTCGTTGTACCCGCTCCTATGGCCCTGAACCACTTCCCCCTCGCTTCGCATATCCGCAGGGAAGATGCAGGTGTTGCTGGAGGGCGTGTGGGGTAAGCAACGGCCATGACCGACCAGACGGCCACTCCGACCCCACCGCATAGCGAGCCCGAACAGGGCTCTCACGTCGCCGCGATCTCCCGTGAGATCGTCCAGGTCCACGCGCAGTTCTACGGCCGCGGCCCGACCAAGGCGAAGACGATCTGGCGCGACGAGATCATCGTCTGCCTGCTCGAAGAGATCTTCACGAAGGCCGAGCAGCTGCTCGTCGACAATGGGCGCTTCGAAGACGTGCGCTCGCATCGCATCGCCTTCCAGGACGCGGTCGGGCCGCTCTTCCGCACGTCGATCGAAGAGATCACCGGGCGCGAGGTCAAGTCGTTCCTCAGCCAGATCTCCGAAGAGGGCTGCGCCTCGGAGGTGTTCGTCCTCGGTCCCTCCCGCTCCGCCTGACCGGTACCCCTTCCTGGCGGAAGGCCCGCGACCTCGGCGATGAGAGCCGCCGCCTGGGCGCCGACAACGAGGCGGCCCGCCGGCGCTTCGAAGAGCTGCGCCGGCTGCGCTCCTAGCTTCCCAGTCGAACCGCGCTCTCCAACAGCAGAGCGTGGACGAAGGCCTGCGGCAGATTGCCGCGCAGCTGGCGCTGGGTGACGTCGAACTCCTCCGAGAAGATGCCCGGCGTGCCGCAGGCCGTGCGGTTGCGCTGGAAGATCGAGAGGGCGCGCTCGTGATCGCCCCCCTGCGCCAGCGCCAGCGCCAGCCAGAAGCCGCAGACGAGGAAGGCGCCCTCCGCTTCTCCCAGCGGCAGGTCTTCGGCGCGGAAGCGGAAGCAGTAGTCGTCCTCGACCAGGTCGGCGAGGACTGCCTCGAGGGTCGCCCGCGAGCGGGGATCGTCGACCGGGACGGCGCCGCGGATCTGGGCCAGGAGGAGGGAGGCGTCGACGCGCGGGTCCTCGGGCGTGCGCTGCCAATGGCCGGCACGGGCGACGCCGTGGGCGGCGGCGTCGGCGACCAGCTGGTCGGCGAGCGCGAGCAGGCGCGGGCCGTGCTCGCGGCCGGGAGCCGCCCCCGCGATCGCCCGCAGGCCGGCGGCGCAGACGAGGCGGCTGTGGGTCCAGCGGGCGGGCTCGAGCTCCCAGATGCCGGCGTCCGGATCGGCGTGGCGACGCTCGATCGTCTCGGCGGCGATCTCGGCCGCCCGCCAGTGGTCGGCGTCGAGACGATCGTGCCGGGCCGCGGCGGCGAAGAGGAGCAGCGCCTCGCCGAAGGCGTCGAGCTGAAACTGGTCGCGGACCCGGTTACCGAGGATGTCGACGCCCCCGGGGTAGCCGGGCAGGCCGAGGCGGGATTCGCCGGGGACCGGGTCGCCCTCCACGGTGTAGGCGGGCATCAGGTCGGGCCCGTCGGCGCGAAGGCGGCCGGCGACGAAGCGCACCGCGTCGTCGAGTAGCGGCGACGGGCCGGCGGCGGCGACCGCCTGCCCTGCGTAGGCCTGGTCGCGGATCCAGGCGTAGCGGTAGTCGTAGTTGCGGGAGCGCTCGGCATGCTCTGGCAGCGAGGTGGTCGCGGCGGCGACCATCGCCCCGCTCGCGCTGGTCAGCCCGCTCATCACGGCGTAGGCGTGGCGGGCGTCGCGCTCGGCGAGGAGGCCATGGCCGAGGTCGGGGGCACGCTCGGCCCAGCCGGCCTCGGTGGCGTCCCAGAGGCGGTCGGGGACGTGCGGCTCCTCGGCGTCGGCACCTGCGGCGTCGAGCACCAGCGTGAGGTCGTGATGCTCGCCCTCGTGGAGGAGCAGCTCGAACCCGAGCGAGGAGCCGTGGACGCCGCGGTCGCCCGGCTCCGCGTCTCCGGCCCCGTACCAGCGCATCCGCCCGTCACCGAGCGCCGCCGCCCAGACGCCGTCGTCGCGGCGCTTCAGTCCGGTCATCCCGTGGCGGTCGAAATTCGCGCCGGCGGCGAGGGAGATATGCAGTCGCGGCCTGCCCTTGAGCGCGACGATGCGGCGCAGGAGGATCGCGCGGTCGGCGTGGGCGGGGAGGGCGAGCGCCTCGCGACACTCGACCACACAGGTCTCGGTGATCCAGCGGCTGCGCCAGATCAGGCTCCCCTCCTCGTAGTGCCCGCCCCAGACGAAGCGGCCGGTCGGTGAGACCGTGTAGCAGGCATCGCCGCCGATCAGGGCGCTGAAGACGGCGTCGTCGTGCCAGCGCGGGAAGCACATCCAGGCGAAGTCCCCGCGCGGGCCGACGAGGACGCCGCGCTCGCCGTCGGCCAGCAGCGCGTAGTCGCGCAGCGCGTGCGGCGCGAGGGCCGGCCCCTCGTCGCTCATCGGCGCAGGCGACCGGCGAGCCCGGCGCCGAGCGCGCCGGCGAGGGCGGCGCCGCCGAGTGCCCAGCGGTGGCGGGTGGCGAACCAGGCGACGCTGCGGTCGTGGGCCTTCTCGTCGAACGGCCCGTGCGCCCCGGGGTCGCCCGGTGGCGGGTCCATCAGGTTGCCCTCGCGGTTCTGGGCGTCGGGCGGTCCTTCGGTCTGCTGGCCGGAGACGGCGGTCTTCGCCAGGTAGAGCTCCGCCGGCCAGGGGGCGAATTTGCTCCCCAGCACGGTGTAGTAGGTCGGGACGCCGACGTAGATCTGGCGGCGCCGATGGCCGGCGGCGAAGTGGATCGCCCGCGCCGCGACCTCGGGCTGGTACACGGGCGCGACCGGTTGCGGGTGGTGTGGCATCTTCGAACGACCGTGGTTGAACTGCGGCGTGTTGTGGCCGGGGAGCTGGACCATCGTCAGATGGACCTTCGAGCCCTCGTTGCGGAGCTCGCACCTGACGCTGTCGAAGAAGCCCTTGATCGCGTGCTTGGCGCCACAGTA
This sequence comes from Actinomycetota bacterium, assembly GCA_018268605.1. Classification (GTDB taxonomy): domain Bacteria; phylum Actinomycetota; class Thermoleophilia; order Solirubrobacterales; family 70-9; genus VAYN01. Next base: position 5,915 of record JAFDWG010000330.1, on the reverse strand, counting down.
GGGTGACTGGAGCGGGATCCCCTGGTAGGCCATCGCCGAGCCGACGAGGACGATGGTGCCGCGGTCACGCGACTTCATCCGCCGCAGCGCCGAGCGCACCGACCACACCGCGCCGTGGTAGGTGACGTCGGTGGCGCGCCGGAACTCGTCCGGCTCGATGTCGTCGAAGAAGCCGAAGATCGTGGTCATCGCGTTGGAGACCCAGACGTCGATCGGCCCCAGCTTCCGCTCCACCTCATCGGCGGCTTCCTCGACCGCGTCAGGGTCGGAGATGTCGGTCGGGACGATCAACGCCGTCCCGCCCGCCGCCTCGATCTCCGCCGCTGCGCCCTCGAGCTCTTCCTCGCCGCGGGCGAGCAGCGCGATCTTGTCGCCGTCGGCGCCGAAGCACCGCGCCGTCGCCCGCCCGATCCCGGCGCCCGCCCCGGTGATCACCACTACCTTGGGTTGCTTGTCTTTCGCCATGAGGTGGAAGTACCCCGGCCCGGGACCCTGACGCGTCCCTCCCCCAGCCGCTCGGCGAGGCGCGAGGCGAGCGCCATGATCGTCAGTGCCGGGTTCGCCGAGCCCTGAGTCGGCATCACGCTGCCGTCGCAGACGAAGAGGTTCGGGACCTCCCAGGCGCGGTGGTCGGAGTCGACCACGCCGTCCTCCGGCGACGCCGACATCGCGCAGCCGCCGACCAGGTGCGCGTAACGGTCGATCGTCAGGACGTCCTGGGCGCCCGCCGCCTCCAGCACATCGTGCAGCGTCTGCTTGGCCGCGGCGATGTTGGCGCGGTCGTTGTCGCACTGGCTGTAGTCCATCCGGGCGACGGGCACGCCGTTGGCGTCGCTCTCGTCGGCCAGCGTGACCCGGTTCTGCGGCCGCGGGAGCAGCTCGGCCAGCGCGCCGAGCGTGTACCAGTGGTTGTAGTCGCGCATGTACTCGCGCAGGGCCTGCCCCCAGTGGCCGTCGGCGAGGACGTGCTCGGCCCAGGCGATCGGCAGCGGCCCCACGGTCTGCAGGGCGAAGCCGCGGACGAAGCCGCGCGCCGGGTCGGTCTCGTAGAACTGCTCCGAGCAGATCTCCGGCGGCGGCGCCTTGTACATCCGCATCTCTTCCGGGAAGCGGCCCGCCACCTGCGGCGCGCCCTGGACCATCACGCCGCGGCCGACCAGGTCGTTGCCATTGGCGAGGCCGTGCGGGAAGCGCGGGCCGGCCGAGTGGAGAAGCAGGCGCGGGGTCTCGATCGAGTAGCCGGCGACGGTGACGACCGCGGCCCGTTGGTGGTGCTCGACCCCGTCGACGACGTAGGTGACGCCGGTGCAACGTCCCGCCTCGTCGACCTCGATCCGAGTCGCCTGGGCGCGGTCGCGGATCTCCACCCCATGGGCGAGCGCATCGGGGACATGGGTGATCAGCGGGGACCCCTTCGCGTTCACCTTGCAACCCTGCAGACAGAGGCCGCGGTAGATGCAGTGGGGGCGGTGGCCGAACGAGCCGTTGGCGATCGCGACCGGGCCGACCTTGAACTCGATGCCGATCTTCCGCGCCCCTTCCATCGCGCGGAGCGCGCCGCCCGCGACCGGATGCGGGGAGTGCGGGTAGCCGTGCGGATCGCCCCAGGGCCAGTGCTCGCCGGCGGCGGGCAGCTCCCGCTCGACCCGCTCGTAGTGGGGCTTCAGGTCGGCGTAGGAGATCGGCCAGTCGGCGGCGACGCCATCGCGGCTGCGCACCTCGAAGTCCGACGGATGGAAGCGCGGCACGTAGCCCGCGTAGTGGACCATCGAGCCGCCGACCCCGCGTCCCGAGTTGTTCTTGCCGAGCTCCACCGGGTCTGAGCCGCCGATCACCCGCGGGTCGTTCCAGAACAGATGGCGTGACCCGGCCTCGTCGGAGACCCAGTCCTCATCCGGGTCCCAGAACGGGCCCGCCTCGAGCACGACGATCCGCCAGCCGCGCCGGGCCAGCCGCTGGGCCAGCGTCGCGCCGCCCGCGCCGCAGCCGACGATGACCATGTCGACCTCCTCGCGCTCCGCGAAGCGGGCCATCGACTCGCGCCCGGGGACGCCGCGGCGCTCGGGGTCGAGCAGCCAGGCCGAGTCGTTCTCCGGCGGGCGTCGGGAACCGCGCAGCACCGTGGCGAGCCGCGTGCTCACTCCCCTTCGACCCCGCGCTCGGCGACGTCTTTCACCGGGTCGGTCGCGAACTCCGGCGGCTCCTCCCAGTGCTCGCGCTGCCCTGGGCCGAGACGGGCGAAGCCGCGCGGGTAGGCGGGCCCGCCGAAGCCGATCTCGTTCCATGCCCAGGGGTGCGAGTAGAAGGCGGAGAGGGTCATCCTCATCGCCACCGCCCACGCTTTCTCCACCGGGAAGCCCTCCCACGCCAGCTCCCCTTCGGCGAAGCGACCGACGACGTTGTCGCGGATGCCCTGCGAGGCGGAGGCGAAGTCGTCGGCGCGCAGGGCCCGCGCCTCCTCGTCGAGGCAACGGGCGACCTGCCTCCAGGTCTGCCCGTCGGGGGGCATGTCGGCGTAGCGATAGCCGTCGAGCTGGTGCGCGTGGAGCTTCGCGTCGACCATCGCCAACACCGGGATCCGCGGCTCGGAGTGCTGGGCGAGGACGGTGTCGCAGAAGGCGCCGAGCGTGGCCGCCTCGCGTTCGTCGAAGAAGCGGATCGGTGGGATCTTCTCCAGCCGGGAAAGGACCACCCGACGCGTCACCTCGTCCCAGTGGTCGACCTGGTCGAGGACGTCGAAATCGGGGTAGCGCCCGTACCCCTGCGGCGTCGTCCCACGGCGTTGCCGTGGCAGCCCGGGCGGCGGGCCCTCGTGGGGCTCGGCCCCGCCGTGGTGCGGGAGATGGCCGACGCCCTCGGACACTCAGCGCTCCCGTCGCGCGAGCGCCGCCACCAGTCCCATCCCGCCGACCAGCGCCAGCGAGCCGGGGGCGAGGAGGGGCGGGCCCATGACGATGTTGTAGAGCGGCTCGTCGAAGCCGCCCGGACGCTTGCGCACACCCTGGATGTGGGTGTAGACGCCGATCGCGCCGTCGAGGCAGTAGAGCGCCGAGATCGCCGGCAGGATCGTCTGCGCCGCCCGCTCCGAGCGCACCCCGGCGATGCCCGCCGCGGTGAGCGCGGGCGAGAGCACCACCGGCGTCCACATCCACTTGTCCCCGAAGGAGCCGCGGAAGTGCTCGAACCAGATCTCCAGGCCGAGCGGCAGGGCGCTCGCCGCGGTCGCCGCGGCGAGGCTGCGCTGGATGCGACCGTGCCGCAGGTTGCGGAGCGCCTTGCGACCGAGCTTGCGGGGAGCGCTCATTTCCCCGGCAGCGCCTCGGCGACTTTCTGGCGCAGGGACCGGGCGATCATCCGGCCCGCCGCGGGATCGCCGCCGAAGACCGCCGCGGCGAACGCTTTGGCCTGTTCGAGCGTGATGTGCGGGGGCAGCGGCGGGACCTCGGGGTCGGTGACGACATCGAGGACCGTCGGCCGATCGGAGGCGAAGGCCTGGTCCCAGGCCGCCCCGACCTCGGCCGGGTCCTCGACCCGGATCCCGCGCAACCCGATCATCTCGGCGAACCGGGCGTAGTCGACGGCGGGAAGGCTCTGGGAGCCCTCGAATTTCGGGTCGCCGTTCATCACCCGTTGCTCCCAGGTGACCTGGTTCAGGTCGCTGTTGTTCAGGACCATGAAGACCAGCCGCTGGTCGGGCCATTCGTGGTGGTATTTCGCGACCGTGATCAGCTCCGCCATCCCGTTCATCTGCATCGCGCCGTCGCCGACCAAGGCGATCGAGGGACGCTCCGGGTAGGCGAACTTGGCCGCGATCGCGTAGGGCACACCGGCGCCCATCGTCGCCAGGGTCCCCGACAGCGATGCCTTCATCCCCGGGCGCATCTTCACGTCGCGGGCGTACCAGTTGGCGGCGGAGCCGGAGTCCGAGCAGAGGACCGCGCCGTCGGGGAGGCGCTTGGAGAGCTCGGAGAAGACCAGCTGCGGGTTGATCGGATCGGCGGGCTGCTGCGCCCGCGCGTCGATCGTGTCCCACCATTCGCGCACGCCGGATTCGATGCCCTCCCGCCAGGAGCGGTCGCCCTTGCGCTCGAGCAGCGGCAGCAGCGCGCTCAGGGTGCTCGCCGCGTCACCGACCAGGTTCAGCTCCATCGGATAGCGGATGCCGAGCATGCGCCCGTCGAGGTCGATCTGCACGCCGCGCGCCTGCCCCTCTTCGGGCAGGAACTCCGAGTAGGGAAAGCTCGAGCCGACCACCAGCAGGGTGTCGCATTCCTGCATCAGGTCCCACGAGGGCTTCGTGCCGAGCAGGCCGAGCGAGCCGGTCACCCAGGGCAGCTCGTCGGGCAGCGCCGCCTTGCCGAGGAGCGCCTTGGCGACGCCGGCGCCGAGCGCGTCGGCCACCGCGATCACCTCTTCGTGCGCGCCGAGCGTCCCGGCGCCGATCAGCATCGCCACCTTCTCCCCCGCGTTCAGGATCTCGGCGGCGCGCTCGAGCTGCCCGCGCGAGGGCACGACCTGCGGCCGCTCCCACCCCGGGGACGAATGGACCGTGCCGTGTTCGTGCGGCGGGGTCTCCACCGCTTCTTCCTCCTGCAGGTCGTTCGGCAGGATCACGCAGGTGACCGTGCGCTCGGCCAGCGCGATCCGCATCGCCCGATCGATCAGATGGCGGATCTGGGCCGGCTCGGTCGCCATCTCGACGTACTCGTGGGCGACGTCCTTGAAGAGCGTCACCAGGTCGACCTCCTGCTGGTAGTTGCCGCCGAGCCCTGCGCGCGCCTGCTGGCCGACGAAGGCGACGACCGGCTGATGGTCGAGCTTCGCGTCGTAGAGGCCGTTCAGCAGGTGGACCGCGCCGGGGCCGGAGGTCGCCATGCAGACGCCCGCCTCGCCGGTGAACTTGGCGTGGGCGCAGGCCATGAAGGCGGCCATCTCCTCGTGCCGCGTCTGCACGAACTCGGGCCGCGGCCCCTCGCGCTCGAAGGCGCCCATGATCCCGTTGATCCCGTCGCCGGGATAGCCGTAGATCCGCTTCACACCCCAGTCGCCGGCCAGGCGGCCGAGCAGTTGATCGCCGACGGTCTCGCTCATCGCTACCTCTTTCTCGATTTCTTCGCGCGGGGGGTACCCGAGGAGGCGGCGTCCGCACCATCGGCGGCGAACTGCCCGGCGTCCGCGCGCAGGGCGATGCCGAGGCCGCGGCGCGCGGGGTCGGGACGCAGGGTGCCGTCGGCCGGCTCGATCGTGCCCTCGAAGAGCATCGGCTCGAGCCGCGCGTGGTCGTGGAAGTACTCGACGTGGACGGCGTGCTCGATCGCGCAGCAGAGATGGGCCGAGACCTGCGGGGCGCAATGGGCGGAGAAGGGGACCTCGTAGGTCGCGCAGATCCCGTCGGCGCGGAGCAGCGGGGTGATCCCGCCGCAGCGGGTCGCGTCGGCCTGCAGGATGTCGACGCAGGGCGCCATCCGCCCCATCCCGGCGAGGTCCCAGAGGTACTCGCCGGCGGCGATCTCGATCCCGTTCGGGACGCGGTCGCGCAGCCAGGCGAGGCCCTCGAGGTCCTCCGAGGTCACCGGCTCCTCCAGGTAGCTGACGCCGAACTGCCAGTAGTCCTTGGCCTGGCGCAGCGCCTCGCGCCGGTCGAAGGCGCCGTTGGCGTCGACCATCAGGGTGGCCGCGGGGCCGATCGCCTCGCGGGCCGTGGCGAGCCGCTCCCAGTCGGCACCAGGATCGCGGCCGACCTTGATCTTCACCGCGTCGAAGCCGGCGTCGACGAAGCGGCGTAGGTGCCGCGCCAGATCCGCGCCCGCGAGTGAGGTGAAGCCGCCGCTCCCGTAGGCGGGGATGGCGTCGCGGACACGGCCGAGGCTGTCGGCCAGCGACTGGCCCAGGAGCTTCGCCCGCAGGTCCCAGAG
>JAFDWG010000032.1 GCA_018268605.1 Actinomycetota bacterium | reverse complement strand
GAGAAGGCCGAGTCCCCGTTCGACCGGGCGGCCGACCTGCTCACCAAAGAGGCCCTCAAGGAGGCCCTCGAGAACCTCTCCTACCGCGAGCGCCGCGTACTCGAGCTCCGTTACGGGCTCGGCGGCGAGCACCCGCGGACCCTGGACGAGGTCGGCCGGACGTTCAACGTCACCCGCGAGCGGATCCGTCAGATCGAGAACCAGAGCCTCAAAAAGCTCCAGTCCCTCGGTGAGGCGCAGAAACTGCGCGAGGTCGCGTAGCACCGCCTCTCAGTACCCAAGTTTCACCAGGGCGCGTCGGCAATCTGTCGGCGCGCCCTTTCTTTTGGATCGGGCGCCCCACGATTAGTGATCGGATAGACGTCTAGGGGTATCAAGCCCCGCCGAACCGGGCCGATGACGCCCGGGATGTTCGACATCGAAGCAGCAATGAGGACGCTCGTCGAGCGGGGAGGCTCCGACCTCCATGTCAAGGTCGGCTCGCCCGCGATGGCGCGCGTCGAGGGCCATCTGGGCCCGCTCTGGTCGAACGGCGACACGCTGATGCCGGAGGACACCGAGCGCGCACTGGCGACGATCGCCCCCGAGCGCACCCAGGCGGAATTCGCCGAGGAAGGGGAGGCCGACTTCGCCCACGCGATCGCCGGCGTCGGCCGCTTCCGCGTCAACGCCTTCCGCCAGCGCGGCTCCGTCTCCATCGCCTGCCGCGCGATCCCCTTCGACGTCCGCTCGGCGGAGGAGCTCGGCCTGCCCCGCTCGGTCCTCCAGCTCGCCGAGGTCAGCCGCGGCATCGTCCTCCTCACCGGCACCACCGGCTCGGGGAAGAGCACCACGCTCGCAGCGATGATCGACCACATCAACTCGACCCGGGCGCGGCACATCATCACGCTCGAGGATCCGGTCGAGTACCTCCACCGCGACAAGCGCTCGGTCGTCAACCAGCGCGAAATCGGCGCCGACACCGAGTCCTTCCCCCGCGCCATGCGCCGCATCCTCCGCCAGGACCCAGACGTGATCCTGATCGGGGAGATGCGCGACGAGGAGACCGTCCGCACCGCCCTCTCGGCGGCGGAGACCGGCCACCTCGTCCTCTCCACGCTCCACACCCTCGATGCGCCGGAGACGATCAACCGCATCCTCGACTTTTTCCCTCCCCACCTCCAACAGCAGGCCCGGGTGATGCTCGCCACCACCCTTGCCGGCGTCATCTCCCAGCGCCTCGTCCCGGGCCTCCACGGCGGTCGCGTCCCCGTCGCCGAGGTCCTCGTCGCCACCGGCCGGATCAAAGACCTCATCCTCTCCCCGGAGGAGACCGGCAAGATCTCCGAAGCCATCGCCGAGGGCGCCTACTACGGCATGCAGACCTTCGACCAAGACCTCCTCTCCCACGTCACCGCGGGCCGCATCAGCGAGGAGGTCGCCTACGAAACGGCAACCAGCCCGCACGACTTCAAACTGATGCTCGCCGCCGGGGGACAGCGCGCGAGCGGGATCGAGCAGCTGGCGGGGGCCGCGGCGTCGGATCCGGAAAGCGTGTTGGGCTAGATGGAACGGTTGACGGCACGTCTTCGTACCGCCTTCGCGGACTTGTGGCGCTCCGAGCGGGGGATAGCGCTGCCGATGGCCTTGATGATCACCGTTGTCGCGATGGGCATGGCGGCGGTGCCGGTGATCGCCACGGTCGGCTCCCAGGAAGGGAGTAGTCGCAACCAGGGCAGTAACGAAGCGCTGGCCGCCGCCGAAGCGGGTGCAGAACTCGCGGTGCTGCGACAGAGCAAGATGCTGACCGAAAACACCGCCGCCACGGTTCCGTCCTGCGTTGCCCCGGCGACGCTCGAAACGAGCGGGGCAAGTGCCGGGTGGTGCAGCGCCTACCCGACCGCGAAAGAAACCTACGGGAACGCGAAGTTCCAGTACCGGGTGCGTCCTTGCTACGCCGGGGGCATCACCTCCACCGCCTGCAACTCAGTTCAGCTTCCCGAATCCTGCAAGCTGTCCGAAGGCAAGGATCTCGTCCAGGTGGTGTCGACCGGCTACGCCACCGTCGGCGGCCGAGAAGTCACCGCCAGGGTCCAGGTCGCCGCGTGTGCGGTCGCGGTCAACCCGCAACTCCGGGAAGCGGAAAAACGCTTTGAAGAAAAACTCGCCCAGATCGAAAAAACCAAGACGGAACCGGGTGCCTACGAAGAAAAATCGACCACGGAACAGAAAAAAGTTCCGCCGCCGGAAATCTGGGCGACCGGCCAGATCATCGGTCTTGAATGGGTGAAGATGAGCGGCAACTCCCAGGTCCTGAACGGCGGGGTCGGATCGAATGGTGCCATCTCCGCTTCCGGTAGCGCCAATGTCTGCGGGACTGTCTCCCTGGGCGGCAGCGGAGCCAGCTTCTCCACCGACAACTCGAGCAGCCTCTCGCCGCCGGCAGGTTGTGCCGTGGGGCGTACCGTCGCGAAATCGACCGAAAAGTACGTCTATCCGCCGGTGACGCTGCCGTCCGATATCGCCACCAACAACTCCGATTGGCGGATCTGCGCGGAAACGGCCTGCAAGGCCGGGGCCGATCCGGTCGGCAGCGGTGTCTGGCAGCGCGGCAACGTCTCCTGGAACGCTTCGAACAAACAGCTGACGTTGACCTACAACCAGTTGACGCTCGAAGGCACCGCGCCTTACTACCTCTGCCAGCTGGTTCTCGCCGGTGGGTCCAGCCTCTATTCGAGCAAGAGCCATGCAATTCGCATCTACTTCGCGCCCCCTTCCGCTTGTCCGGGCCTGAACGGCGCGCCTCAGCTGGTGATCGCCAACGGCACCTTCGTCTACGGGGACAGCGCCAACGGGCCGCTCTTCCTCTTCGTCGGCTCCAGCACCGCCGGGGCGAGCAAGGTCGAACTTTCAGGCGGTGGCCGAAGCCAGCAATTCGTCATCTACGCGCCGTACACGCAGATCAATGGCAACGGCGGCATCGTGATGACCGGATCGATCCTCGGCAACACGGTCGAACTGTCCGGCGGCGCCAAGCTCAATGAAGCCGGCCCCTTCACCCCGCCGCCTGCGGGCTCCTTCCTGCCGGAAGAAGAACGACCGGTTCCAGGCACCCCCGAAAAAACCCCGGGCAAAGTGCTGAAAGAACAGGAAGCGGAAAAGAAAACGATCGAAGAAGAAATCGAACGGCTGAAAACCGGGAGTCCCAGCAGCTCCGAACCGCTCGGTCGCAAGTCCTTCGTCCAATGCACGGCGGCGCCCACGACCAGTACCGAATCCGCCGACAGAGGCTGTTGAGAGACGGCATCGCACTCAAGGTCGGCGGTCCTAATGACGATCAGACGTGGGAGTTGATCGACCGATGAGAGAGAAGCTGAACGAAAACCAGAACCTCCAGATCGCGCTCGTCGCCGTCTTGGTGGTCGTCGTCGGCTACTTCATGTACTCCAACTTCGCGGGTGGCTCGAGCTCGGCGAGCGAAGTCTCCGAACCCGCCGAATCGACCCCGACGGCCGCGACTGTCGCCAGTGGGACCCCTCCACCTGTCCACCCGCTACCAAAGCGCGTGGACGACGCCTACAAGAACGGCTCGACCGTCGTCCTGCTGATCCATCGCGATGGCGGTATCGACGACCGCAAGGTGCGTGAGGCGGCGAACGTGTTGAGCGGCATGTCTGACGTCGCCTACTTCCCGGTCTCGGTCGACAAGATCGCCACATACGCCGCCATAACCGGCCCACTCGGTGTCTCCAGTGCTCCCGCCTTGGTGGTGGTGCGACCGCGCAGGCTGAACGATGGCGGGGCAGCCCAGGCGACCGTCACCTACGGCTTCCAGACCGCCGCGGACATTCGTCAGGCGGTTCGCGACGCCAATTACCAAGGTCCGACCCTCACCTACGCGCCCCAGTGAGCGGTTATCCACCCATGCCCGAGAGCGCCCCCCATCTTCGACCCCTGCCCGACGTTCCCGACGAACCGAACGTCGCCCCGCTGAACGAGGCCACGGGAATGTCGGCGCCGGCCGAGGCCCCGACGGACGCCGTAGCCTCGAACGGGATCACTCATCCGAGTGGGATCGGGCGCACGGCCAGCTTCGTCACTGACGTACTCGTCGCGCTTGGCTATGTCGGCGCCGAACGGGTGGAAGCGGCGGTGGGGGAAAGCCGGCTGGCCGGGAAACCCCCCGAGCGGCTACTGCTCGAGCAGAACGCGATCGACGCTCGCCAGCTCTCCCGGGCGATCGCCGAGCGTTACGGTCTCGACCACGTCGACCTTTCGGTCTTCCCAGTCGACATGGCCGCCGCCAACCTGTTGCCGATTTCCTCCGCGCGCCGCTACCAGGCCGTGCCGATCGGCTACGTCGACAAGGAGACGCTGCGGGTGGCGATGGCCGACCCGGCAAACGTGCTCGCAGCCGACGACATCAAGATGGCGACCGGCCTGCGCTGCCAGATGGTGGTGGCCGACGCGGCCGACATCGAATCGCTGCTGTCGCGGGTCAACTCGCTGCAGAGCGCCGTAACCGAGGCGATCGCGGGCGAATCCTCCGCCTCTGTGGAAGTGGGGGACTCCCTCGATCCACTCGACGCCCTCTCGGCTTCGGCCGACGATGCGCCGGTGGTGAAACTGGTCTATTCGATCCTCGGTCAGGCTGTGAACGAAGGGGTCTCGGACATCCACTTCGAGCCCGAGCAGGAGGACATGAGGGTCCGTTTCCGGGTCGACGGCGTCCTCCATGAGGCCGCCCACGTGCCCAAACGGATGGTTTCGGCAGTGGTCTCGCGGATCAAGATCATGTCGGAGCTGGACATCGCCGAGCGGCGGATCCCTCAGGACGGCCGTGTCGGTGTGACGGTCGACGACAGCCGCGTCGATCTGCGGGTGACGACGCTGCCCACCCAACGTGGCGAGGGGGCGACGATTCGCATCCTGGACACGCGCAACGCGATGCGCTCGCTCGACCAGTTGGGGATGAATCCTGAGGCGCGCGAGCCATTCGAGGCAGCTGTGCGGCGCCCGTACGGCGCGGTGCTTGTCACCGGGCCGACGGGCTCCGGGAAGTCGACGACCCTCTATGCCGCGCTGGCGGCGATCAACGGTGTCGAGCGTAACGTGATCACGATCGAGGACCCGGTCGAGTACCAGATCGACGGGGTCAACCAGATCAACGTCAACCCGAAAGCGGGGCTCACCTTCGCGTCCGGCCTACGTTCGATCCTGCGCGCCGATCCCGACGTGATCATGGTCGGAGAGATCAGAGACGCCGAGACGGCGAGGATCGGAATCGAGGCTGCACTGACCGGCCACCTCGTCCTCTCCACCTTGCACACCAACGACGCGCCGGGAACGATCACGCGGCTCGCGAAGATGGGGATCGAGTCCTTTCTGACCGCCTCGGCGATCGATTGCATCGTCGCCCAGAGGTTGGCGCGAACCCTTTGTCCGAACTGCAAGCAACGGGCGGTGATCTCGCCGAAATCACTGGCCGAGGCAGGCTTCGGCAGCGCGACCGGCATGGAGGCCTTCGAGGCGGTGGGATGTTCGCGCTGCGGCAACACCGGCTACCGCGGTCGGGTCGGGCTCTACTCGGTGATGCGGATGACCGAGCGGATCAAGGACATGACCGTTAACCAGGCCTCCCAGGCCGAGATCTCCACCGTCGCCCGCCAGGAGGGCATGGCGACCCTGCGCGAGGACGGGCTGTCCAAGGCGCGCCTCGGCCTAACCAGCTTCGACGAGGTAGTGAGGGTAACGACCTGATGAACGACCCGAGCGCGACCCAGCCGGCCATGCCGGAGCCGACGCATTTCGACTTCGCCGCGGTCCTCGCGACCGTCGCTCACCGCCGCGCCTCCGACCTCCACCTGACCGCGGGGGCGCCCCCGGCGATTCGCGAACGGGGCAAGATCACCCCGATGGAGGGCTTTCCGGTCCTCACTCCGCAGATGACTCGCGAGGTTGTCTACGGGATCCTCTCCGAGGATCAGCGGAAACGGTTCGAGACCGGTCGCCAGCTCGACTTTGCGTACGCGATCCCGAACGTCGCGCGCTTTCGGGTCAATGCGTATATGCAGCGGGGCTCGGTCTCGGCCGCCTTCCGGCTGGTCCCGGGAGAGATACCCGCATTGGAGGAACTCGGTGTCCCGGCGGTGCTTCGCGAGTTCACCCGTAAACCGCGAGGGTTCGTCCTCGTGACCGGGCCGACCGGGTCGGGCAAGAGCACGACGCTTGCCGCGATGATCGACCAGATCAACCGCGACCGCGAGGATCACATCCTCACGATCGAGGATCCGATCGAGTTCCTGCACCGTCACAAACGCTCGATCGTCAATCAGCGTGAGATCGGGAGCGATGCAGAGGACTTCGCCCTGGGCCTGCGGGCGGCCCTGCGGCAGGATCCCGATGTGATCCTGGTCGGCGAGATGAGAGACCGGGAGACTGTCGCCACGGCATTGACTGCGGCCGAGACGGGGCACCTCGTCTTCGCGACGCTGCACACGCAGTCGACCGCCCAGACCGTCGACCGGATCATCGACGTGTTCCCACCGGAGCAGCAGGCACAGATCCGCACGCAGCTGTCGGTCGCCTTGCAGGGGGTGGTGACGCAGCAGTTGCTGCCGACCGCCGACGGGCAGGGGCGGGTGGTCGCCTGCGAGGTGCTGGTGCCCAACCCGGCGGTGCGCAACCTGATCCGAGAGGCGAAGACCCATCAGATCTACTCCGCGATCCAGACCGCGGGGTCGATCGGGATGCAGACGATGGATGCCGACCTGGTGCGCCTGGTGCGCGCGGGGCGGATCACCCGCGAGCTCGCCGAACAGCGGGCCTCGGTGCCTGAGGAGCTGAAACGGCTGATCGGTGGAGGGGCCGAGGCCGCGAACGGATACGGGGTCCCGGCGCCGCAAGGGATCGGGGCGTAGGCGATGGCCGGAGCGACGTTCGCCTTCGAAGCGATCGACCTCAGCGGGGTTCCCACGAAGGGCGAGATCGAGGCCGACTCCAAAGGCCAGGTCGCAGAGACCCTGCGTCAGCGTGGGCTGGTCGTCCTCGATGTCTCCGAGAAGTCCGCGCCGGTCAACGTCGAGGACATCCTGCGCCGCTACAAAGGCGTGCCGATGCGGGATCTGGCGGTCTTCTCCCGTCAGTTCGCGACTCTGGTCGCATCGGGAATGCCGATGCTCCGCGCCCTATCGACCCTGGAGGCGCAGACCGAGGACCCCGAGATATCCGAGGCGGTCGACAGCGTCCGCCGCGACGTCGAGGCCGGTACGTCGTTGGCACAGGCGATGGAGCGCAAACCACGGGTCTTCGACCGGCTCTACCGGGCGATGGTCCGATCAGGAGAGCAGTCGGGGCGCCTCGAGGAGGCGCTCGACCGTACCGCCACGCAGATCGAGAAAATGGACACCCTGCGGCGCGAGGTGAAATCGGCCCTGATGTATCCCGCGCTTGTCTTCCTGGCGGCGATCGGGGCGATGATCGGCATCGTCGTCTTCGTCGTCCCCGTCTTCATCGGGATCTTCGAAGAACTCGCCGAAGAAAACCCATCGGAAAAAGCCGAACTGCCGGCGATGACCCAGGTGACCGTCGGCGTGTCTCATGCCTTCACCGACTACTGGTTCATCGTGTTTCCCGCGATAGCAGTCCTGGTCTACGCCTTCTTTCGCTATCGCGGGACCGAACATGGGAAGGTCGTCATCGACCGATTGAAGCTCCGGATCCCCTTCAAGATCGGGGATGTAGTCCAGAAGGTCGCCCTCGCGCGGTGGTCCCGTACCTTCGCCGGGTCGGTCAGCGCGGGTGTACCGATTCTTCAGGCGATCCAGATCACGGGCGAAACCTCTGGCAACGTGGTCGTCGAGGATGCCATGCAGGAGGTCTACGAATCGGTGAAACGCGGTGGCTCGATCGCGGCGCCGATCGCCCGTCATGACATCTTCCCGCCGATGGTTTCCAACATGGTCGCGGTGGGAGAGGAAACGGGGCAGCTCGAGGAAATGTTGAGCAAAGTGGCCGACTTCTACGAGGCTGAGGTCGATGCCAAGGTGAAAGCACTAACCTCCCTTGTCGAGCCTTTGCTGATCTGTTTCATCGGTGGCGTCGTGGGGTTCATCGTGATCTCGATGTACCTACCGATCTTCAGCATCTACGAACACATTCGCTAGCCCGCGGTCAGGACCACTCCGACGGCTTGGACGTTTGTCTGACGAGCCGTCCATTTCGTCCGTATCTGTACACGATTTTCGTCTATGGCGTACCTCTTTTTGTGGGCCGATTTGCTGAAAAAAAAGCGTCCAAAAAAAGTTCGAAGTAGGGCTAAAGAAGTTCGTCGTAGCACCCGATGAGTGCCGGGTAAGCAAGCCAGAAGCTCCGGCGCCAACAGGCAAATCCCGGGCTATGGCGCAAACACTAGGACCACGGAGGTACCTATGTTGCTCCAGAATATCCGGGCAAAGATTGGCGCCCGGCTTGAGGGTGATAGCGAGTCCGGCTTCACCCTCATCGAGCTCCTCGTCGTGATGCTCATCCTCGGCATCCTCGCCGCCATCGCCCTGCCGGCGTTCTTCAACCAGAAGAGCAAGGCGAGCGACGCGAAGGCGAAGGAGTACGTCCACACCGCGCAGGTCGCGGCAGAGACCTACGCCACCGAAAACGGCGGTCTCTACACCGAAATCTCGGCAGAAAAGTTGAAAACCATCGAGCCGACGCTGAGCAGTGCGCCGGGCCTCTCGGCAAGCCCGGTTCTCGAAGGCACCGGCGGACCTGCCAAGGGCTACAAAGTGGAAGTGGAAGGATCCTCGAGCACGCAAAAGTTCTGGGTTGAACGCACGACCGCTGGAGCCCTGAAGTTCGAATGTACGGTCAAGAACACCGGCGGATGTCCGAACGTCGCCGGAACCGGCACGAACGGTAATTGGGCCAACGGCTGATCGGACCGAGAGTCAGATTCCGATCAACGGGGCGGGCAGGTGCCCGCCCCGTTTCTTTAGGTGGATCGCCACGTGTCCGATAAGCATTTCGTGGTTGAACAGCTCCGACAGCGACTTAAGACGGCGACTGACGATTCCGGGTTCACCATCATCGAGTTGCTTGTAGCGACCGCGATGATGGTGGTCGTCTGCGGGGCGGCCGTGTTGATGTTGACCAGCGTCATGAGGCAGACGCCGAAGGTCACCAATAGGGCGGACCAGATCAGCTTCGCTCGCAACGCGATCGAACAGATCACTCGGGAAGTGCGACAGGGGCGCGAAGCGACTTCGACGGGTAGTTCACAGATGACCTTGAAGACGTTCTGCACCACCGGCGCGGGTGCGGCGTCGGAATGCACGGTCTCCTACTCATGTGCGGTCGAATCCGGGAAAACCACCTACGCATGTAGTCGTACCGTCGGCGGTATCACTACGAAGGTCGTCGGTGGTCTCGCGTCGGCGGAAGTGTTCTGCTTCTACCCCAACGCTGAAAGCAAGGAATGCGGAAAGGCGAGCCCTACGGCGCTGCCCCGTTACGTCGGGCTTCAGGTGCGCTTTCCTCAGCAGACGTCCGCCGAAACGCAGACGGTCCTCGAAGGTGGTGCCGCGCTTCATAACTCGACCGCGTTGCTGACGAGGTGAAGGTCGTGGACGCAATCGGCGGGGTGCGTCGCAGGCTCACCTCTGACGAGGAGGGGTTCACCATCGTCGAGATCCTGGTCGCGGCCTTCATAGTGGTGATCGGCTCGCTCGCGGTCTTCATGTCTCTCGCAACCTCCATCCGCGGGGTTCAGCGGAGCAAGGAAGTCCAGCAGGGGGTCAGCGTCGCGCAGCGGGAAATGGAACGCGTCCGGGCTGAACCCTTCGCGGGTATCGGACTGACCGGGAACCTGACGCGGGTGTCGGAAGCGGCCTCGCCGCTGAGTCGCGTCAGCGCCGGCGGCACGGAATTCAACGTCAACCGGAGCGGTACGGCGAGGAGCCTGCCATTGGTCACCACGGGGACTCTCGCCAACAAGGTCGAAGGCGTGCGCTCGCCAGACGGCACGGAAGCGACCGTCTACCGCTTCGTCGTGTGCGAAGAAACCGGCGTCAGCCAGTGCAGCGCCAAGCGAATCGTCATCGACGTCCAGACGGTCCCCCAGAAGAACCAGGTCAGTTACAAGCACGGCTACTACGAGTTGCAGTCGACCGTGACCAAGACGGGAGGATGACCTTGGCCGCTCCAATCTTTCTCGCCCTCTGCGGGGCCATGATCGGCTCATTCCTCACCGTGGTCGCATACCGCGTCCCGAGGGCCGAATCGATCATCGGCGGCCGGTCGCACTGCCCCGAATGCGGCGCTCAGATCGCCGCGTACGACAACGTGCCGATCTTCTCCTGGTTGGTCCTGCGGGGCCGGAGTCGCTGCTGCCACCGCTCGATCTCGGCCCGCTATCCCCTGACGGAGTCGGTCGTGGCGATCCTCTTCGCGGCCGTGACCGTCCGATTCTGGGGCGATGTCGGTCAGGTCGTGCTCGGCCTCGTGTTCGTCTCGATGCTCGTCGCGGTCACCCTCACCGACCTCGAGCGGCGGATCATCCCGAACAAGATCCTGTTGGTCGTCTCGGCGATCGGCTTGGTCGTCGTCGCGTTCGTCGATCCTGGCTCGCTCCCCGAACGTGCGGCTGCCGCCGCGGGTGCATCAGGTCTCCTCTTCGTTGCCGCCCTTGCCTATCCCGGTGGGATGGGGATGGGTGACGTCAAGTTGGCGGCGGCGATGGGTCTCTTCCTCGGCGTCGAGGTTATTCCGGCGATGTTGATCGCCCTCCTGGCGGGCTCGCTGGTCGGAGTCGCGTTGATCGTCCGCGGCGGAGCGGCCGCCCGGAAGCAGGCCATTCCCTTCGGCCCCTTCCTCGCGCTCGGGGGAATGGCCGGAATGCTGGCGGGCCACGCCTTGATCGACCTCTACGTCTCGACCTTCACCTGAGTTTTGGAATCAAGCCTCGTGCCACCGATGCCGATCTAGTCCGAGCACCCTCCGTTCCCGTCCCCGATGAAACTCTCCTCCCGAAAAAGGCCTGAGAACCCGATCGGCGTCGATCTCGACGTCGACAGCGTGGCGATCGCCGCTACGCCGGCCGGCGCAGCCTTGGTCTCCGGCGTGCAACCAATGCCCGAGGGTGCCGTCGACGGCGGCGAGATCATCGACGTCGATGCAGTCTCGTCCGCACTGCGGGACCTGTTCAGCCGCGACAACTACCCGAAAAGGGTTCGCCTCGCGGTCGCCAGCCAAGGCGTGGCGTTCCGGACAATTCGCCTTCCCCTGATCGAGAATCAGGACCAACTGAAGGCAGCGGTTCGCTTCCAGGCACAGGAGCAGATCCCGATGCCGCTCGACACCGCGGTCCTCGACCATCAGGTGATCGGCGCCGCGGTCACCGAGGAGGGGGGCCGCCAGATCGACGTCGCGGTGGTGGCGGCTCGCCGCCAGTCGGTCGACGCGTTGCTACAGGCCGCGCGCGGGGCCGGCCTCGAGCCCGTCGGTATCGACCTGGCGGCCTTCGGCATGATCCGCGCTCTCGCCGCCCCTGCGCAGGGGGCCGACGAGCCCGCGCCGGACGGTTACGTCCCCGCGACCGTCTACTGCAGCCTCGGTGGCCTTACCAATCTCGCGATTGCTCGCGGCTTCGCATGCCTCTTCTCCCGCGTGACCCAGGTCAGCGTCCGAGGCATCGCCGAAGAGCTCGCCGCCTCGACCGGCCTGACCTTGGAGCACGCCGAGCAATGGCTCATCTTCGTCGGAACCGACGCTCCGCTCGAGCAGGTCGGGGGTGATCCGGCGACGGCCGCCGCCGCGCGGGTGGCTCTCGACGCGAACCTCGATCGGCTCGCCGACGAGATCCGTCTGTCGCTCGACTACTACGGCGCCCAGGAGGACGCCGCCCCGGTCGGCGACGTGGTCCTCTGCGGTTGGGGAAGCGCTATCCCGGGTCTTCCGGATCGACTCGGCGCCGTGCTGGGACGGCAGGTCAGCGTCCGTCGGCCCGCTGCCCTGCGGGGTTTGTCGGAGGCCGAGGCGGCGCGTCTCACCCTTCCATACGGCCTCTCCCTGGAGCGATAGCGGTGCGGCCGATCAACCTCATCCCGGTCGAGGAGAGACGGCGTATGCGTGGGGCCGGATCCCGAAGCGGCCCGCTTCCCTTTCTCCTCGTCGGTGGCCTCGCATTGCTCCTGGTCGGCGTCTTGATGCTGCTCCACTATTCGAACCAGGTCTCCGACCGCGAAAGCAACGTGGCTCAGCTGGAATCCGAACGTTCCGAGGCGACCGCCAAGGCGGCGGAACTTGCCCCATTCACCTCCTTCGTCCAGATGGCAGAACAACGGACGAGCACGATCGCTGAACTCGCCGACGCTCGCTTCGACTGGCCCCGGGTCATCCAGCAGCTCTCGTTGATCCTCCCCCCCGACGTCTTCTTTACCAGCATGACTGCCTCCTCCGGGGCGGGAGAAGGGGAAGCAAGTGCCGTGTCGGTCCCGTCCCTCAGCCTCCAGGGCTGCGCCTCATCGCAGGACGCGGTCGCGGGCTTCGTGGCGACCCTGAAGCAGATCGACGGCGTCACCCGCGTCAGTCTCGCCAAATCGAGCACCGCTGAAGGCGAAGGGGAAGCATCCGGTGCCAGTCCCTGTTCGGCCTCGGGCACCGCCCAGTTCTCGTTGCTCGTCGTTTTCGACGAAGCGCCACCTTCTCCCGATGGAGCGTCGGCCGCGCCGGTGGAAGAAGCTCCGGCCGAAGGCGAAGCGGAAAGCAGCGAAGTGGAAGCCGCCGAAGGATCCTCGGAAACCGAAGGCGGATCTGAATCCGGTGAACCCGCCGCCGCCCAGTCGGCCACCACCGGCGAAGGGGGAGCGACCGGATGAAGCTGTCGATAAGTAGATCCGGCGCGACGATCATCGCCGCGGTTGCGATCGTCTTTCTCGCTGGGGTCTTCTGGCTGGTGCTGCTGCAGCCTATGCGCGAAAAGTCGAGTGAACTTTCCAGGCAGGAAGCCTCGATCCAGAACGAAGTGGTCGCGCAGCGGGCTGCGGTCAGCACCGGAGAAGCCGCCAAAGCTCAGTTCCCGGAGGCCTACCGCCGGCTCGTGGTCTTGGGGAAGGCGGTGCCGGCGGAAGCCGACACGTCTTCACTTCTGGTGCAGCTGAACGGGCTCAGCGCCGGAGTCCACGCGAGCTTCAGGAGCATCTCGGCGGGCAGCGGGGAGGAAGGTGCGCCCGGTGTCGAAACGGCGGAAGCTTCGGCGTTGGCACCGTTGGGAGCGGTCCCAGGTCCGGCAGGTCTTCTGGCGATGCCGTACTCCCTCGAATTCGAAGGCGGCTTCTTCGACCTGACCCGATTCCTGCGCAAGCTGGACGCACTCGTCAAGACCGACGGGAACGAAGTTTCGGCCGACGGAAGACTGGTCATGGTCGATGGCTTCAACCTCACGCCGCTGTCGACCGATGAAGAAGGGTCCGCCGGGTCGACGCTTTCGGCAAGCCTCCAGGTGAACACGTACGTCACCCCGCCGGGCCGGGGTCTCACGGTCGGCGCCACGGCCGCCGGACCCGCCGAAGGTGCGGCGCCTGAACTGACCGAAATCTCTCCCGAAGCGACGACGGAAGAATGAAGATCGACCTGAAGAAGGAGATCTCCCTGCCGAATCTCTCGATGCCGAGGCTAGGTCGGCCGTCCATCGCCCGTAAGCCGAAAAGCATCAACGGCACCCCGTCGCGCCGAGCGCCCGCCGTCAAGGTTCCGAAGACCGTCAGCGATCTCTACGAGGACCTCAGGGACCGCCATCTTCTGCCCTTGGTCGCGTTGCTGGTCGTGGCCATCATCGGCGCGCCAATCGTCCTCGGAAGCAAGGGCGGCAGCGACGAATCGGCGGCGCCGCCGATTGTCTCCTCTGGCGAATCCCACGATTCCGCATTTACCGTAGTCCAGGCGGAAAGGAGCCTGCGTAGTCCGGAGAAGCGGCTCGGGCATCGGCGCCCGCTTAACCCGTTCCGCACCGGGCAGGCTCCGGAGGCCGCGCATTCCGGAGGAGCGCAAAAGGCATCCGGCTCGACGGCTGTCTCGCAGGCGACCGGGACCACCGTGGAAACGAGCACCACCGAAACCTCGAGCGAAACGGTGCCCAGCGGATCGCAGGCAACCGAAAGCCCGCCGAGTGAAAGCGCACCCCCGGACTCTCCTGTCATCCCCGCGCCCGAAACCGAAACCGGGACGAGGACCGAATCGACCACGACGGAATCGACCAGCGAAACCGCCGCGCCGCAGGCTCCTCTATACGTAACGGATCTGAAGGTGGGATTCGACCCGGAAAATCTCCAGTCACTCGAAGGCGTGCAGCCGATGACCAAGCTGCCGAACCCCAAAAACCCGGCGATCCTCTACATCGGTCCCAGCCAGGATCACAAGCACGCCCTGTTCCTGCTGACCACGGAGGTGACCGCGTACTACGGCGGAGCTCGTTGCGTGCTGGACAAACTCTCCTGCGAGCTGATCGAACTGGATCCGGGAAAGTCGGCCACCTTCGAAATGGGACTCGGAGAAGAAGCGACCCGCTACAAGATCAGGGTAGACGGGATCGAACCGGTCAGTGCTGATGGCCAATCGGCGAAGCGGACCACGAAGACGGAAACGCATACGGCTACTCCCGCCACGCGCTCCCGCGCAATCGGCAACGCCCAACGCTTCACTAAGTAAAGCCACAGCGCTACACTTCCTGAAGTGCCGGTCGAATCAAGCAACGATCCGGCTCAGGAGCCTTTGAGATGAGCGCCGTCAGCAACGCAACCTGCCCCGTCTGCCGCACCGCCGATGTGGTCTGCGGCAAGTGGACGCTTCTCATCGTTCGGGATCTCGCGGAGGGCGCCGCCCGCTTCTGCGAGCTTGAGCGCTCACTTGAGGGGATCAGCCCGCGGACGCTTTCACTCCGGTTGCGGGCCCTCGAGGAGGAGGGCATCGTCGCCCGCCATACCTACCCGGAGGTGCCGCCGCGCGTCGAGTACGCGCTGACGGTCAAAGGGGAGGCGCTGGTTCCCCTCATCGAAGACATGCGCCGTTACGGGACCCGATGGCTCGGGCTCGACGTCGAGCCCGAGGGCGCCACGACGACCGTCGCGGCCTGACCAGCCGCCAAGCGGCTCAGCAGAAGACCGCGAGGTGAAAGCCTTTGTCTTTGCGTTCCGCGGCGACGTTGTAGGTCTGGATCAGGACGCCACGGGGTTCAGCGAATCGGGCCACGACGGTCGCGAAGCCCGGATTGGCCGTGTTGCTGGCTTCCGATAGCCCGATCGCGGCCTCGTACGCGCACTGGCTTACGTCCGTGTCGAACTTCACGACGTAGCTACCTTCTTCGATCTTTTCGACTTCGGTCGCACTGGTGCCGTGACGCGCGAGGGAGCCGTCGCCGTTGACCACTGCCCAGTAGACGACCGCGCCCGGCCCGGCGGGGCCACGTTCCCCATTCACACCGCTCGTCCCCGCGGCGCCCGCGGCGCCTGCCGCACCCGCGGCGCCAGGCGCTCCTGGGGCACCCTGCTTCACTTCCTTCGCCGCCAGTTTGGTGAGCTGCTTCAGCACCGTCGGCGAGATCTGTTTGGTGTTCGTGATCAGGTAGCGCTTGGCCGCGACCGCGGAGCCGGTCAGGGCGAGGACCAGGGCGGCGATCGCGAGGATCAGGGCGGGGCTGGGGCGGCGGAGATGGTTCTTCATAGGGTCGGTTTCGGCAGGTCGGGGGTGGGGCTGAATGCATCGGACGGATGGTCGGTCGAAATTCGGGGTCCGGCGGGGTTGCATAACTTGCAAGGCCTCGTGCACGCGCAGGAGGCTGGGCGGGCTGGGGGAAGGATGCGCCGTGCGCGACTTCCTGCTCAACGAAAGCCTTCGCCGCCTCGCCACCGAGGCCGCGACCCGTTATAACGCGATGGTTGCCGAAGGGGAACAGATTCCCTTCGATGTGGCGACCGATACGGCTGAGGACTCGCCGTTCTACAGCTACGTGCCACAGACCGGCCGCTTCGTCGAGGAACGGGTCGGGGAGCTTCATGCGCTGCCGAGCTGGAGCGCCGCGCGGGAGGCCGTCGTCGAGGCCGGGGTGGCGTCGACCTACCTGGAGGGGCGGGGAGAGGTCGTGCCGCCGGAACCGGGGACGCGGGCCGAACGGATGCTCGAGGTCTTCACGGTCGAACTTTTCCGGGAGGGCACCGGCTTCGCGCTCGATCGCAATCGGCTGGAGGCGCAGGTCTCGACGCTGGACGCGGAAGCGCGGAGTGCCGATGATGCCGACCTGCTGATGGTGCCGATCGTCGGGCTGCGGATGTCGATGAACCGGCTGCAGCTTCCCAACGGCGTGCGGATCGTCCGCGCCGACCAAGTCGCGGCGCCGATCGAGGCGATGCGCAGCGAGGGCATGGGTCGCGCCGCCTGGGAGCCGCAGTTCCTCGCCGTCGCCGAGCAGGGGAACGACGGGGCCGAGGCGGCCCTGGAGCAGCTGCGGGAGCTGATCAGCGTGATGCGGATGTTCAAGGTCGGCGGCATCGGGCTCGGGCCGTTCGCCTTCGCCCCGACCGGCGAGGACACCTGGCGTCGCATCACCACCGGCGCGCCGGCGACCCGGCCGGGCGGTTATCGCCTCTCCGAGGAGGAGGGCACCGAACTCGCCGACTTCGCCGCGATGCTGGAGCAGCGTCCCGACCCCGACAGCGCCCTCAGCTGGGCGGTCGGCCGCTTCGAGATGGGCTGCGAGCGCGAGAGCGCGATGGAAGGCCTCTCCGACCACCTGCTGGCGCTGCGCGCGGTGCTCGAGGGCCATGGCCCGGTCGGCGCCTCGCTGCCGCTGCGCGCCTCCGCCCTGATCGCCGACGAGAACTTCGATCGCATCGAGGCCCGCGAGCGGGTCGAGGAAGTGCTGGAGCTGGAGCGCGCGCTGATGAACGGCCGCATGCTCGACCACGCGATCGAGCTGGCCACCTGGATCGAGGACGGCGCCCGCCGCCTCCTGCGCCAGGCCGCCCTCGGCGAACTCGGCAACGACCTCTCGACGACCGCCGACGAGACACTGATCACGTCCGGCCTCGAAGCCGGAGACGCCGAGATCATGGTCTACGCCGAAGGGGACTCCGAAGTCGAGGACTCAGAGGTCGAGGAGCCCGCGGTCGAGCCGTCGCCGGTCGACGAGTTCCGGGTGATCCAGGCTCGCGAGCTGACCGCCGACGCGCCCGACGACGGCGCCTACGCGGAGCCGGACGACCTCGCCGCCGACCTGCGCGAAGCCGAGAGCTACCTCGGCGACGACGAGCCCGACTACGAGACCGACCTCGAGGAGGACGAACCGTTGGAAACCCGCATCCTCGAGCCGATCCCCGCCCCCGGCGAGATCAAGGTCACTGCCACCCACTGGCTCGACGAGGTCGAGGACGAGCGCGGACACTCACTCGAGTGGCCCGCTCCCGAGGAAGAGCGCGACCTCCAGCACCGCGAGAAGATCGACACCCCCCGCGTGCGTCACCTCTTCCCGGTCCCGGACTCGAACTGGGACGTCTCCCACCTCGAGTTCGACTACTCGCGGCGCCGCTAGCATCGCGTCGATGGCGAGTGTCACTATGCCGTCGGCTGCTGCTAGCATCACGATGCATGAATCGCCGAACGACCGTCAGCGCCAACTCGGAGTCGCTCGCCATCCTGGAGGACGAGGCGCGGCGCCGGGGTGAGAGCCTGAGCAATGTGCTCGCCGAGGCCGTTTTCGAGAAGGCGAACGCGATCCTCGCCGCCCGTCGGCCTCGCCTGGGATTGGGACGGTCGACTGACGGTTCCTCCGCCGCGAAGACGGC
>JAFDWG010000329.1 GCA_018268605.1 Actinomycetota bacterium | reverse complement strand
GTGCGGCGATCAGGTGGTCGACCGGATCTGGAAGCCGCTGCTGGCGACCCGCTTCGACGGCGACCCCTCGGGGCTGCCCGCGACCTACCTCTGGGCCCGCACGCGGCGGATGTCCGGAGCGCGCGACAAGAAGGCCTCCGGTAAGGGCGGCGGCGAGGCGATGGGTCACATCGTCGGCGGGCACCAGCGACTGGTCGACGCGATCGCCCACCGGGCGCGGCGCCTCGGCGTGGAGATCGTCACCGACGCGCCGGTCACCGGGCTCGTCACCGATGCCGACGGCGCGGTCACGGGCGTGGAGCTCGACGGCGAATCGATGTACTTCGACCTGACGATCCCGACCCTGCAGCCGCCCGCCCTGCGGTTCCTGCTGCCGGAGCGCCATCAGGGCCTGCTTGCGCCCTACCCGGAGCGTTGGCTCGGCTGCGTCTGCGTGATCGTCAAGACCAGGCGCTCGCTGCTGCCCTACTACGCGGTCAACATCGTCGAGGACACGCCGCTGACCTCGACGGTGGAGACGACGCAGGTGGTGGGCACCGACCACACCGACGGCCACACCCTCGTCTACATGCCCAAGTACTGCGCGCCTGACGCGCCGGAGCAGTCAGAGGACGACGAGTCGATCTACACCCGCTTCACCGATTACCTGGCGCGGCTCTCACCCGGCTTCAACCGCGACGAGGTGGTCGACTGGACCGTCCAGCGGGCGCGCCTGGTCGAGCCGGTCCACCAGCTGCGCGGCGACGGCCGGCCGCTCGAGATGGCGCCGATCTGGCCCGGGGTGGAGGGCCTGGCCCTCGCCTCCAACGCCCAGATCTATCCGTACCTCTTGAACGGCGACTCGGTGATGGGCTTCGCCGAAGGCGTCGCCGCCGAAGTGGTGGAGCACCTCGAGCTCGGTGCCGCCGCCCCGCCGGTGCCGGGCCATGTACCAGGTTGAAGCCTCCAAGGCGCTGCTGAAGCCGCGCCTCTGGTTCCGCCGTCCCGAAGCGCTGCGGGTCTCTCGCAACGTGGTGATGCTGGGGATGACCAGCATGCTCACCGACATCTCCTCGGAGATGGTGGCGACGATCCTGCCGATCTACCTTGTCTTCTCACTCGGCGCCAGCCCGCTGGCGTTGGGGGCGATCGACGGCACCTACCGCGGCGCCGCCGCGGTCGTCCAGGTCGCATCGGGCTTCATGTCGGATCGCTTCCGTCGCCACAAGCAGGTGGCCGAGGCGGGGTACGGGTTCTCGGCGTTGGGGAAGGTGGCGCTGGTCGCCGCGGGGAACTCGATCGGCGGGATCGGCGCGATCGTCGCCTTCGACCGGATCGGGAAGGGCATCCGCACGGCGCCGCGCGACGCGCTGATCTCGCTCTCCTCGACGCGTGACAACCTCGCCACGTCGTTCGGGGTGCACCGGGCGCTCGACAGCGTCGGCGCCTTCCTCGGGCCGCTGGTCGCCTTCGGCATCCTGCTCGTCGCGCCGGCGCGGTTCGACGCCGTCTTCTTCGTCTCGACGCTCTTCGCCTTCCTCGGCCTCGCGGTTCTCGTCCTCACCGTGCAGGGCAAGCCTTGGCGGGCGCCGCGCGAGGGGACGCCGCCCCGCTTCGGCCGCGCCGCCGGCCTCCTGCGCGATCGCAAGTTCGTCCTCCTCCTGCTGGCGGCGCTGATCCTCTCGCTGACCAGCGTGTCCGACGCGCTCATCTACGTCGGCCTGCAGCGGAAGATCGATTTCGACCCGGCGGTCTTCCCGCTCCTCTACGTCATCACCGCGGTCGCCTTCATGGCGCTGGCGATCCCGATCGGGCGGCTCGCCGACCGGATCGGCCGGGTGCCGGTCCTGATCGGTGGCTTCGCGATGCTCTTCTTCGACTACGCGGCGTTGGTGTCGAACCACCTCGGCTATGTGGAGCTGATCCTCTGCCTGGTAGCCCTCGGTGCCTTTTTCGCCTGCAGCGAAGGGGTGCTGACCGCGGTCGCCGGGGCGGCCCTGCCGGACGATCTGCAGGCAAGCGGGATCGGCATCCTGATCACCGTGGTCAGCATCGGCAACCTGGTCTCCTCGCTGGCCTTCGGGGCGCTCTGGGTGACGCTCGGTCTTCAACAGGCCGTGATCGTCTTCGCCGCCGGACTCGCCCTCGCCCTCCTGATCGCGGCACCGCTCTTGGTACGGTCGCAGCGCTCCGCGCTGCATGGGTAGCCGAAACGCCAAGATCCTGATCGCCCTGGTCGTCCTCTGCGCGGTCGGCGGGGGCATCTACGTCGCGGTCGCGGCGACCGGGCCGAGCGGCACCCAAACCGATCAACAGCCGGTCGCCACCGACGTCCTCGATCAGGCCGACCTGCTGGTGCGGGCCGTCGACCCGAAGCAGCCGACGCTGAACGGCGGCGTCTTCGAAGTCGACGACGGCAAGGTCCATCGCGGCGGCGACCTCAGCTGCGAGCGCGTCTACTACGCCGCCGGCGGCGGCATCTGCATGGGTGTCGCGCCCTCGGGCGTCGACTACACCGCGATCGTCTTCAACGAGTCGATGGAAGCCAAGCACACGATCCCCCTCCAAGGCCTGCCCTCGCGCGCCCGCGTCTCGGAGGACGGCAAGTACGGCGCGATGACCGTCTTCGTCACCGGCGACTCCTACCTCGAATCGAGCACCGCCTTCTCCACCCGCACCTACGTCGTCGACATGGCGACCGGCAGGGTCATCAAGCAGCTCGAGCAGTCCTCGGTGACCAAGGAAGGAAAGCCCTTCGACGCGGTCGACTTCAACTTCTGGGGGATCACGTTCGACCCGACCGACTCGAACCGCTTCTACGCCACCCTCGGCACCGGCGAACATCACTACCTGGTCGAAGGAACGATCTCCGGGCAGGAGCTGAAGGTCCTCCGAGACGGCGTCGAGTGCCCGTCCCTCTCACCCGACGGCAAGCAGATCGCCTACAAGTCCCGCGTCGGCCACAGCGACCGGTGGCACCTGCGCGTCCTCGACGTCGCGACCCTGAAGGACCACGCCGTCGCCGAGACCCGCTCGGTCGACGACCAGGCCGAGTGGCTGAACGACACCACTCTGGCCTACTCCGACGGCACGAACGTCTACACGGTCCCGGCCGACGGCAGCGGCGAAGAGCAACTCCTGGTCCGCGATGCCTCGAGCCCGGTGCGGCTGGAAGAACCGCTGATCGGCAAGGCTCGCTGAGTTGACAACACCAGGGTGTGGTCAGGTGACCGGGCGAGGAGATCGGCGTCACGGAACCCGCACGGAAGCCCGGGGGAGGACACGGGACCCGCACGTCCTGACCCTTCCGTGCGCCTTCTGCCTCAGGCAGATCGTCGCTCGTGCACTTGAGCCGCCTACGGCGCACTCAAGTGCACGAGCGGCATTTCGGTGATGTGGAACACCACGAACGCGGAGGAAGGGTCACGGAAGGGCGGCGAGGGACAAGGGTGCCGGGAGATCCGGGCGGGGAGGCACGTCGGCCCCGTCAATTCCATGCCCGCTGAAGCATTGTGGTCGCCATGGCACCAAAACCCTGCAGCCGAGGTATCTGGCGGTGAGGAGGGCGCACGGAACCTTGGAGAAGGATCGCGCGTCTTGCCCCTCCCGTGCGCCTTCTGCATCGGCCGGATCGTCGCTCGCTGAGTTAACCCGGCCATAGGGGACTCAACTCAGCGAGCGTCGTTTTCGGTGATGGGAAAGACGCACGAACGCGGAGGATGGGTCACGGAAGGGCCAATCAGCGAGCGAGCAACGGCGCCAAGCGGTCGCGGGACTCGCCGGCGAGGCGCCGTGCCACCGCGAGGGGGCGGCGCCGGGGGCTGGGGACCTCGGCGGGCTCGATCGGGGTCGGGCCGCTGTCGACCCTCACCACCTCGGCGCCGTCGACGACCGGGATCGGCTCGCCGTACTCGTACTTGACCCCGTCGACGATCAGGCGGGGGGAGAAGGGGCCGGCGGGGGGTTCGAAGCGGAGGGTCTCGACGTCGGCGGGGACCTCCACGCGGAGCTGGTTGCCGAGCGGGCGGATCGCGAGGTTCGCGCCCTCGCGGCGGGTCTCGTAGGCGCGCCGGGCGATCGCGGCGAGGGACTTCCACCGCGTCCCGGGGACGATCGCGGCTACCTCGGCCTGGGCGTCGGCGAGAAGGTCGAGGCCGGAAGCGAGATCGTCGTGATGGCCATAGAGGACCAGCGGCTGATCGAGGTAGGCGCGGAGGCGTATATCGGTCGCGGAGCGGCCGATCAAGGGGTGGCGGAGGATCGTCGGCAGACCCGTGCCGCGGTCGATCGACCGCCAGCCGACCAGTGCGTCGGCATGGGGCGGACGGGCGAGCCAGTCGCCGCGGGCGACGCCGAGCCAGGGGAAGGGGATGGTCATCGAGATCGCCTCGTAGCCGCAGCGCAGTAGCGCCGCCACGGTGGCAGCCGAGCAGGCCTCGTGGGGCGGCACCATCACCCGCTCGATCGTGCGGCCGGTGCGGCGTTCGAAACGGGCGACGCGGCGGAGGGCCTGGGCGGCGAGGGCGGTCGCCGCCATCGTCGTGTCGACGCGGCCGAGCTCACCACCGTCGTGGTCGTTGCCGTGGACGGCGAGGGAGATCGCTCCGGCTGCGTCCGCGATCGCGACGAGCGCCGCGGTATGGGCCCAACGCGTGTCGAGCGGGACGGTGGCGAGGACGGCGTGGTAGCCGTGCGCGCGAGCGTGACGGGCGAGCGACGGCAGCTGGATGTAGCCGTAGGTCGGCCAATGCAGATTGGGGTCGTCGATGATGAACGAGGCGGCCGGGGGCGGCGGCGCCCAGGCGGCCTCGGCGGTGACGCCGCGCAGGAACTCGACCAGGGGCAGCAGGGCGAGCGAGCGATCCTCGCAGAGGCGGTCGCGCAGGGCCTCGCACTCGCCCAGCTCCCGCGGTGCCAGGAGCGATACGCGCAGGTGGCCCTCCGCCCACCAGACCGGGTGCTCTCCCCAGCGAGCCAGGACGGTCGCGTCGGGGCCGGGGCGGTCCCCCGCGCCCTCGGTGTGCAGACCGCTCAGCAGGCGACGGTCGGGCAGCGAGGCGCCGCGCAGGCGCGGGTCGAGGAGCGGCGAGCCCGCGAGGTCGAAGGACGCCGGTTC
The DNA here is from genome assembly GCA_018268605.1 of Actinomycetota bacterium. Taxonomy (GTDB): domain Bacteria; phylum Actinomycetota; class Thermoleophilia; order Solirubrobacterales; family 70-9; genus VAYN01. The sequence goes on along the minus strand of JAFDWG010000329.1, from coordinate 28,003 downwards.
GGCGGCGGCCTCGGCGGGCTCCTCGCCGAGCATCAGGAGCGCCGGCGTGCCCGTCGCCGCGGCTTCGCGCGCGGCGACGCCGTTGCCGCGGTCGAGTACCGCGTCGAGGCCGCCGAGCTCCCCCGGCCGACGCGCCTCGAAGCGCACCGGGAAGGCGAGCTCGAGCGCCGCAAGGAGGCGGGTCCGGCGGGTCGCCGTCTCATCGGCGAAAACGCCGACGAGGAGCCTGGGGTCGGCCCCGGTCATCCTCGTCCGACCGGCTTCAGGCCGCGGTAGAACTCCCGCAGCGCAACCTGGCGGCCGAGCGGGCGCTCACAGGTGGCGACCACCTGTGCGGGGTTACCGCGGACCATGGTCAGGGAAGGCACGGAGGTGGTGATGACGCTGCCGGCGGTGACCACCGCGCCGTCGCCGATCGTCACGTGGGGGAGAAGGACCGAGCAGGGGCCGATGAAGACGTCGTCGCCGATCACCACCGACGGCACTCCCTCGTCGGCGATCTCGCCCTGCTGGTGGGCGATCACCGTGGTCCGCATGCCGATGTCGACGCCGTCGCCGATCTCGATCAGGTGTGGGAAGGCGGTCTCGAGGATCACGTCGGTGCCGATGAAGCAGCCCTCGCCGATCTTCACCCCGCGGGCACGGTGCATCCGCACCCGGGTCGTCTCGGCACCGGGCCCGTAGAGCGCAGCCAGCGCGAGGATCCGGCGTTTGGCGCCGGGCCAGGTCGACTCGTACCTCACCGCGACCCCCCGGAGGCCTGCGCGGCGACGGCCGCGGCCAGTGACTCGAGCATTGTCAGTCGCTCCGGATCCATGTCTTCGAGCTCCAGCTCGACCCCGAAGGCTTCCTCCAGGTCGCTCACCAGCTCGATGAAGCCGAGCGAGTCGATCGCCCCGCAGGCGCGCAGGTCGAGATCGGCGGGATGCGCCGCGAGGTCGACGCCGCAGACGGACAGGGCGGGGCCGCAGGCCTCGAGGATGCGCGCGCGAACCGTCGCCACGTCGACCCCCGTGGTGGTCCCGTCGCTCATCCGCCCCCGCTTTCGCCGGAGATGTCGTAGATCGTGAAGCTGGTCGCCGGGTTCTCGCCGCCGACCCGCGCTCCGTCGCCGAATTCGGCCACCGGCGGATCGCGCTCGATCCAGGCGGCGAACGGCCGGTTGTATTCGATCCCGAATTTTTCCTGCGGATAGCGGTCGAAGTTCCGCTTGTCGACGACCGCGTAGCGGACGCCCTCGGCCTTCAGCTGGGCGATCGCTTCGCGTTCTTCGGCGCGGTCGTAGAGCAGGCCGGGCAGGAACATCGGGTTGTAGAGGGCCACCTCCCGGTCGCTCATGAAGTCGATGCCGGCGTCGGCGGGGACGGCGAGGACCGCTTCGCCGGGTTCGGTGTGGGTGTCGATCCAGTCGAGCGTCGACTGCAGGACGGGGGCGGAGGCGGCGGTGGTCTTGAAGGAGCCGCGTTCGGTGTGGACGACCGTGCTTTCGTGCGGGTAGAGAGCGCCCTCGGCGTAGGCGGCGAGCCCGACCGCGACCGCCAGCAGCGCCAGCGCGGCGGCGGCGCGCGCCTGCGGCCAGCGCTTGGCCACCCGGTCGTGGAGCACGGCCAGCAGCAGCACCAGCGGCGGCGCGTAGTACGGGGCGTAGGAGCCCTCGGCGGTGAAGGCGTCGTAGGCGCGGGCGCCGAGCGCGGCGGCGCAGGCGACCAACGCCAGGTCGAAGGCCCAGTTGCCGGTGATCGGCGCGCTCTTGCCCTTGAGGAAGCGAACCGCGAGCAGGACGCAGGCGATGAATCCGAGCGCCGGCAGCCAGCTCATCCCGATGATCAGGTGGGAGAGCTCTTCCTGCACCGCTTCGCGCGCCGGCTCCCAGATGCCGAGCGCGCGCCAGGCGAGGTCGACGAAGCCGATCAGCACGATCGCGAAGGGCAGCGGCCAGAGGGCCTTGATCCGCTCACCGGTCGTGTGCTCGCGGGCGACGAGGACCGCGGTGGCGACGACGCTGCCGAAGAGGAGGAGGTAGGTGCCCGCGCGGGCGAGGGTGGCGACGAGGCCTTCGAAGGTTTTCGGCGCCCACGCTTCCTGGGAGGCGAAGCCGGCGGAGCTCAGCATCTTCACCGGCCAGAGGTTTTCGGTGAAGAGCCGCGAGGCGCCCGCTTCGGCGGCCAGCACGGCGTAGACGGTCCCGGCGAGGAGGAGCCCCGGGAGGGCCAGGCGAGGGAGGGCGCGCAGGGTCGGTCCCCAACCTTCCTGGCGCCAGGTGCCGAGCAGGTAGGCGCCGAGGGTGAGGATGGCGATGGCGGCGAACTCGGGCCGGGTGAGGCAGACGAGGCCGGCGGCGAGGCTCGCGAGCACCAGGCGCTTATGGGACAGCGCCAGCAGCATCAGGAGCGTGCTGAGGAGCCCGAAGGTGGCGGAGTTGGTGTGGGGGAGGACGAAGTTGAAGGCGGTGCCGGAGAAGCCGATCGCGGCGACGATCAGGGTCGCGACGCAGGCGGTGACGACATCGAGCAGCCGGCGCGCCAACAGGTAGAAGGCGGCGCAGATGGCCGCCGCCTGGACCAGGCCGAAGGCGAACGCGGTCGTGAAGGAGGCGCCGAAGATCGCGAAGGTGCCGCCCAGCGCGTAGACCCCGAGTGGGCCGTAGAAGTAGCGGATGTCGGCGTAGGGCTGATGTCCTTCGGCGATCATCGAGGCGACGGTGAGCTCGTGGCCGGCGTCGACCGAGGGTGAGCCCCAGGCCTGCCGGCTGAGGGCCGCGAGGATGACGAAGAAGACGCCGACGACCGCCGCGGCCTGGGCGTCCGTGGCGGCGGCGACGCGCCTGCCGAGTTCATGGGCGCGCCCGGCCCACGGCGACCGCTCGGTTGCGGTACGCGGCGTGGCGCTCATGCCGATGCGGGCTTCGAGGCGGGCTTGATCGCGCCGAGCAGCAGGCGCGTCTGTTCGGGGGCGAAGCGGGTCGCGGTCGCCAGATAGAGGCCGCAGCCGATGACCAGCGTGACCAGTGAGGAGACGATGCCGTCGGCGAGCTCGGCGCCGACCAGGTAGCCGAGCCCGAAGGAGAAGGCGGCGAGCAGGGAGAAGCGCAGGCCGTCGCGGGCGAGGTCCCTGGCGATCGGCCCCGCCCCACGACCGGCGCCCCGCATCAGCAGGAGGACGGCGAAGGCGGCGGGGACGATGAAGGCGGCGCCGACCACCCCGTCGGCGCCGAAGAGGACGCCGCCGAGCGCCGTGACGGCGATGTGGGCGATGAAGACGACCGGCGCCATCCAGTTGACGAACCGCGAGCGGCCTAGCGCGAACATCGCGGGCAGCAGCAGGTTGACCAGCAGGGCGGCGACGACCCAGAGGCAGAGGAGGGCGGAGAAGACCTGGAGCTGGTCGACCTTGGCGGCGTCGAAGCTCTTCGGCAGGACCTCGCCGATCAGTTGGGCGCCGCCGGAGATCAGCACCGCCATCGCCGGCGCCGCCAGCATCATCGAGTAGCGGAAGCCCGCCGGCACGGTGTCGGCGATCACCTCGCGCCAGTCGACCAGGGCGCCGCGCCGCATGTCGGCGATCCGCGACATCCCCAGCGCGAAGCCGGTGGCGGCGACCAGGTAGGAGGCGAAGAGGTAGGCGTAGGAGAGGACGGTCGCGTCGCCCGGGTCATACTTGCCGGCGAAGGCGAGGGAGACGACGAAGAGCGCGTTGAAGGCGAGATAGATGAGCGTGCTGCCGAGGATCAGGCCGACCGGACGGGCGAGGGCGCGGACCGAGCGCGCCAGGGCGGGCGCCGGGGCTCGGTCCTCGCGGCCGGAGCGGACGCCGTCGAGCATGATCGCGGCGGTGACGATCGCCATCGCCATCATCGACCAGCCGAGCGAGAGCTCCCCGGCCGACCCGGAGACGGCGAGGTAGACGACCAGGCCGGCGAGCGCGCCGGAGATGTAGGCCAGGGCGATGCGGTCGAAGCGGTCGCGGATCGCCAGCACCGTGGCCCCGCCCGCGGCCCAGAGCTGGAGGATCATCGCGACGCCGAGCACCGGCAGCGCTTCGACGGTGACGTTGCGGCCCGCGTCGGTGAGGCCGGGGGCGATCAGCTCGCCGAGCTGGGAGGCCAGCGGGATCGTCACGATCGCCACCGGGATCGCGATCAGGACCAGGCCGGCGGCGAACTCCCGGGTGGTCATCCGCGGCCGGGCGCCGACCAGGAGCGGCGCCGAGGTGACGCGGATGCTCTGACTGAAGACGCCGAAGCTCGAGTAGAGGGCGAAGGCGACGAAGAAGCCGTCGGTCTTGCCCCCGACGCCGAAGGAGGAGAGGTAGAGGAGCGCCTGGATCCCGGATGATCCGGCCATCGCCAGGGTCGCGATCGCCATCGCCACGCCCGCGTGGGCATGCTTTTCGCGCAGCCCGTCCTTGTGATCAACCGTCAGGGAATCGGCACTGGCCGTGGAAGCGCTCATAGCCGAATAACGCGCCGGCGCGGCCAGACTTTCCGCGACGCAAGTAGAGCCGTACCCAAAGCGTTTCTAGGCTGTGACCACAGGGAAGTCCGCCACGCTGCTTGACGGGTTCCTCCGCGCCGCGGCGGCCCACCCGGAGCGCCCCGCGCTCGAGGTCACGGGCGAGCGCCTTCTCTATGGCGACCTCGCCGAGCGCGCGCAGGTCCTAGCCGCCGCGATCCTCGATCGCGAGCCTCACGGGGCGCCGCCGCTGACCGCCGTCTACGCGGCCCGCAGCTCCGCCGCCTACGCCGGGGTGCTGGGCGCGCTCTGGGCCGGACACGGCTACGTGCCGCTGAACCCGGGGTTTCCGCCCGACCGCCTGGCAGAGATGCTGCGCCGCTCCGGCGCCCCGGTGCTGATCGTCGACCGCGAGCGTGCCGCGATCGTCGGCGAGCTGCTCAGGGGCCTGGAGGCGCCGCCGATCGTGATCGACGCGGAGGCGACGATCGCCGCCCGCGCCGGCCGCGCCGATCCGGTCCCGCCCGCCGCGGGCCCCGAGGCGATCGCCTACCTGCTCTTCACCTCCGGCAGCACCGGCCGGCCGAAGGGGGTAGGGGTCACCCACGCCAACGTCACCTCGTTCCTCGCCGCGATCCGCGAGCGCTACGGCTTCGGCCCCGCCGACCGCTTCTCGCAGACCTTCGACCTCACCTTCGACCTCTCGGTCTTCGACCAGTTCGTCACCTGGGACGCGGGGGGCTGTCTCTGTTGCCCCTCGGGGGCCCAGCTGATGTCCCCGGCCCGCTTCATCCGCGACTCGGAGCTCTCCGTCTGGTTCTCGGTCCCCTCACTGGGGGCGATGATGCGCAAGCTGCGGATGCTGAAGCCGGGCGCCTTCCCGACCCTCCGCGCGAGCCTCTTCTGCGGCGAGCCGCTGCCGGTCGAGCTGGCCCGAGCCTGGGCCGCGGCGGCGGCGAACTCGACCGTGGAGAACCTCTACGGTCCGACCGAGGCGTCGATCGCCTGCACCGTTCAGCCCTTCGACCCGGCCGACGAGAGCGGCGCGGCGGAGCTGAACGGCGTCGTCGCGATCGGTGAGGCCTTCGGCAGCACGCGGACGGTGGTCGCCGGCCCCGACCTGCGCGAGGTCGCACCGGGCGAGGAAGGGGAGCTGCTCCTGAGCGGCCCGCAGGTGACGCCGGGGTACTGGCTCGACGCCGAGAAGACCGCCGCCGCCTTCGTCCACCCGCCTGGCGCCGAGGCCGTCCATTACCGCACCGGGGACCGGGTCAGGCGGCCGCTCGCCGCCGGGGAGCCGATCCTCTATCTGGGGCGGATGGACCACCAGATCAAGGTCATGGGGCACCGGGTCGAGCTGGGCGAGATCGAGGCGGTGCTGCGCGAGGCGAGCGGGGTGGACGCGGCGATCGCGGTGGGCTGGCCGCTGACCGACTCGGGCGCGGGCGGCATCGCGGTCTTCATCGCCGACCCCGGGGCCGACGTGGCGGCGCTCCGCGAAGCGCTGTCGGAACGCCTGCCCGATTACATGGTGCCGCGCCGCTTCGAGCTGCTCGAGGAGCTGCCGCTGAACGCGAACGGCAAGTTCGACCGCCTCGCGATGCTGGCCTCGCTGGAGGCCGGCGACCCGCTCAGCGTGGCCCGTACCTGACTTCGGCCGGGCTCCAGTCGATCCCCGCCACGCCCTTCTTCAGTCGGTAGTCGTCGGTCTTCGGGTTGCGGAACCCGGGGTTGCAGGTGCGCTTGGAGCTGGGGCTGAGGCGCGGGTAGCCTTCCCACTTGCAGACGACGTCTTCGCGCTCGGTCCAATTCGGGAAGCCGCCGCGCCAGTCGGTCCAGCCGCGGTAGATCACGTTGCGTTCGATCGTGACCGCGCCGAACGGCCCTTCGCGCAGCGCCATCGGCAGGTCGTCCCTTGGGGTCCAGATCGTGTTCTGCTTGATCCGGATCCCCTTGGTCGGGCCGAAGATGTGGACGGTCAACGAAGGGCCGCAGTCGGTGTTGGCGCAGGGGGCGTCGTTACGGAGAAAAAGGTTGTCTTCGAGCCGGATCCCTTCGACCGGGCCACAGACACCGGAATTGCCGCCGCCACAGAGGTCGTTCTGGTCCTTGACGAAGAAGCCCTGGCAGTGGTTGTCATGCAGGTAGTTCTTGCGGAAGACCAGGTGGTCGCCGGTCCACACCGTCTGTAGGCAGTCGGAGTGGTTGCCGTTCTCGTCGACCCCGGTGATCTCGTTGCCTTCGATCAGAAGGCCGACCCCGTCGCCGTTGGCGTCGTGGTAGCGGTTGGCGCGGATCGCGTCCTCGCCGTAGGGCCCGGTGAGCTTGTTGCCGACGATCGCGACGTCACTGCACGGCGCCGTATCGGAGTTGCAGGCGTCGATCCCGAAGTAGCCGCCGTAGATGTGGTCGTGGACGATCGAGATCCGCGAAGCCCCCTCCTCGATCTCGACTTCGTCGGAGATCTGGAAGCTTTCGAGCGTCACCCCGGAGCCCGACAGTTCCGCCCCGTCGATCGTCGCCTTACCCGCTGTGGCGGGACGCAGGATGACCGGGGCGCCCTTGCCGGCCCCACGGAGCGAGAGCTTGCCGTAGGTCCCGGCCTTCAGGCAGACGACCTTCCCCGGCGCCGAGGACTGGACCCGCGAGCGGGCGGCATCGAGGCTGCCGACAGTGGCGTCGCAACGGGTGGGCGCCGGCTTCGCCACCGCCGGCGCCGCGCCGACGATCGCGAGCGCGCCGACGCAGGCAAAGGCCAAGGCCACGGCAAGGCCGCCCGGAGAGCGGGAAAGGGCCATGCGCCACTCTAGATCCACGCGGGGTTGGCCCGTGGAGGAATTTCGGATGGATCTGGGCGAGCGGAGCCGGCGCCCGAGGAAAGGGACGCAAGGCGTCGCGGCAAACGCGGCCGTCTCGGCCACGGCCCTGGCCGGCGTGGCCGTGGCCGAGACGGCCGGGGATGTGGGGGTAGGGCTGGGCCCGGGTCGTACGCCGGGCCCCGAACGGTCAGGAATCTGCGCTGTTCGAAACCCGTCGTATAGGCGGATAAGGAACACGGCAGATTTCTGACCGTTCGAATCCCCCGCTCTTCCACCCGGAACCCTTACGTCCTGGGTGTCTCATGGAGGTCACAGCCTGCCAGGACCGCGATGAGACGCCCGGGACGCAGCTAGGAGTGCCGTCCCCGCCCGAGCTACGGCCCGTAATGCTCTTCGCTCGGTGCCCAATCGACCCCGCGCCCGTCCGGCAGGCGGTAATCGTCGACCGAGGGGTCCTGGAACGGGGGTTTGCAGTCGACCTGCATCCCGGGGCGGGATTCGGGCCATTCGCCTTCCAGGCGGCAGAGGGTGTTGTCGCGGAATTCGGACTTGGAGGCGTCGGTGTCGGTCCAGAAGCGGTAGATCGCGTTGTCTTCGACCTTGGTGCCGGGGGCGACGCCTTCGCGCAGGGCGAGTTGGGAGTCGAGGTGGTCGCCCCAGATCGTGTTGTGGGAGATGACGGCGTCGGTGTAGGGGCCGAAGATGTGCATGTAGATCGGCTGGCCGCAGCCGCCTTCGGTGCCCGGCTCGCAGGGTTCGTGGTTGCGGACCAGGAGGTTGTCTTCGACGCGGATGCCGTGGATCGGGCCGCAGACGCCTTCGACTCCCTGGCCGCAGAGGTCGTCCTGGTCCTTGACGAAGAAGCCCTGGCAGCGGTTGTCGTGGAGGTAGTTCTTGCGGAAGACCAGGTTGTCGCCCGTCCAGACCGCCTGCAGGCAGTCGGAGTGGTTGCCGTCCTCGCGGATGCCGGTGAACTCGTTGCCTTCGACCAGCAGGCCGAGGCCGTCGCCGTTGCCGTCGTGGTAGCGGTTCGCCCTGATCCCGTCCTCGCCGTAGGGGCCCTGGAACTTATTGCCGATGATCTTCACGTCGTCGCAGGTGGCGGTGTCGGAGTTGCAGGCGTCGATCCCCAGGTAACCGCCGGTGATCCGGTCATGGGCGATCGTGATTTCCTTGGATTCCGGTTCGATCACGATTTCGCCGTCGACGAAGAAGCGGGCGAAGGTGATGCCCTGGCCGGAGATCGTCGCGCCTTCGATCGTCGCCGCGCCTGGATTCTCGGCCCGCACTTCGACTCCGCCACCGGGGAACTCGCCACTCAGGTCGAGTTCGGGGTAGGTCCCGTCGGCGACGCAGACGACCTCCCCGGGGGACGCGTGGGAGAGCGCGGAGTTGATGTCCTCGGTGCTGGTGGCGAGGGCGTCGCACTCGGGCCTGGCATCCGCAGGCACGGGCGCCGCTGCCGGTTCCGGCGCCGGCTCGGGGCTCGAGCCCGAGGAGGCGAGGACGACGGCGGCCGCGGCCAGCAAGGCGACGACGACGGCCGCGAAGGCGTATCCCATCCGTGGTCCTGGCAGGCGCCGCATACCCGATCAACGGGCGCGGCGCCCGCTTTCTAGCGCGACTCCCTCAGGGACCGAAATGCACTTCCGACGGTGCCCAGTCGACCCCGCGCCCGCTGGCGAGGCGGTAGTCGTCGGCCCCCGCGTTGGCGAAGGCGGGGGCGCATTCGACGCTGCTGCCCGGCCGTGCGGACGGCCAGGCCCCTTCCAGCTTGCAATAGGTGTTGTTCTGGAAGGTCGCCTGGGAGGCGTCGGTGTCGGTCCAGAAGCGGTAGATCGCGTTTTCTTCCACCCGCGTGCCCGCCGCGACTCCTTCGCGCAGGGCAAGCTGCGAGGTCAACCCGTCGCCCCAGACGGTGTTGTGGGAGATCACCGCGTTCGTGTAGGGGCCGAAGATGTGCACGATCGTCGGCTGCCCGCATCCGGGGGCGCTCGACGCGCAGGGTTCCTGGTCTCGAAGGAAGAGGTTGTCTTCTACCCGGATGCCCTGGACCGGCCCGCACACCCCGGAGCTGCCGGACCCGCAGAGCGAGTTCTGATCCTTGACGAAGAACCCCTGGCAGCGGTTGTCGTGCAGGTAGTTCTTGCGGAACACGAGGTTGTCGCCGGTCCAGACCGCCTGCAGGCAGTCGGAGTGGTTCCCGTTCTCCCGGATCCCGGTGAACTCGTTGCCTTCGACCAGCAGGCCGAGGCCGTCGCCGTTGCCGTCGTGGTAGCGGTTCGCCCTGATCCCGTCCTCGCCGTAGGGGCCCTGGAACTTATTGCCGACGATCTTCACGTCGTCGCAGGTGGTCGAGTCGGAGTTGCAGGCGTCGACGCCGAAGTAGCCGCCGGTGATCTTGTTGTCCTGGATCGTGATCAGCTTCGAGCCCTCTTCGACCTCGACTTCGTCGGTGACGTTGAAGTAGGCGAGCGTGAGGCCGGTACCGTCGATCGTGGCGCCGTCGATCGTGGTGGCGCCCGGGTCGGTCGCCCGCAACGTCACCCCGGGGCTCGCCTTCGAGCCGCTGAGTTTGACGCTGCCGTAGGTGCCGTCGGCAAGGCAGATGACGGCACCGGGCGCGGCGGAGACGACCATGCTCTGGGCGCTGGCGACGCTGCTCGCGAAGGTGGTGCAGGCGGCCGGAGGCGGGGTCGGGGCCGGTGGGGCCGGCAACGGCGTTTCGGTCGCCGGTGACGTGGTCGCGGGCGGCGGGGCCGGAGGCGGGTTCGTGCCGGGCTGCGACTTCGAGGGCGTGCGCTTGCCGCCGCCCGAGGAGTTGCCTGACGACGACGGTGAGCGATGGTGCTTCCGGTGGCGATGGTGCTTGCGACGGTGGTGCGCTTTCTTGTGCGGCTTGCCCTCGGCGCGGGCGCGGATCAGATCGTCGATCCCGCTGCGCTGGCCGGCGCTACTGACGACCCCCGGGTCGACCCCGCCCTTCGCGAAGGCGAACGAGCTCGCCACCAGGAGAGCCACGAGGCTCACCAGGGCGATGGCGATCGCACGCAGGCGCGTGCGCCGTCTTTTGGCGCTGCTGATCATCGTTCTCCTCCCGCGATTGCTCATCGCATCTGTCCTCGGCCCGCCTCCCGGATCGGCCGAGGGGTCTTTGCGTGGGGGTGGACGTTTGTCCTACGCAAATCCTTGGACGAATATTTCTATGTGGCGGCCACCGTACCCAGGTAGCACACGCGAAACCTAAAAATTGGTATCAGCAACCGCAAATTGCGGGTAATTCGGCGGCAGTTGGGCCCTCTTGAGTTAGCGGGCGGCGTAATGCGCCGCGATCTGGGTGGCCGAGAGGGCGGTGTTGTAGATCGCGAGCTCGTCGAGGCTGCCCGGCGCGAACTGGGTGGTCCCGCCGCGCGACATGAAGTAGAGCGTCGAGTTGGCGAAGTTGCCGGCGCCGGTGCCGCTCGAGCCCTTGGCCACCGAGACCACTTTCCCGTCGACGTAGGCGACGATCTGGTTTGCCGCCGCGGCCGTCGTTTCGATCACGATCGCGTAGTGGTGCCAGGTCAGCGTGCTCGGCCGGGTGAAGTAGATGTTGTTGCGCGAGGTGCCGCGCCCGATCGCCACTTCGAAGCGGCCGCCGGAGGTGCTCGAGGCCGGATTGATCAGGAAGCCGCCGTTGTTGTTGTTGAGGTTGTTGGTCAGCTCCAGGACCTGGTCGTTGTTGCTGTTGTAGAGGAGTTCGTTCCAGCGCAGCCAGAATTCGATCGTCACCTTGGAGGTACCGGAGAGGTTGACCGCGGCGCTCGCGTAGTCGTTGGAGCCGTCGAAGGTGGCGGCGGTGTTGGTGTCTGAGGTCAGCGGATGGGAGACGTTCAGGGCGACGCCGTTGAAGGCGGTCGCGTTGGCGCTCCCGACCGAATCGGCGAGGGTGGTTCCCGAGGTCTCACCGAGGCGCCAGTAGTCGACCAGACCGGGCGTGCCGAGGACCGCCGCCTGGTAGGGGCCGCGGACCACCACCGGCACCGTCGTGGTGCTGGTCGCGCCCGAGTTGTCGGTCACGCGCAGGCCGACGTTGGTCGTCGCCGCGGTGGTGTAGGTGCGGCTGGTTTTGTTGGTCGTCCCGGTGTTCGTCTCGTAGGTCCCGTTGCCGTCCAGATCCCATTCGTATTTGGTGATCGTCCCATCAGGATCGCTCGACCCGGCGGCGCTGAAGGCGACCGAGGTGCCGGCCGTGACCGGGTTCGGGGTGGCGGTGAAGGAGGCGACCGGCGGGCGGTTCTGGACGGTCACGCTGACCGTGCTGGTCGCGGTCGCGCCCGAGTTGTCGGTCACCCGCAGGCCGACGTTCCGCGTTCCCGCGGTGGCGTAGTTGGAGATCGCGCTGGGCGTCGAGCCGGTGTTCAGCTCGTAGGTCCCGTTGCCGTCCAGATCCCATTCGTATTTGGCGATCGTCCCGTCGGGATCGCTCGAGGCGGCCGCGTTGTAGGTGACGCTGGTCCCGGTCGGCACCGGGTTCGGGGTGGCGGTGAAGGAGGCGGTCGGGGCCCGGTTGGTCGCCGTCACGGCCACCGTCGTGGTCGCGGTCCCGCCCGAGTTGTCGACGACCCGCAGGCCCACCGTCCGCGCACCCGGGGTGGTGTAGGTGGTGCTCGTGGTCGGGGTCGTGGTGGTGGTCTCGTAGGTCCCGTTGCCGTCGAGATCCCATTCGTATTTGGCGATCGTCCCGTCGGAGTCTTTCGACGCCGAGGCGTTGAAGGCGACGCTGGTCCCGGTCGGGGCTGAGGTCGGGGTCGCCGTGAACGACGCGGTCGGCGGCTGGTTGGCGATCGTCACCGTTTTGGTGAAGGTCGACGTGGCGCCGGCGTTGTCGGTGACGCGCAGGCCGACGTTGCGTTCGCCGGAGGTGGCGTAGGTGGTGCTCGCCGTCGGCGTGGTCCCGGTGCTGGTCTCGAACGTGCCGTTGCCGTCCAGATCCCATTCGTATCTGGTGATCGTCCCGTCGGGATCGTTGGAGCCGGACCCGTTGAAGCTGACCACCTGGCCCGCGGTGGCCGGGTTCGGCGTCGCGGTGAAGGTGGCGACCGGCGCACGGTTCTGGATCGTCACCGTGCGGGTCGTCGTCGCCGTCGCGCCGGCGTTGTCGGTCACCCGGAGGCCGATCGCGTAGCTCCCCGCCGTGGCGAAGCTGGTGCTCACCGTCGGCGTGGTGCCGGTGCTGGTCTCGTAGGTCCCGTTGCCGTCCAGATCCCATTCGTATTTGGCGATCGCGCCGTCGGGATCGCCCGAGGCCGAGGCGTCGAGGGCGATCGTGCCCCCGGTCGGCGTCGTGGTCGGGGTGGCGGTGAAGGAGGCCGTCGGCGGCTGGTTCTTCACGGTCACGGTCGAGGTCGCGGTCCCGGTGGCGCCGCGGTCGTCGGTGACGCGCAGGCGGACCGTCCGTTCGCCCGCGGTCGCGTAGGTGGCCGTGGCGCTCGCCGTGGTCGTGGTCGTCTCGTAGGTCCCGTTGCCGTCCAGATCCCATTCGTATTTGGTGATGGTCCCGTCGAGGTCTTTCGACGCCGACGCGTTGAAGGCGACCGTCGCGTTGGTGTTCACCGGGTTCGGCGAGGCGGTGAAGGACGCCGTCGGCGGTTTGTTCGGCGTGGCCGCTTCGTAGTGGCCGGAGATCGTCGCCGCCGAGAGCGGCGTGCCGTAGATCGCCACGTCGTCGAGGGTTCCGGCCCCGTTCAGGCTGGTCCCGGCGCGCGACATGAAGTTGAGCGTCGCGTCGGCGAAGTTGCCGGCGCCGGTGCCGTTTGCGACCTTGGCGTATTCGACCGGTTTGCCGTCTACGTACGGCACGATCTGTTCGGCGGCGGGAGCGGCCGTGTTCAGCACGAAGGCATAGTGGTGCCAGACGCCCGCGGTCGGCCGCGCGAAGGTCGCGACGTTGCGCGATTCGCCCCGCCCGATGCCGACGGCGAAGGCCCCGAAGCTCGAGTTCGGGTCGACCAGGAAGCCGCCGTTGTTGTCGTTGAAGTTCGGCGTGAACTCGAACGCGAGCGCGTCGTTGTTGCTCCATTCGTTCCACTTCATCCAGAACTCCAGCGTGATCGCGGAGTCGCCGGAGAGGCTCAGCGGCGCCGTCGCGGCGTCGTTGATCCCGTCGAAGCCGACCGACGTGTCGGTGTCCCCGGCGATCGCGCCGGGCTGGCCGAGGGCCGGTTCGCCGACCGTCGTCGCCACCGCGCCGCCGACCGGGTCGGCCAGCGTCGAGCCGGTTTTCTCACCCAGCGACCAGAAGTGCTGCAGGCCGGGAGTGGCCGCGACCGCGGCGCGGTAGGCCGTGCCGCTGCCGTTACCGCCGCCCCCTTCTTCGCCGCCCCCTTCCGCGGGCTGCACGGTGATCGTGTGCGAGGTGACGGCGGTCGCCCCCGAGTTGTCGGTGACGCGCAGGCTCAACTGGACCTGGCCGGCGGTACTGAACGAACGGGTCACTTTCGGGTTCGCGCCGGTGCTGGTCTCGAAGGTGCCGTCGCCGTCGAGGTCCCATTCGTACTGTTCGACCGTACCGTCGGAATCTTTGGATGCGGAGGCGTCCAGGGTCACCGCTTCGCCGACTTTGACGCTCGCCGGGGCGGTGAAGCTCGCGGTCGGCGGCTGGTTGCCTTTCACACCCGCGAAGTGGTTCGCGACCTGGGTGGCGCTCAGTGGCCGGTCGTAGACGGCGACGTCCTGAAGGTCGCCGGCGCCCCAGAGCCCGGTCCCGCCGCGCGACATGAAGTAGAGCGTCGAGTTGGCGAACGGCCCGGCACCGGTGCCTTCGGCGGCCTTCGTGTAGGCGACCGGTTTGCCGTCCACGTAGGGGACGATCTGTTCGTTCGCCGCCGCCGCGGTGTCGAGGACGAAGGCGTAGTGGTGCCAGACCCCGGCGCTCGGCCGGGCGAACAGGGCCACGTTGCGCGAGGACCCGCGGCCGAGCGCGACCGCGAACTGGCCGTAGCTGGAGTTCGGGTCGACCAGGAAGCCGCCGTTGTTGTCGTTGAAGTTCGGCGTGTACTCGAAGGCCAGCTGGTCTTCGTTCTTCCATTCGTCCCACTTCATCCAGAACTCGACCGTGACCGCGGTCTGCCCGCCCAGCTGCAGCGGCGCACTGGCGGCGTTGCTGGAGCCGTTGAAGCTGGCGGCGGTGCCGGTGTCACCGGGCGCTCCGCCCGGGACGCCGAGGGTCGGTGCGCCGAGCATCGTCGCCGGGCTGGTGCCCGCTTTGTCGGCGAAGACGGAGCCGGAGGTCTCGCTCAGGGGCCAGTAGTCGACCAGGCCGGGGGTACCGAGCACACTGCCGCTGTAGTCGGCCGGGCCGGATTCGCCGCCACCGCCGGTCGTCGTTTCTTCGACCGTGACGGTGCGGGTCGCCGAGCCGGTGTTGCCGGAGTTGTCGGTCACCCGCAGCCCGACGTTGACTTTGCCCGCGCCGGTGTAGGTGGTGCTGACGCTCGGGGTGGTGCCGGTGTCGGTCTCGTAGGAGCCGTTGCCGTCGAGGTCCCATTCGTATTTGACGATCGTCCCGTTCGGGTCTTTCGAGCCGGAGGCGTCGAAGGTCAGTTTTTCCCCGACCTTGGCCGTCGTCGGCGCCGTGAAGGTCGCCTGCGGGCGGCCGTTCGGGCCGTTCGAGGCGTGCTGCTGGGAGATCGTCGCGGCGCTGAGCGCTTTGGTGAAGATCGCGACGTCCTGCAGGTTGCCCGCGCCGAAGAGTTCTTTGCCGCCGCGCGACATCAGCGCGAGGGTCGAGTTGGCGAACGCGGGGCCGCCTTCGCCGTTCACCGCCTTGGTGTAGACGACCGGGAACCCGTCCACGTAGGGGACGATCTGTTCCGCCGCCGGGGCGGCGCTGTTCAGCACGAAGGCGTAGTGGTGCCAGACGCCCGCGGTCGGCCGTTCGAAGAGGGCGACGTTACGCGAGGAGCCGATCCCGATCGAGACGGCGAACTTGCCGAAGCTCGAGTTCGGATCGACCAGGAACCCGCCCGGGTTGTCGTTGAAGTTGGGCGTGTACTCCATCGCCAGTTCGTCGTTGTTCGCCCAGGCGTTCCACTTCATCCAGAACGAGACGGTGATCGCGGTCTGGCCGCCGAGCTGGAGCGGACCGGTGGCGGTGTCGTTGACGCCGTCGAATTTGACCGAGCTGGTGGTTTCGCCGGGCACCCCGCCGGTGGCGCCGAAGGTCGGTTCCCCGGTCGCGTTCAGCGGGCTGCCGCCCACGGTGTCGGCGATCGTTGGCCCGGCGGCCTCGCTCAGCGGCCAGTAGTCGGCGATGCCGGGGGTGGCGAGGACCGCGTCGGTGTAGCTGGCGCCGGTGCCGCCCAGCGGCGGTCCTTCTTCACCGCCACCGCCACCGCCAGTGCCCCCTTCGGAGCCTACGGACCCTTCGGTGCCTTCGACCATTTCGCCTTTGAAGTGTTTGGCGATCGTCGCCGCCGAGAGGGCGCGTTCGTAGAGCGCGACCTCGTCCAGGTTGCCCGCGCCGAAGTTGGAGCCGGCCGCCCGCGACATGAAGTTGAGGATCGAGTTGGCGAAGTTGCCCGCCCCGGTGCCGCTGTCGAGCTTCTGGAAGCTGACCGCTTTGCCGTCGACGTAGGGGACGATCTGTTCAGCGGCGGGCGCGGCGGTGTTGATCACGAAGGCGTAGTAGTGCCAGGCGCCGGCGCTCGGGCGTTCGAAGAAGACGTTGTTGCGCGAGTTGCCGGAGCCGATCGCGACGCCGAAGGTACCCGCGAGCTGGGGCGCGTTCGGGTCGACCAGGAAGCCGCCGACGTTTTCGTTGAAGTTGTTGGTGAACTCCATCGCCAGTTTGTCGTCGTTTTCGAAGGCGTTCCACTTCAGCCAGAACTCGACCGTCAGCGTGTGGGTGGCGGCGAGGTTGACCGGCGCCTGTGCGGCCCCGGTCGAGCCGTCGAACTTGGCCGAGTGATCGGTGTCTTCGGCGATCGCGCCGGGTTCGCCGAAGGTCACTCCGCCGGTCGCCGTGGCCGCGCTGGAGCCTTTGGAGTCGGAGAAGGTCGGGCCGTTCATCTCACCCATCCGCCAGTAGTGGGACAGCCCAGGGGTGGCGAGGACGGAGGTCGCGTAGTGGCTCGGTTCGCCGGAGCCGATCGTGACGGGCCGCGTCGTCGTCGCAGTCTTGCCGCCGTTGTCGGTGACCCGCAGCCCGACCGTGTAGTTGCCGGGGATGGTGTAGGTGTGGGTGGTGGTCGGGCTGGACCCCGAGCTCGACTCGTAGGTGCCGTTGCCGTCGAAGTCCCATTCGTATTTGGCGACCGTGCCGTCGGGATCGCTCGAGCCCGCGGCGTTGAAGGCGATCGCTTCGTTCTTGATCCCGCTTTCCGGCGTGATCGTGAAGCTCGCCGTCGGCGGCTGGTTGTTGATGATCGTCAGCGTCTGCACCGAGAGGTCGGTGGCGCCGCCGTTGTCGGTGACCCGCAGGCGGACGTTGTAGGTGCCCTCGGCGGCGTAGCTGTTCGTGACTTTCGGCGTCGTCGTCGTGGTCTCGAAGGTGCCGTCGCCGTTGAGGTCCCATTCGTACTTCACGATCGAGCCGTCGGAGTCTTTGGAGGCCGAGGCGTCGAAGGTGATCGGGGTCGCGGTTTTCGCCGGGTTCTGGGACATCGTGAAGCTCGCCGAGGGGGCGTGGTTGGAGCCACCGGGGTCGAGCGTGATCCCTTCTTCGGGGGTGTTCGGCGCTTCCCCCATTTCCGAGAGGATGTTGTAGGTCGCCTGCTGGATCCGCGGATCGGCGTAGCCGACCAGGCCGCGCGCCCAGTACATGGTGCCGCTGGCAAACACCTCGGCGCCCGATTTGGCCTTGTAGCGGACGGCGCCGACCGTGCCCGGCTGACCGGGGGGCGGCGCGGTGTTCCGCAGCCTGCCCTCGTCCTGGATCCAGGAGTTGTCGTTGACGGTCTGGACGTTGGTCGAGAAGACCCGTTCGACCCCTTCGGGCTCGAATTTCAGGTACTGGGCCTGGGTCGGGACGGCGTCCCACTCCCAGCCCACCAGGGGCTCGTTGATCGTCGTCGCGCTGTTCTTGGAGATGCCGGTGTTGCGCCAGATCGGACTGCCGGCGAATTCGCCGGCGCCGTTGGCGGCAGGGATCGTCAGCGGGAAGTTTTCCGAGTCGTTGTCGCCGACGTACATGATCCCGAAGAGCTGGTTCTCGGGCATGTTGGGGCCGACGCGGCCGCCCGGGGGCGCCGAGGGGTCCCCCGCGGGGGCGCCATTGTCGCGCCAGGTCGTGGTCGCGGTCAGCGGGTTGTCGTCGGCGGTGCCGGCGATCCCGTCGGGGCCCGCGGCGTCGTCGGCGGTCCCTTTGATCCCGTCCGGCCCCCAGTCGTTCTGGCTGACCTGGCCGCTGCCCGCCGAGCCTGAGCCTTCGACCGTCTTGTAACAGACGAGGGTGCGCCCGTTGTTCTCGTAGCGGACCTTCCAGTAGGCGGTGTTGGAGGAGAAGGAGGCGATGTTGACGCCCGCTTCGCGCGCCGCCATGAACGCGTTGTACTCGTTCAGCGACCAGTACTCGGAGTGGCCGGAGATGACGACGGTGTCGTGGTTCAGCAGCTGCCCGGGGTTCTGCTGGATCGAGATGTCGTCGGTGTAGGAGATGTCGTAGCCCTGCTTCTCCATCCAGTAGAGGAGTTCTTGGTCGGGCCCGTAGAACCAGTTCTGCTCGACCCCCGCCTGGGCCAGGGGCCGGTCGAAGGAGACTTTGGCGGCACGGCTCGAGCCGGTCAGCGGCCCGGTGCCGTAGCCGCGGGTCCCGAAGTAAAGGGACTTGCCGCCTTCTTCGCCGTTCCAGGTGCCGCCGAAGGTGTTGTAGGCCTCGTAGGTGGCCATCGGCAGGACGAAGAGGACGCGCGAGTGGCTCGCGTCGTTGCGGACGGTGAAGATGATCTGCGTTTCGTCCCCGGTGCTCGCTTTCACCTTGGCCATGTAGACGCCCGAGGCCGGAAAGGCGGTGCCGGGGATCGTGTAGGTCGCTTTCCAGTTCGCGCAGGAGACTTCACCCGTCGTTTCGTTCATCGCTTCGCAGGTGAAGTCGTTGTTGATCGCGACGTTCGACGCCGAGTTGACCAGTCGACCGCCTTCGCCGCCGTAGTAGCCCATCCGGTAGACCGAGATGGCGGCGGTGCGGGTCGGCGAGACGGTGCCTTTGTAGCCGATCTTCAGCGTGACGCTTTCGCCGAGGTTGACGCTGGTCTGGGTCGGAAAGCCGCCCAGATTGGGGCTGTCGTCGACCGTTTCGTACCCTTCGCTGCCGGTCTTGCATTGGTTCTCGTTGACGACCGGGATCGCGCTCGGGCAGCTGACGGCGGCCTGCGAGCGGGCGGTTCCGAAGGACGCCAGGAGGAGGAAGGCGGCGAGGACGCCGGCTGCCGCTACCGCGAGGGCGTGGCCGAAGGGCAGCGTATGGGGCAGCGTATGGCGGGGGGCACTGCGCAGTTCGTGCACCGTTCCAGTGTGGCACCGAGAATCGGCTCCAGAGGCGGAAAAACGGGTGGTCTTCGGCCAAGTCAAAGGCTTGAGTAGAGGGTTAGGGTTAGGCGTCATGGGTCATCTGCTCCTCAGGCAGGGCGAGCCGGCGGGGGGATGGCAAGGGGAGGACCCGGCGGATCAAGGCCAGGAGGTCCTCCCAGATCGGGTGGAAGAAGGTGGAGAGCGTCGCCACGTAGACGAGGCCGCCGCTGAGCGCGGTGCCGGCGACGATGAAGAAGGTGGGTGCGCCGCCACTGCGGAGCAGGTCGGCGACCGGGAGCGCGACAGCCAGCAGGACGGCGCTGCCGACGACGGCGGGGAAGACGTCGGTGATCAGCCGCCGGACCGGGATGCCGAGGACGCCGCGGAAGAGCCCCGCGTAGACGGCGACGAGCAGGACGATGTGGATGCCGACGACGGCGAAGGCCAGGGTCGTGATCCCGTAGGGAGCCGCCAGCCAGGAGACGACGATGTAGAGGGAGAGGAGGCCGATGTTGAAGATCAGGAGCGGCCGCGGCCTGCCGGCGGCGAGCATGATCTGCGGATAGCCGGTGAGGACGGCGGCGATCATCCCCGCGACCGCGAGGATCTGGACCGGGGCGACGGCCGGGGCCCATTGCGGGCCGAAGACCCAGGGCACGAGCTCCGGCGCGGTGACGATCAGGATCGAGAGCAGCGGCAGGAGGACGGCGGCGTGGATCCGGGTCGCCCGCTCGTGGAAGCGGAGCAGTTCGACCAGGTCCGTGGTCCGCGAGTAGACCGGGAAGGCCAGCCTCAACATGATCCCGCTGATCTTTTCCTGGTAGATCACGCCGAGCTGGAAGGACCGCCAGAAGAGGCCGGCCTGGGTGGCGGAGAGGCGGACCGCGACGATCGCCAGGGTGGAGTTGGTGATCGCCACGTAGGTGAGGCCGGCACCGGAGGCGGGGAGGCCGAAGCGGAGGACTTCGCGGAGCTCCCTGTGGTGCCAACGGGGCAGTGGCGGCGGGGCGGCAGCGACGAGGAGCAGCGAGGTGGCGGCGGCGCCGGCGAGCGCCGCCAGGACGATCGCCTCGGCATCGAGCCCGGCGACCGCGAGGCTGATGCCGACCGCCGCGGTGACGGTCAGGGCGGCGACTTCGATCAGGCTGACGAGGCGGAAGTCGAGCTTGCGCCAGAGCAGCCCGCGGGAGACGGCGCCGAGGCCGGCGAAGATGAAGACGGGGGACATCACGATCATCAGTTCGGCCGACGTGGCGCCGATGAACTGGCCGGCGATCGTGGCGCCGATCGCCGCGGCGACGAGGGTCAGGACGAGGCCGGTGAGCAGGCTCGCCAGCAGCGCCGCCTCGACGTGCTCGCGCTCGATCGTCTTGCGCTGGACCAGGGCGCTCCCGTATCCCTCGAAGGTGAGGATCACGGCGAGCGTGAGGAGGATCGTCGGCACGAGGGCCTGGCCGAAGCCGCTCGGCGGGACCAGGCGCGCCATCACCACGGCGGAGCAGAAGGTGACGACTTCGCTGCCGACGCGCGCCGCCGTCGTCCAGCGGATCCCGCTGACGGCGGCGTCCTTCAACTGCGAGCTGGAGAGCTCGCCCTGGGTATCGGGGCCACGATCCATCTGAGGTACCAACGCGCCGCGCCCGAGCCGACTTGCGGCGCAAGCGGACGTCCGATTCGCGCGTTTTTCTCCTAGATGCGCCCGCAACCCCTCGAAGCGATCCGCCCCGCGCCCCCGGCGCCCTCCCGGCACGTCATCTTCACCTTCGACGACATCACCTGGGACGCGGCGCAACGGCGGGGGATGAACTTCTCCCAGGACCAGATCCTGCTGGGGCTGATGGACGATCCGGCGGTCGAGCGCCTGCTCGTCTCCAACCGGCCGCGCAGCGCCCCGGTCGTGGCGATCAAGGACCGGATCCGGCGCCCGGTGCCGTTCCCGGAAACCGAGCGCTGTCGCCTGCGCCAGCCGCTGCGCCTGCGTCGCGACGATCCGACCCGTGTCGCCGCTCTGCGGCGCCACTACGGAACTTGGGAGCAGCGGCTGCGACGGGCGGCGGAGGAGTTCGACATGGAGCGCCCCGCGATCGTCACCTCGCAGGCCTTCGTCGCGGGCTTCTGCGAGTTCGAGTGGGCGGGGCCGGTCACGTACGTGGCGATCGACGACTTCTCCGCCCATCCGAGCTACCGACGGTGGCGGGAGGGCTATCTGGAGGCGTTCGCGGAGATCTCAAGGCGCCGCCGGCGTCTGATCGCGGTCAGCAATGCGATCGTCGACAAGGTCGATCCGCAGGGCCCTTCGTTGTTGCTGCCGAACGCGGTCGACCCGGAGCTATGGGGCGCGCGCCCGGAGGTCCCCGGCTGGCTCACGGCCCTGCCGGGTCCGCGCCTCCTGTATGTGGGGACCCTTGACTCTCGACTTGACGTCGAGGCTTCGCTCGGGGTCGCCCGTGCCTGGCCGGAGGGCTCGGTGGTGATCATCGGGCCGCTCGAAGACGGCGCCCACCTGGCGCCCCTCCTGGCCGAGCCCAACGTCCACCATCATGGCGCGGTCCGGCACTCCGAGGTCCCTGCCGTGGTCGCGGGCGCGGATGCCTGTCTGATCCCGCACCACCGCACCGACCTCACCGTCGCGATGAGCCCGCTGAAGCTCTACGAGTACCTTGCCGCCGGCCGGCCGGTCGCGGTCACCGACCTCGAGCCGATGTCCGGCATCGCCGGCCCGGTCTTCCGCGTGCCTCCTGCCGGCGATTTCCGCCCCGCGGTGGCGGCGGCACTCGAGGCGGGGCCGATGGCCGAGCCGGAGCGGCGGCGGTTCATCGAGCGCAATGCGTGGCCGAGCCGGAGGGCCGAAGCGCTGGAGTTCGCGCTGCGGCGTTAGGCGGGGGACGGGGAAAGGGACGCAAGGGCTTGCGGCTGAGAGGTGAGGAGAAGCTGTGACACCGTCCCGGGAGACGTGCGGGAGACGTCACGAACTCCACGCTTCCGTGCGCCTTCCCCAACACTGACCCGAGCGCGGTCGTCCTTTGGCCCGTCTACCGGGCCAAAGGACGACCGCGCCCTGCGGGGTAGGGCGGAACCGTCACCGAAGGCCACGGAAGGAGACCAAAGGCGCAAGGGAGCGTGGAGTTCCCGGCGTCTTCGTCACGGACCGGACGGTCAGGACCTTGCTGTGGAGAGGAAGTTGCCCTATGTGCCGCTAAACCTCCACAGCCACCGCGACGAGGCCTCGGGACCTCACCGGTCACGGGACATTCACGTAAGTCCGACTTCGCAACGTCCCTGTGTCCGTTGCTTCACGAACCCCTCACGTCCTGGGCGTCTCATGGAGGTCACAGGCTGTCAGGACCTCCATGAGACGGCCAGGGCACCGCCCCTCGGACGGCCGCCCCCGCCGGCACAGCGCTCCGCCGACCGCGACCGTCAGGCCCCCGCCCCCTTCCCCTTCCCCTTCCCCTTCCCCCGCCGCTCCCGATCGAAGATGAAGGCGATCGCGGCCATCATGCAGAGGAGATAGGAGAGCTGGGGGAAGGAGAGGAAGTCGAGGATCGCGCCGCCGACGAGGGCGACGGCGAGGCCGGCGACCACGGCGAGGGCGGGCGGGGCGCGGTCGGGATCGCCGGAACGGGCGACCGGGTGGGCCGCGGTCAGTGAGAGGACGAAGATCGAGAGGTAGGCGACGATGCCGAGAAAGCCCACGCCGATCGCCAGTGTGAGGTACTGGTTGTCGAGGATGCGGTGCTTGACCTGGTCGTAGCTGCCGTAGCCGCGGCCGATCAGGGGGCGGGAGGCGACATCGGGCTCGATCGCTTCGTAGTCCCCGACCCGATCCTGGGTGGAGTTCACCTGGGTGGCCTTATGGGGAGCGAGCTGATCGATCACGCCGCCGAGGGCCCCGGGGGCGGTGAAGTGGGTGACGACGAGGAGGACGAGCGCGAGCGGAAGGAGGCGCGCCATCGCGCGCGGGCGGTAGGCGACGAAGACCGCGATCACGACCAGCGGGCCGATCGCGCTGGTTTTCTTCTGCGTCGCGAGGATGCCGCCGATCAGGATCACGACGGCGATCGAGTAGAAGATCCGCTGGCGGCGCTCGGTCGCTTTCAGCAGCCACGCGAGCGCGAAGGGCAGCGCCATCGCCAGCATCACCGAGGTGGCGAGCGGCTGCACCGTCGGCCCGAAGATCTGTTTGCGGCCGATCGAATCGACTTCGCCGATCCCCGGCGGACGTACGTAGCCCGGGAAGAGGGGGCCGATGTATTCGTGGAAGACGTTGATGCCGAAGCGGTACTCGACGATCACGGCGAGGGCGGTGACGCAGGCGAAGCCGATCAGCCCGGTGATCATCTTCGAGACCTCGGCGGCGCGGATGATCGAGGCGGCGAGGGCGAAGAAGATGACGTAGGAGCAGAGCAGCGCCATCTGCTTGATCGCCAGTTCGATGTCGCCGACCCGGACCAGTGCTTCGGAGTTGGCGAGGACGCTGGTGATCGCGATCGCGGCGAAGATGCCGAACGCCCAGTGGATGCGGCTGAACCGGTGCTCACGTGCCGGTTCCGTGTCGCCGAGGACCCAGGCGATAGTCAGCACCATGAGGAAGGCACGGTCGAGGGTGAGGTTGACGGGCAGGCCGGCCGGCAGCAGGACGCTGTCGAACGGGATCACCCAGATCATCGCCAGGAAGCCGAAGAGGAGCCACGGCAGCAGGCGGGTGGTCCGCGGCCAGTCCGCGGCGCGGGCGGCAGCGGCTTTCTCGACGTAGGAGGGGGCCGCGGCGGGTCGCCCGACGTACGGCCGGACCCCGGTGGCGGCCTCCATCAGCCCGTGGTGGCGGGCTGCCCGGTCACGGGCGGCTTGGTCTCGTCGGAGTCGTGGCGCTCGGGATCACGATGCTCGGCCTCGCGCACCGCCTTGCGGGAGCGACTGCGCCGCTTGCTGACCACGGGATAGGGCGGCAGGATCAGCTCGTCGGTGGCCTGCAGCGGCTCGTCGACGGGGCGGATCGCGGCGCCTTCGACCGCCTGCGCCTGCTCCTTGTCGGCCTCACCGAGGCTCCGCCAGCGGGCGATCACCCCGGGGACGACGAGGATCAGGCCGCAGCCGAGCCCGAAGGTGAGCAGGAAGGCCAGCGCCATCAGCATTTTGTCGTTGGAGCCGCCCAAGGTGCCGCCCTCGGGGGCGCCGAGCTGGCGTACGGTGACGCCGTGGCGGAGCGGTTTGCCTTCCACGTCGAGGCCTTTGATGTATTTGTGGAGGGTGCCGTAGGAGGCGGAGGCGAGGGCGATCGCGGTCTCGGTGTTGCCCGCCTGGGCGTCCACGGTGATGATCGGCACGCCTTCCTGGGCGGAGAAGACGAGGCGGTTGCCCGCGCCTTCCTGCAGCAGTTCGGTGGCGCGTTCGCCGGAGGACTCGGCGGAGTAGTTCACCTGCCCGGTGGCGGTGGAGAACGGGCCGCTGGTGGAGAGCGAGGCGACCGGGACGCCGGCGCGTTCGGCGATTTCGACCCGGGCCGAGAGGCTCGCCAGGTACTGGCCGTAGATTTTCGCCCGCGTCGCGAGGGCTTCGAAGGTGCTCGTTTCGACGCCCTGGGAGAGGGCGGAGGGGACCGAGTCGACGAGGATCTGGCTCGACGCCGCCGAGACGCTCAGCGAGCGGCTCTTCAGCCCACCCGAGCTGACCTGGTAGGCGCTCAGGATGGCTGCCACGATGGCCAGCACGAGGACCCCGAAGACAAGGATCTTGTGCTTCCAAAGGCGGCGGATCGTCTCTAGGAATGCCATGTTGCCTATGAACGCCGGACGCCTGAGGAAACTTTCGCGATCCCGCGCCCGCGCGCCCGGCCGCGCAGCTCGGCGGCGACGAAGCGCGCGAACTCCGGATCCTCGACGCGGTTGTGGCGTTCGCCCACGGCGGCGCGCAGGTAGCCCCAGAAGTAGGCGGCCCCGGCGAGGATCCATGGCCGCTTCAGCGTCACCTGGGCCGATTTGGCCACCACCCACCAAGGGCTGTAGCGGAGGATGAAGGCGGCGCGGCCGAGGCGGGCGCGGCCGCGCAGGATGCCGCCGCGGCTGGCGACCGGCCGTAGGTGGCGGGCGACCGGCTCGGGCAGGGTGCGGGTGCGATAGCCGAGCATCCGCGCTTCGACCTCGTCGATCGTGTCCCAGCCGAGGCGCTCCTCGATGCCGCCGCCGAGCGCTTCCAGGCAGTCGCGACGGTAGAGCTTCAGCGCGCCGCGGACATGATGTTCGGGCCCGCCGGTCGGTTTCCAGCCGCGGCCGTGGTCCTCGAGCAGGGTGCCGCCGACGATGCCGAGGTCGACCTCGACGGCGGAGCGATCGAGGAGGCGTTGGAAGTATTCCGGGGGAAGTTCGATGTCGGCGTCGAGCTTGCCGACGTGGCTGAACTCGGCGAGCGCGACCGAGTCGAGGGCCCGGTTGAAGGCGACCGCCTCGGCGGCGACGGCCAGCCCGTCGCTCTCCGGCGTGTCCCAGCGCCGGGTCCGCAGCACCTCGAGGAAGGGCAGGCGCTCCAGCCAGCGGTTGAGGATCTCCGGCGTCACGTCGGTCGACCCGTCGTCGACGATCAGCCAGAGGTCCGGCAGTCGGGTCTGTCCGGCGACCGAGGCGATCGTCCGCTCGAGGTGCGCGGCCTCGTCGCGGCAGGGGGTGATCACGAGCAGTCGCTCCATCGGTGCGCGCCTCAGCTCCGCCTGGCGGCGACCAGCTCGTCGACCATCTCGAGGTATCCGCGACGCTGGCGCGACCACCCGATCTGCTCCAGGCGGGCGGAGGCGCGGGTCGCGCGCCCGGCGGCGGCGGCCGGATCGGCGCGGACCGCTTCGATCGCGGCGGCGATCGAGTCCGGGTCGCCCGGCTCGGCGTAGAGGACGTCGTCGCCGAAGTAGCGCTCGATCGTCGGCAGCGCCGAGGCGATCGCGGGCATGCCCATGTGCACGTACTCGAGCAGCTTCACCGGCAGGAGCAACTCGGTGAAGTCGTCGCGCAGGGTGGGGACGACGCCGATGTGGGCGGCCTCGAGGCGGGCCGGGATCTGCTCGACGGGGGTCGGCTGTGGGGCGATGCGGATGCCGTCGGGCGCCAGCGGCGCAGCGATGGCGGCCAGCTGCGCGGCCGCCTCGGCGTCGGAGCCGTAGATGTCGAGCTCGACCGGCTGCCCGTCGGCGCGCAGCGTCGCCACCGCGCGGACGAGTGTCTCGGCGCCGAAGCGCTCCGCGAGCCCGCCGTGGTACATCACCCGCAGCGGCCTGTCGCCCGGTGGCGTCCGCACCTCGCGGCGTGCGCCGAAGAGCCGTTCGTCAGGGGTGTTCATCACGATCTGGGAGCGCGGCGTATGTATCCCGCGGCGGCGCAGCAGGTCCCGCGCCTCCTCGGTGACGAAGACGTGGCAGTCGACGAACCTCGCGCTCGCCCGCTCCTCGACCCGCACCAGGCGCACCAGCGGGTGGTCCGGCGGGCGGTCGAAGAGGGTGGCGAACAGCTCCGGGAAGGTGTCGTGGAAGTTGAGGACGATCGGAGTTCCGCGCAGCTTCGGCCGCAGGGCGGCGAAGACGAGCGCGTCGGGCATATTGTGGATCTCGATCAGGTCGAAGGGCTCGCGCCGGTCGAGCGCGGTCAGCTTGCGGGCGGCGCCGAGCGCGAAGCGCAGGTTGCCGTCGATGTAGGCGCGGGCGCCGCCGCGGGGCTTGCCGCGGGCCGCGCGATGCAGCGCGATCTCGCCGCCCCCGATCGGGAAGGTGGCATCGTCGGAGAGACAGACGCATTCGACCGTGTCGCCGCGTTCGGCGAGCGCGCGGGCCTGCCGCTGGATCCTCGAGTCGACCTCAAAGTCCGAGTAGTGGACCATGCCGATCCGCAGGGGGCGCCTCCCCGTGGCGCCCCCGCGGATCGACTCTCCCAGGGAGCTATCGGTCGTCGCTGCCGTTGCCAAAGCTCTTCACCGCGGCGACGGTCTCGGCGATGTGCCAGTCCTCGATCGCCGGGAAGACCGGCAATGAGCAGTTTTCCGAGGCGAGCCGCTCGGCGACCGGCAGCGAGCCGGGGCCGAGCCCGAGGCCCGCGTAGCACGGTTGCAGGTGGACTGGAGTCGGGTAGTGGATGGCGCTGGAGACGCCTTCGGCGTCGAGGTGGTCGCGTAGCGCGTCGCGGTCCGCCGAGCGGACGACGAAGAGGTGGTAGACGTGATCCTCGCCCTCGGCGGGCTCCGCGGGGAGGACCACGGTGGACCCGGCCAGGCCCTCGCGCAGGCGCGCGGCGGCGTCGCGGCGCGCCTGGTTCCAGTCCCCGAGGTGACGCAGCTTGACGCTCAGGATCGCCGCCTGGAGGGCGTCGAGGCGGTCGGTCCCGGCGGTCAGCTGGTGGTTATGGCGGGGGCTCTCGCCATGCGTGCGGAGGAGCCGCACGTCGCGCTCGAGCTCGGCGTCGTTCGTGACGAGAGCCCCGCCGTCTCCCCAGCCACCGAGGTTCTTGGTCGGGTAGAAGCTGAAGCAGCCGGCGTCGCCGATCGAGCCGACCGGCCTGCCGCGGTACCGGGCGGAATGGGCCTGGCAGGCATCCTCGACGACCTTGATCCCGCGCGGGCGACAGAGGTCGAGGATCGGGTCCATGTCGACCGTGCGGCCGAACAGGTGGACCGGAATCACCGCGCGGGTGCGCTCGGTGAGGGCGGCCTCGACGATCGCGGCGGTGACGCAGGCGGTGTCGGGATCGACGTCGACCAGGACCGGCGTCGCGCCGACGGTGCTGACCGCCTCGGCGGTGGCGATGAAGGTGTAGGTGGGGACGATCACCTCGTCGCCCGGGCCGATGCCCATCGCCCGCAGCACCAGCGCCAGGGCGGCGGTGCCGGAGGAGACCCCGATCGCGTACTCCGTGCCGCACTCGGCGGCGAACTGCTCCTCGAACTCGGCCACCTCGGGGCCGAGCGTGAAGGCAGCGTCGCGGCCGACCCGCTCGACCACTTCCATGATCTCCACGAACAGCTCGGGGAAGGCGGCGTCGAGGCGGATGAAGGGGACGCGGTCGGCGCTGGTCGCCGTGGCCGAGAGGGGGGTCAGGGTCTGACTGTTCAATTGATCACTCCTGGGTGCTCGGTTTCGAGGAAGAGGGCGGCGGCCTCCTTGCGGGAGCGGACGCCGAACTTCGAGAACGCCGAGGAGAGGTGACTCTTGATCGTGCTCTCGGCGAGGTAGAGCTCCTCCGCGATCTGGGCGTTGGTGAGCCCTCGGGCGAC
>JAFDWG010000328.1 GCA_018268605.1 Actinomycetota bacterium | reverse complement strand
CTTGCGTGCCCTGCCGATCCCGCCCGACCACCCCACACCCCGCTCTACTCTCCCCCCATGGAGATCATCGAGGAGGATCGGCGTTCGGCTGACGGTTTCGTGCCGATCGCCTACGCCGAAACGCACCAGGAGGCGGTCCTCATTCGCGGCCTCCTCCGCGAAGAGGGAGGCATACCGAGCCTCGTACGGCAGGCCGGCTACGGCGGCCGGGGTGCGTCGACCCTCGCCCGTAGTCCCAGTCGCGTCTACGTGCGGCCCCAGGACGCCGCCGGAGCGCGTGAGCTGCTCGGCGAAATCCTGATGGAGGAACCGGAGGAAGAGGTGATCCCGGAGTCGGTGAATGCGGGATATCTGCCGAAGAGCGCCGATCGCAGACCCCTTGGCCACACTCCGCTGAGCGGGTTCGCGCGGGCCTGGATCGCCGTCCTGTCCGTCGTCGCCGCCGCGGTCCTCGTCCTCGTCGTTCTCCATTAGCTGTCGATTTCGGCGCCGCCCGTTCGTCGCAGGGTAAAGCGACCAAGGAGGAACCAACGATGTCCAAGAGCGTGCTCTACATGTCCGTCTCCCTCGATGGCTTCGTCTGCGGGCCGAACGAGACTCCCGATAACGGCCTCGGCGACAACGGCGGCCGGCTGCATTGGTGGTTCGGCCGCGAAGCGGCGAACGACCCCGATGGGGTCAATGCCGCGGTGATCGACGAGGCGATGCGGACCGGCGCCGTGGTCGCCGGACGCGGCACGGTCGAACCGGCGGGCTGGTGGAACGGCGACCATCACGACGGCGTGCCGGTCTTCATCCTCAGCCGCACCAAAACCCCGTCCGACGTCGAGCAGTGGCCCCTGATCACCGTCCTCGACGACGCCGCGGAGGCGATCGGCCGCGCAAAGGAGGCCGCCGGGGACCGCGACGTCCTCGTCCACGGCGTCGGGTGCGCCGCGGCCGCCCTCTCGGCCGGCGTCCTCGACGAGGTTCAGCTCCACCTCGTCCCGACCATCCTCGGCGAAGGCCGCCGGCTCTTCGAAGGCATCGGCGCCGAGCCCCACGAGTTCGAGCTCCTGGAGAACGTCCAGGGCCCCGGCGTCACCCACCTGCGCTACCGCGTGGTGCGCTGACGTCGAGATGGGGCGGGCTGGACTCGAACCAGCGACCAAGGGATTATGAGTCCCGTGCTCTGACCAACTGAGCTACCGCCCCGGGCTCCCCGCCCGCTCCTCGGCTAATTGTCCGAGGTGCAGGGCTTGAAGATCGAGAGAAGTATGCCTTTGCGGACCTGCTTCGTGCCGTTGCCGATCGCGATGACCTTCTTCTCGGGAAGGTGTTCGATCTGGCTTTCGACGCAGGACGCCTGGTCGCGGTCGGCGCCGCCGGCTTCGGCCAGGGCGACGAACGAGGTGACATAGCCGGCGCGCAGGAGGCTGAGTTCCTTCGTCGAGGCGTGGACGTCGATCACCGGAAGGTGGTGCCGGGCTTCGCAGGCGGGCCCGGCGCCGGAGATGACCTCGACCGCCTTCCGTTCCCGTTCTTCTTCCGGCAGTTCCTCGAGTTCTTCGGCTTCCTTGGGACCGAGGGTCTTCTTGACCTCGGTGATGACGCACTGCGAGTACCAGGCTCGGTAGGGCAGCTGTTCAAGGATCGCGCCGAGTTCCCCGTAGAGGCCATGGACGTTGCTGGGCACGGTGAAGGCCTCGTTACCGCTGCCGACCGTGCCGCTGCCGGAGCTGCCACCGCAGCCCGTCACGGCAGCGGCGAGAACGACAGCGATCAGGGCCAGGACGGCGCGCGGGGACACGGCGGCGACGGTAGGGAGTTGGCAGCGCTCAGGCGCTGAACAGCTGAGCGAGGCTGCGCCCGACGTCGGGCGGCTCTTCTTCGCCCTTCGCGGCCGCCGCGGCGCCCTCGGCGAGGGCCTTGGCAGCATCGGCGATCTGATGGTCGCGGCCACCGCGGATCGTGCCGGTCTTCTTCGCCTCGGCGAGATCGGACTCCATCAGCCCGGCAAGCTCGGCCAGCCGGCGTAGCCCCACGACTCCGGCGGTGCCGCGTAAGGCATGCGCTTCGGCCCGCATCGTCTCGAAATCGGTCGTCGCCGTCGCCAGTCCCGCCGAGATCACGTCGCAGCGCCGGCGCGCCTCTTCGGCGAAGGAGACGAGGAGCTCGTCCTCGGGGGCGGCTTTGTCACTCATTCGGCGATCACCTTTTCCACGGTCTTGTCCATCAATTCGGTCCCGAACCCTCCCTCGATCGTCGCGCTCACGACACCTTCGCGGTTGATCGCGAACAGCCAGGGTTCGGTCGGCAGGTGGAACTTACGCACTTGGGGACGTACTCCGTTCGCCGGGTCGTTGTCGTTGTAGATCTCCATGTGGATGAAGTTCGCCTTGCCTTTGAATTGCTGCTGGGCCTGTTGAGCCACGTCGACGACGGGCCCGCACACCCGACTCTGGCAGAACTGGGGGGTCGTAAACAAGAGCAGTATCGGTTCCTTTCCGAGGACATCCGCGTAATTGACCATGTTCTGCGTGTCCGGCGGCACCCGCGTCGACAGTTCCGCGAGGTCTTCCACGTCCTGAGCCGTCGGCGTCTGGATCGACGGCGCTTTGTCTCCCGGCCGGGGAATTTTCGCGAATTCCCCGACTTTGATGCTGCGAAGGCCGAGCTTCGCCCAGCCGCCCCTTTCCTTGATCAAGGCCACCGGCCGGTATTCGCCCGGCCCCGGGAACCTCAGGTCGGCGGAATAGACGACGTTCGCGACGTCTGGATTTTCCGTCGTCGTCTTGCCCTGGAACGGCTTTTCGGTCGCCAGCGATTCGATCCGCGCCGGGAACGGCCCGACCGCGAGCTGTTTGAACGCCTGACCCTTGGCTTTCGACCCGGAAGGGCGCTTCGCGAAGTAGATCGCCACTTCGGCGTCGGAGATCTCCTTGCCCGGCCGGCCCGATTCGGTGTCTTTCTGGGTCACCAGGAACGGGTAGCGATTCGCGCCCGGGTAGAAGGCTTCGGCCGAGGGGACGACCTTGCCTGTCGGCAGCACGTCGGCTTCGTCTTCGAGGAACGTTTTCAGCGTGCGTCCTTCGGTCGCCGGAAAATTGCCCACCGGCGGCGCGGGCCGCGTCTTTCCCGCCTCGGCTTCCTTGTTGACCTGCGACCCCGAGTCAGAGCCGCCGCCACATCCCGCGAGCAGGGCGACCCCGCACGAGAGCAGGCAAAAGATGCCCAGGGCCTTACGGGGGACACGCATCGGCGGCATGTTCGCAGGTAGGCTGGCGCGGTCGTCGAGCTGAGGGGGATGGGATGCCGGAGCGAGCTGCGTTGATCACTGGAGCGTCGGGTGGTATCGGACTGGCGATCGCCGCGGTCCTGGCCGAGGAGGGCTACGGCCTGACCCTCTCCGCGCGCCGCCCCGAGAAACTGGACAGCGCGGTCGCCCACCTGCGCGACGCTGGGCACGAGGTGGAGACCGTCGCCGCCAATGTCGCCGACGAGGAGGAGCTGAAGTCCGTCTTCACCGCCCATGAGGCGCGCTTCGGGCGCCTCGACGTGCTCGTCAACAACGCGGGCGTCGGGATCGGCGCCGCGGCCGCCGAGATCGAGACCAGGTTCCTCGACATGCAGCTGGCGGTCAACCTCCGCTCGGTCATCCTCGGGACCCGCGAAGGCCTGCCGCTCCTGCGCAAGGCAGGCGCCGAGCACCGGAAGGCCCTGATCGTCAACACCGCCTCGATCGCCGGTAAAACCGGACAGCCGTGGCTCTCGATCTACGGTGCGACGAAGGCGGCGGTACTCAACTACAGCGTCGCGACCGAGCGCGAGGTCGGCGGCGAGGGCATCGCCTGCACCGCGCTCGCCCCGGCCTTCGTCGACACCGACATGACCGACTTCGTCAAGGAGTCGGTGCCCGCCGAGGCGATGATCCGCCCGTCTGACATCGGCGAGGCGGTCCGGATGCTGCTGAAGGTCTCCCCCAACTGCCACATCCCGGAGATCGTCTTCACCCGCCCGGGCGAGGCGGTCGACGCGCCGTAGCCGCCGTGCGGGCACTGGTCGCCGCGTTCGGCGACCCCGGCCACGTCTTCCCCGCGATCTCGCTGGGAAGGGCGCTGGCGCGCCGCGGGCACGCGGTGACGATCGAGACCTGGGAGGAGCGCCGCGCCGCGGTCGAAGGAGCCGGCCTCGACTTCGCCGCGGCCGAGGAATACCGCACCTTCCCACCGCCCGAGCCAGGGACCGAGGAGGGACAGCACGCCGCCGACGCCGCGCGGGCGCTCCTGCCGCTGATCGAGCGCCTCGATCCGGCAGTGGTCGTCTCCGACATCCTCACCCTCGCCCCGACCCTCGCCGCCGAGGCGGCCGGAGTGCCCCTCGCCACGCTGATCCCGCACATCTACCCGGTGGTCGAGCCCGGGCTCCCCTTCTTCGCCGTGGGACTACGCAAGCCGCGCACGACGGTCGGGCGGGCAGTATGGAGGGCGGGACAGCGAGCGCTCGACGTCGGGCTCGAGCACGGGCGGCGCGACCTGAACGGCCAGCGCGAGCGCCTCGGGCTCCCGCCCCTGGACCGCTACCACGGCGGCATCAGCCCCTCCCTCGCGCTGGTGGCGACCTACCCGCAGTTGGAGTATCCCCGCGCCTGGCCGACCAACGTCCAGGTGACCGGGCCGATGCCCTTCGAGGTCCCCCACCCCGACGTCGAGCTGCCGCCCGGGGACGCCCCGCTCGTCCTGGTCGCGCCCAGTACCGCCCATGATGCCGAGAACCACCTGGTCCGCACCGCGCTCGAGGCGCTCGCCTCCGAGCCCGTCCGCGTGGTTGCCACGACCAATCGCGTGCGCCCCCGGGTCCCGATCCCGGTCCCCGCGAATGCCGTCCTCGTCGACTGGCTGAGCTACAGCCAGCTGATGCCGATCGCCGCCCTGGTCGTCTCGCACGGCGGCCACGGCACCGTCGCCCGCGCCCTCGGGGCGGGCACTCCCCTCCTGATCTCCCCGATCACCGGTGACATGGGCGAGACGGCGATGCGGGTCTCCTGGTTCGGTGCGGCCCTCTCCCTCCCCTGGCGCCTCTGCCACCCAGGCCCGCTGCGCTGGGCGACCCGTCGCCTCCTCGCCGACCCGAGCTTCCGTGCCCGCGCCGAGGAGATCTCCTCGTGGGGGCGCGAGCACGACGGGGCCGAGCGCGGCGCGGAGCTTGTGGAGGGCCTCGTCGCGCCTCGCCGGGCCTAAGATCCTGGCTCCGCCCACCCCCAGATCCGGAGGTCCCGAATGCCCAGCACCGCCCTTCTCGAGGTTCATCTCAAGCCCGACATGGTCGACGAGGGGCTGAAGGTTCTCCACGAGGTCCTGGAGGAAACGCGAGCATTCGACGGCTGCCTCGGCGTGACCGTCGTCCAGGACTCCTCAGACCCGGCCCACCTGGTCGCGATCGAGGAGTGGGAATCGCTGGAGAAGGACGCCGCCTACCGTGAATGGCGGGCCGGCGATGGGGCACCTACCGCGATGGCCGCCGTACTCGCCGGAGCTCCATCCCTGATCGTGGGAGAAGCCCAAGGCATCTGAAGGCTCCGGGGGTGGGACTCGAACCCACAACCCTTCGATTAACAGTCGAATGCTCTGCCGATTGAGCTACCCCGGAACGGCGACGGCCCGTTTGGGCCGGGTGGGGAATTTAGCGGGTCAGCCGGCGACCCGTTGCGCGTGGGCGATCCGTTCGACCAAGGCGGCGCGCTCGCGGGAGAGGCGGGCGCGTCGCTCGTAGTCGCCGCGCTCGCCCGCCGCGGCGATCTCGTCCTCGAGTCGGCGTTGGTCGAGGAGCAGGAAGTTCAGCTCCATCGCCTCCTCCGAGGCGGGCTCCTCGCGGGCCATCATCAGGAGTTCGGTGATCAGCGCGGCGAGGGCCCCGTTTTCGCGCGGCAGGTGATCCGCCGCATCTTTGGGATGGGAGCGGACGAAGTCGGCGGCGGCCCGGCCGGAGCGGGACAGGTGCGTCTCGCCCAGCCGTTCCAGGTATCCGGCACCCGGCTCGGGGAGCGCGATGCACATCGCCAGCAGAGCCCGCTCGCGGCGTTCCCGAGAGGTGAGCTCCGCGGGGCGGGGCGGCGGGGGGGATTGTCCCTGCTGCGCCTGCGCCGGGGCACGGTCCCGACCGGGTGGAGGCGCCGCGCCGGCCCCCGGGCCGCCGGTCGCCGGGGTCGCGGCGACGACTCGGCCCATCACCATCGCCGGCTCGAGGTCGAGGCGATCGGCGACCTTGCGGACAAGCTCCGACTGGCTCGCGCCTTCCTCCATGGCGGCGAGGATCGGGGCGACCTCGGCGAGGGCCTGGTCGCGCTCGACCGGCGAGGAGGTGTCGGTACGGTCGATGATCCGCATCACCTGGAAGTCGGTCAGCTCAGCGGCGTCCTTGGCGTAGCCGCGGAAGCGCTCCGCCCCGTCGGGCTCGACCATGAGCTCGGCCGGATCGACGCCTTTCGGCATCGAGGCGACCCGCAGGCGCATCCGCCGACCGCCCGCGACCCGCTGCGCACGCAGCATCGCCTCCTGGCCTGCTTCGTCGGCGTCGAGGGCCAGGATCACCTCGTCGACGACGCCGGAGAGCGTTTTGACCTGGTCCGGCGTGATCGCCGTGCCCATCACTCCGACCGCGCCTTGCAGGCCCGCCTGGTGGAGGGCCAGGACGTCGGTATATCCCTCGACCACCAGCGCCCGGTTCTCCTTCGCCATCGCCGCGCGGGCGCGGTCGAGGCCGTAGAGGATCTCCGACTTGTGGAAGAAGTCGGTCTCCGCGGTGTTGACGTACTTCGGTTTCTGGTCGTCGCGGGTCGCCCGGCCGCCGAAGCCGAGGACCCGCCCGCGGGCATCGCGGATCGGGAACATGATGCGGGCGCGGAAGCGGTCGTACTCCTGCCCCTGGCGGCTCCGCTGCACGAGCCCGACGCTGTGCATCTCCGGCACCGTGAAGCCCGCTCGCTGCCCGGCGACGAGGATCTTGTCCCAGGCGCTGGGCGCGAAGCCGACGCCGAAGTCGCGAAGCGTCTGCTCGGAGAGGCCTCGGCCGGCCAGATATTCGCGCGCCTTGCCCGCCTCCTTGGACTCCCAGAGGTAGTTGGAGTAATAGGCGGCCGCGCGCTCCAGCAGCTGCTGCAGGCGCTGCCGAGCTTGGCGGCGTGCCTCTGCCCGCGGATCCTCCTGCTCGCGTTGCAGCTCGACCCCGTAGCGGTCGGCCAGCGCCTCGACCGCCTCGGCGAACTGGAGCCCCTCCTTCTCCATCACGAAGCCGAATACGTCCCCGGCGACCCCGCAACCGAAGCAGTGGTAGAGCTTGTCCTGCGGATCGACCGAGAAGGACGGCGAGCGCTCGTCATGAAACGGGCAGAGGCCCATCATCTGGGCGCCGTTCCGTTTCAGGTCGGTGTAGCGGCCGACCTCCGCCGCCATGTCGGCGGCATCGCGTACGGCGTTGATGCTCTCGGAGGAGATCCGGGCCACTAGAAGCGCGCCGCCTCGGGGACCGCCAGGTCGGTGAAGCGGGCGATGCAGTAGCGGTCGGTCATCCCGGCGATGTAATCGGTGACACGTTGGGCGTGGTCGGCGGTCGGATCGAGCGCCGGGATCATCTCCGGGTGCGCGAGGTAGTGGTCGAAGAGGCCGGTCATCGTGTGCTCGACCCGGGCGTGCTCGGAGCGCGCCGTCTCGCCCAGGTAGACGCGGTCGAACATGAACTTGCGCAGGCGCAGCATCGCCATCCCGACCTCCTCGGACTGGAGGATGTCCCCGGCGCCGCGGGAGTGCTCGACGATGTCGGCGACGAGGGTGTCGATGCGGATCGAGCCGGTCGGGCCGAGCAGTTCGATCTCGGCCGCGGGCAGGTCCTCGGGACGAAGGATCCCGGCGCGCAGGGCGTCGTCGATGTCGTGGTTGATGTAGGCGACGCGGTCGACGAGGCGGACGATCCGCCCCTCGAGCGTCGCCGGCTTGACCGGGCCGGTGTGGTGGACGATGCCGTCACGGACGGGCGCGGTGAGATTCAGGCCCGCCCCTTCGCGCTCGAGGACCTCCACCACCCGCAGCGAGTGCTCGTTGTGCTTGAAGCCCTTGCCGTCGGGCCGTGCGCGGCGCAGGCAGCGGTCGAGCGTCTCCTCACCCGCGTGCCCGAACGGCGGGTGGCCGAGGTCGTGGCCGAGCCCGATCGCCTCGGTCAGATCCTCGTTCAGCCCCAGCGCGCGGGCGACGGTACGGGCGATCCCGCACGCCTCCAGCGTGTGGCTGAGGCGGGTGCGGTAGTGGTCGCCCTCCGGCGCGACGAAGACCTGGGTCTTGTGCTTCAGCCGGCGGAAGGACTTCGAGTGCACGATGCGGTCGCGATCGCGCTGGAACGGCGTACGCAGTGGGCTGTCAGGCTCGGCGACGGCGCGCTCGGCCGGGTAGGAGCGCGTCGCCTCGGCGGAGAGGAACTCGTCCTCCCAGGCGCGGATCCGGTCCTCGAATGCGACGGTTGCGGGGGGCATCGCATCGATCTTAGGGCCAGTCCGGAGCTCCCCTTTATGCGGCGGCGCGAAGTTGGACATGAGCGTGGTGCTCCAGGGTCTCTCCCACCGCCCGCTCGACCTGGCGCAGGGCGGGCGGATCGGCGGGCGGCGCCTCGATCAGGGGTTTCGCCAGCGCCTCGACCATGAAGCGGTGGGCGACCTCTGTGAGCGGGAACGATCCGGCTTCGCAACTGGCGCAGACGACGCCGCCGGAGGCACCCGAGAACCCCGCCAGGTGCTCCGCCTCCCCGCAGCTGGCGCAGGACGCCAACTCGGGCGCGAAGCCGGCCACCAGGGCGAGCTTCAGCCGGAACGAAAGCGCAACTTCGAGGCTGATCGCCCGCGGATTGACCGGCTCGTCGAGCAGCGACAGATAGCGACAGAGCAGGTTGTAGGCGGGCAGGTTCGGTTCGGTCGAGTCGAGCAGGCGCAGCACGGCATCGCAAGCGCGGGCGCCGGCCCCGATCGCAGCCCCATTCGAGCGCAACCGCGGGTAGCCGTCGAGCGTGGTGACGCTGGTCACGGTCATCAGATCGCTGCGCCCTTGGTGGAGGACGAGGTCGAGGCGGAAGAACGGCTCCAACCGCCCGCCGAAGCGAGATTTCGGCTTCCGAGCGCCCTTGGCGATCGCCCCAAAGCGCCCCAGCGTCGGCGAATAGAGGTGCAGGATCCGATCAGCCTCGCCGTAGCGAATGCTCCGCAAGACAACCGCTTCTGTCTTGACCGTAGATCCCGCCATTCAGAAGAGTCTGCGGGACGGATCGGACGGAACTATTCGGGGCCGATACCGATCCCGTCACCACGAGCGCAACGCTCCGATAGATGCGGTCTGCGGTCGTAGCGTGGCGACCGAACGCGACAAAACTGCGCTCGAGGAACTCGCGAGCTTAGTCTCGATCAGGAACCGACGCGTGCTTTCTCCCTTTCCGCCGTTTCGGGCGTTTGCGCAGTTTCACCTGGCAGGTCGGGCAGAAGTAGGTCGAGCGGCCGGAGACGACGATGCGCTCGACGATGCCGTCGCAGTCGCCGGGACACGGTTGGCCCTCCCGAGTGTGGACGAGGAAGCGCTCCTGCATTCGGCCCTTTTCGCCGCGGCCGTCGCGGTAATCGTCGATCGAGGAGCCGCCGGCGTCGATCCCCGCCTCGAGGGCGGCGACGACTCCGTCCCGGAGCGCCTCCCAGTGCTCCGGCTTCATCGACCCGGCGGGCGAAAGTGGGTGCAGGTGCGCGCGGAAGAGTGCCTCGTCCGCATAGATGTTGCCGACGCCGGCGATGCCCGACTGGTCGAGCAGGAAGGACTTCAGCGGGGCTTTCTTGCCCGCCGCGATCTCCCCCAGCTTCTCCGCCGTGAACTCGGGCGAGAGCGGCTCGACCCCGAGGCGGGAGAAGCGCTCCGGCAGCTTCGCGTCGTCGATCAGGAAGGCCTCGCCGAACCGCCGCGGGTCGGTGAACCACACTTCGCGGCCGTCGTCGAGCACGAAACGGGCACGAAGGTGTTTCTCCTCCGTCGTGCGCTCGCCCTGGTAGAGGATCCGGCCCTCGGAAGGGTCGATGATCTCTCCCTCCGGCTCGACCAGCACGAGGTTGCCCGTCATCCGCAGGTGCATCACCAGCGTCTGGTCGCCGTCCAGGCTCAGCAGCAGGTACTTGCCCCGACGTCCCAGACCCAGGATCGTGCGCCCGTCGACCTTCTTCCCCAGCGTCGCCGGACGCACCGGCCGCGACCACCGTTTGTCGCGGACTTCCAGCTTCTCGATCGCGTGCCCTTCGAGCTCCGGCTCCAGTTGGCGGGCAACGGTCTCGACCTCGGGCAGCTCGGGCACGCCCGGAGTTCTACTCCAGATCAGTCGGGACGGGTGAGCCCGTCCCTAATCCTCTTTGGCCCGCGGGTGCGCGTCGTAATAGACCTGCTTCAGGCGTTCGCCGGAGAGGTGCGTGTACATCTGGGTCGTGGCGATGTCGGCGTGGCCGAGCATCTCCTGGACCGCGCGCAGATCGCAGCCGTTCGAGAGGAGATGGGTGGCAAAGCTGTGACGAAGCGTGTGCGGGCTCATCTTGCCGTCGAGCCCGACCGCCCGCGCGTGGCGCTGGACGATCTTGTAGAGGCCCTGGCGGGTAAGCGGGCCGCCGCGGAAGTTGACGAAGAGGCGCGGCTCTTCGCGCCCGTGCAGCAACTCGGGCCGACCGCCGCGCAGGTAGGCCTTGATCGCCGCGATCGCCTGGCGGCCGAGCGGCACCAGCCGTTCCTTGGATCCCTTCCCGCGAGCCCGCACGAACCCCTCGTGGAGGTCGACGTCCGCCATCTCCAGGCCGATCACCTCCGAGGCCCGCAGCCCACACGCGTACATCACCTCGAGCAGCGCCCGGTCGCGGAGCGCGGTCGGCTCGGAGCCGCGCGGCGCCTCCAGCAGCTTCTGCACCTCGGCGTAGTTGAGGACGTGCGGCAGCTTTTTGGACCGCCGGGGAGCGGTCAGGCTGGCCGTCGGGTCGTCCCCGATCAGCTCGTCGCGGCGCAGGTGCTTGTAGAAGGAGCGCAGGCAGGCGGCCTTGCGGTGGATCGTCGCCGAGGAGCAGGGCTGGCGCTCCTCGCTCCCGGTCGCCAACTCGGCCAGGAACTCGCCGACCTCGGCCGGTCGCGCCTTCAGCGCGTCGAGATGGTGGGCCGAGAGGTACTCGCCGTACTGGAAGAGGTCGGTGCGGTAGGCGTTCAGCGTATTGCGCGAGAGGCCCCGCTCCAGCTCCAGGTAGGAAAGAAAGTCGAGCGTCAGCGATTTGAACCGCGCGTCGGCACCGGAATCGGCGGGCGCGGTAGGAGCGTCGTGTTTGACGGCGATTGCCATGAGCCGAATGTTCGGCTCTCTCTAAGGAAAACCTCTGGACGCAACCAACCGTGCGCCGGCGGCGAGGGGAGCTTCGAAGAACATGGGGTCGTCGGTGAGGGAGCGGCCCATCGTGGTCGTCGGCAGGCCCGAGGCGGCGTAGCCGTCGAGGTCGACCGGCACGGGCTCGGCGCGGTGCAGGCCGATGCCGGCGCCGCTGACCTGGGACGCGAGCTCGGGCGCGCCCTCCGGAATCGCCACGGTGACCGGGGCGAGGAGCAGCTCGAGCACGGTCGCGGTGTGATGGCTGAGGCCGCGGTGGCGCTCGCGCGGATCGCCGGACGACAGGCGTGGGCTGAGGATCGTCGGCAGCTTCAGGGACAACGCCGCGTGGGCGCTGTTCAGCGCCTCCATTCCCCCATGCCCGAACTCGGTGTCGGAGCCGATGATCCCCGGGCCCGGCCCGACGAGCACCGCATCCCAGCCAAGGACGCGCACCGCCGCGTCGAGCGCGCCGACCGTCGAGAGCGCCTCGTGTTCGCCACCGTAGGAGGGCGCCGCGGTGATGTGGCCGACGAGGAGGCCGCGCTCGCGGAGCGTCGCGAGGTCTCGCGAAAGCGAGCCTGGCAACGCACCACCCGCGGTCTGGACGTAGCCGACCCGGGTCCCGGGCCACGCCTGCGCCGCCGCCCAGGCCGCCGGCGCCAGGTGTCCGTGCAGCGGAAGGACGGCGACCGCCGGTTGACGGGCCGAAAACTCAACTATGTCTTGAGTTTTCGGCCCGTCAACCTCGGGGGTCGCCTCCACCGGGTCGATCGGGTGCTGCAGGGAGGTGTAGTTCAGCTTCATCACGTGGGCGTCGCTGTCCACTCCGCCGCCCAGGCCGCGGGTGAGGTTCACGTGGACGACGTCGAAACCGCCCGATCCCAGCCCGAGGTCCAATGCCGCCGCGTTGACGACGACCTCGTCGCCCTCGCGCATTTCCCCCACCAGCAGCTCGTCCGCCCATGCACGACGCCGCTCGCCATCCACATCCACTTCAAGCGGGTCGACCGAGACGACGACCCCACGCCGCAGGTCCAGCCGGCCGCTCACGCTCGCGCGAGGATGCCCTCGCAGACCTCGAGCATCTTGTCGAGGTCGGCGGCGGCGACGTGCTCGCGGTAGGTGTGGACGGCGTCGGGTCCGTTGGCGAGCAGGACGCTGTCGAAGCCCGCGAGGCGGAAGACGTTGGCGTCCGAGCCGCCGCCGATCGATTCGCGGCGCGGCTCGAGCCCGGCGGCGCGCAAGCTCTCCTCGGCGAGGCCGAGGGCGAGCGAGCTGGACGGGACCTTGTATCCCCGGAACAGCTCTTCGACCCGCACGTCGACGTCGCAGCCGAACTCGCTCGCACCCCAGGCGCAGGCGTCGGAGATCTGGCCGGCGACTTCAGCGGCACGGTTGGCGTCGAGGCTGCGGGCCTCGGCGTGGATGCCGCAGTGGCCGGGGACGACGTTGCCGGAGGTGCCGCCCTTGATCAGGCCGACGTTCGCGGTCGTCCCTTCGTCGAGCCGCCCCAGGTTCATCCGCCCGATCGCCGCCGCCGCGGCCTCGATCGCGCTCGACCCGTCCTCGGGTCGGACCCCGGCATGCGCCTCGACCCCGACGAAGTCGGCGAGGATCTTGTGCTGCGTCGGCGTCGCGGTGATCACCTCGCCGACCGGCCCGGCGTGGTCGAGGACGTAGCCGACCTCGGCCCGCAGCTTGTCGACGTCGAAGGCCTTCGCACCGCGCAGGCCCTGCTCCTCGGCGACGGTGAGGACGAGCTCGATCCCGACCGGCGGGCGGCGCTCCACCCCGCGCCGCACCAGCTCCGTGAACACCGCCACCGCGGCCTTGTTGTCGGCGCCGAGGATCGTGGCGCCGGCGCTGCGGAACACCCCTTCGTCGTTGACGACCTCGACCCGCCCCTGGTGCGGGACCGTGTCCATGTGCGCGCAGAACATGACAAACTCGTCGCGCTCCCCGGGGACCCGCGCGAGCAGGTTCCCCGCCCCCGCTTCCGCCGGGCCGGCGGCATCGTCCTCTTCGACCTCCAGGCCCAGCGCCCGCAGCTCGGCCGCGAGCATGTCGGCCACCTCGCGCTCCTCACCGGTCGGCGAGCGCACCTCGCACAGCCGGACGAAGGTGTCGTAGAGCCTTTCGTTCCCCGCCATGGGGGCCAAGGCTAACGGTGCTCGGTCGAGGAGGACCGGGTGATATCGATGTCGATGCCGACGCCGTTCGGCTCGGCGATCTCGGCGCCGTCGGCGGGCTCTTCGCCCGCGTGCTCGGCGGCGGCACCGACGAACTCACGGAACATCGGCTCGGGCCGGTTCGGCCGCGAGTTGAACTCGGGGTGGAACTGGGAGGCGACGAAGAACGGGTGGTCAGGCAGCTCGACCATCTCGACCAGGCGCTCGTCGGGCGAAGTGCCGCCCGCGACGAGACCCTCGTCTTCGAGCTTGCGCCGCAGGAAGAGGTTCACCTCGTAGCGGTGGCGGTGGCGCTTGTAGATGACGGCCTCGCCGAAGATCTCGCGGGCCCGCGTCCCGTCGTGCAGTTTCACCGGGTCGGCGCCGAGGCGCATCGTCCCGCCCATCTCCCGCAGTTCTTTCTGTTCGGGCAGTAGGTCGACGACCGGATAGGGCGTCTCGGGATCGAACTCCGAGGAGTTGGCTCCGTCCATCCCGCAGACGTGGCGGGCGAACTCGACCACCGCGATCTGCATACCGAGGCAGATCCCGAGGTAGGGGATCTTCCGTTCGCGGGCGATCTGCGCCGCCCTGACCTTGCCCTCGATGCCGCGCTCGCCGAAGCCGCCCGGGATGAGGATCCCGTCGAGGCCCTCGAGCGCCTCCTCATCGAGGTGCTCGGAGTCGACCAGCTGGATGTCCACGTTGACGCCGTGGTGGATGCCGCCGTGCTCGAGCGCCTCGATCACCGACTTGTAGGCGTCCTCCAACTGCACGTACTTGCCGACGATCGCGATCCGCACGTTGCCGGTCGCGGCATCGGCGCGCCTCACCATCGCCTCCCAGTCGCTCAGGTCCGGGGACGGCGCCTCCATCCCGAAGTGGTCGAGCACCAGGTCGTCGACTCCCTCGGCCCGGAAGACCAGCGGGATCTTGTAGATGTTGTCGACGTCGTGGGCGGAGATCACCGCTTCCACGGGAAGGCTGGCGAAGAGCGCGATCTTCTCACGGATCTCCCGATCGAGGCGGGCCTCGGAGCGGCAGACGAGCACGTGCGGCTGGATCCCGATCCCGCGCAGCTGGTTGACCGAGTGCTGGGTCGGCTTCGTCTTCAGCTCCCCCGCGTGACCGATATAGGGGACCAGGGTCAGGTGCACGAACATCGCCCGCTTCGGCCCGAGCTCCGTGTAGAGCTGGCGGATCGCCTCGAGGAACGGCAAGGACTCGATGTCGCCGACCGTGCCGCCGATCTCGGTGATCACGAAGTCGACGGCCTGGGACTCGGCGACGATGCGGATTTTCTGCTTGATCTCGTTGGTGATGTGCGGGATCACCTGGACCGTGGCGCCGAGGTAGTCGCCGCGCCGCTCGCGTTTGATCACCGAGTTGTAGACACCGCCCGCGGTGACGTTCGACGCCCGCGAGGTGTTTTCGTCGGTGAAGCGCTCGTAGTGGCCGAGGTCGAGGTCGGTCTCGGCGCCGTCCTCGGTGACGAAGACCTCGCCGTGCTGGAACGGGCTCATCGTCCCCGGGTCGACGTTGATGTAGGGGTCGAACTTCTGCAGTTGGACCCGGAAGCCGCGGGAGACGAGCAGCCGGCCGATCGACGCGGCGGAGATGCCCTTGCCGAGGGCCGAGACGACACCTCCGGTAACGAAGATGAATCGGGTGTCGCCTTGGTTCGTTGGGCTCATGCTCTGCCCAGCGAGTCTAGCCAGCGGAGGGGCGGAACCTTCTCGATGGTCGCCGAGATCGACCGTAACTCCCCATACACCGTCAAAACGAGCACGACGGCGAGGGCGATCAAGCGCGCGTCCGGTGACAGAACCGTGAGCAACCAGACGCCGGCGATCGCCCCGATGAGGTTCGAACCGGTATCCCCCAGCATCGCCCGCTCGCCGAGGGTGAGCCAGGCGCCGACCAGCGCCGGCCCGGCGAAGATCCCGAGCAGTTCGATCGGCGCCAGCGTCCAGGCGAAGAGGCAGAGGCCTGCGCCGAGCAGCGCCAGCGCCTTCTCCGCCCGACCCGGGCGCAGGTCGAGCAGGTTGAAGAGGTTCGTCGCGAGGACGAGGAGGACGAGGTCGGCGACGTAGCGCCAGGTCGGGAGCCCCTGGCCGGAGACGACGTAGGCGGCGAGCGCGAGCGCGCCGATCGCCTTGATCGCCCCGGTCGATAGCCGCCCTTCCCGCAGCGCCCGCGCGTGTCCCCGCCAACCCCGCGGCGTCGCCTCCGCCTCGCCCTGGCCGAGCGCGTCGTCGAGGAAGCCGAGGAAGGCGATCCCCAGCAGATACGGCAGCCAGCGGCGCAATTCCGGCGCCAGCAGGTCGAGCCCGGCGCGGTCGTTCAGCACCGCCAGCGGCGCCAGCGCGACCAGGGCGACGGTCGCCAGGACGGCGCCGAGCGGGAAGGCGAGCGTCGCGCCGCGGTAGTTGGTCCGCACCAGACCGGC
This sequence comes from Actinomycetota bacterium, assembly GCA_018268605.1. Classification (GTDB taxonomy): domain Bacteria; phylum Actinomycetota; class Thermoleophilia; order Solirubrobacterales; family 70-9; genus VAYN01. Next base: position 9,159 of record JAFDWG010000328.1, on the reverse strand, counting down.
GTCGCGCAACCCGGCCGCCCCGGCGGGCAGCATCGGCACCGCCAGCGCGATCGCGAGCGGCAAGCCGATCCAGTGCATCTCAGCCGCCGCCGGCCAGCAGGTCGGGCAGCAGACGGTCGGCGGTGCTCTTGACGCCGAAGCTGCCCTCGGCGCCGCGCAGCGCCGCGACCAGCGCCACCTGGCCCGCGGTGTTGTCGATGTCGTCGACGGTCGAGAGACCGTTCGACTGGAAGTAGGAGATCGAAGACGGTTCGGTGCTGGTCGACTCGACCCCGACCACGGGGACCCGGGTTGCAGTCATCCCCTTCAACATCGCCGTTTCCAGCTGCGCCGCGGACGAGCGCTGAACCGGGCCCATGCCTTCGGGCTGACTGCGGACGACGATCACCCCGTCGAGCGCGCCGAATTCGCCGCTCGCCCGCGAGAAGAGGCTGCCGCGGACCAGTTCCGGCAAGGTCCCGCCGATGACGATCTGGCGTCCGACCCCGACCCCGAGTTCGGTCAGCTGTTCAGGTTCGGTGCGGATTTCTTCGAAGCGCGTTTCGTCGAGTTCGGAGGCGAGCCCTGACATGTCGACCGGCTCCTGGACGACGCCGACGCCGATCAGTTTCGCCCCGGTCGGCCCGAGGGCCTCCTCGACCGCCGAGGTGATTTCGCTCGGCAGCCCGCCCATCGCGACGACCGCGTACTGCTTCCCCAGGAGCAGGTCCCGGGTCAGGACCGGGTAGATCTTTTCGTCGAATTCGTGGGCGCGGCCCAGTTCGCCGGAGAGGTCGTCGGCGCGCGAGCGGGCGTCCTGAAGGTTGCCGACCAGGCTCTGCTCGAGGTTCTTGCGGGTTTCGCTCAGCGCGCCGCCTCCGAACTCGGCCCCGATAAGGATCCCGACCGCGAGCGCGAGGAAGACCGCGATCAGGGAGGTGGCGTGATAGCGAGCGCTGTAGCCCATTTAGCCCGCAAAGGCTAGATGTTGGGGGCCTGGCGCGCTCAGATCCCCAGCCAGATTCGCACCTTCAGCCAGAAGAGCTCGAAGACGTCGTTGAGGGCCGGCGAGGTGATGATCAGGATGGTCACCAAGACGAGGAAGGCGACGATGAAGAAGATCACCGGCATCAGGGTCGAGCTCGGCCGGTAGAGGCGGGACACGCCCTTGGCGTCGACGAGTTTCTCGCCGATCCGCAGCCGGGTGAGGAAGGTCGAGGACATGCCACCGCGCTTGCGGTCGAGGAACTCGATCAGGTTGAAGTGGGCGCCGACGCTGACGATCAGGTCCGCGCCCTTCTCGAAGGCCATCAGCATCGCCACGTCCTCGCTGGTGCCGGCGGCCGGGACCACCTTGTGCACGAGCCCCATCTCGACCAGGCGCTGGCGACCCGGGGCGCGACCGTCCGGATAGGCGTGGACGATCAGCTCGGCGCCACAGGAGAGCGCCGCGTCGGAGGCCGAGTCCATGTCGCCGAGGATCACGTCGGGCTTCTGCCCCGCCTCCAAGAGTCCGTCGGCGCCACCGTCGACGGCGACGATGATCGGGCGCACATCGCGGATGTAGGAGCGCAGGGCTTTGAGGTCGCGCCGGTGGCGCTCGCCGCGGACGACGATCAGGACATGCCGGTCACGGAAGGAGACGCGGGTCGGCGGGAAGTCGATCGAGCCCGTGAGGATGTCGGTCTCCTGGCGGACGTGCTCGACGGTGTTTTCGGCGAACTCGGCGAGCACCTCGTCGATCCGTTCGCGTTGCGCGGCGAGTTCGCCTTCCAGCTCCGGGACGGTCAGGACGACCCCGCGCAGGACCTCCTCGCCGGCGACCTTCACGGCGCCGTCCCCTTCGACGGTCACCGATTGCCCGTCGCGCAGGAGGTCGAAGACCGGCGCCTCGGGCGCGTCGACCAGGCGGATACCGGCGCGGGCCAGCATCAGCGGTCCGGCGTTCGGGTACTTGCCGTCCGAGGACGGCGAGGCGTTCACCACCGCCGCCACTCCGCAGCTGATCAGCTCCTCGGCCGCGATCCGGTCGACATTGACGTGGTCGATCACCGCGACGTCGCCCGGGTGCAGGCGTTTCACCAGGTGCTTCGTACGCCCGCCGAGACGCGCCGTGCCCTCGATCGGGACGGGACTGGACCGGGTTCCGCCGCGACGCCCGAGCAGGCCGGGCAGGCGACGACGACTAGTGGTTGCCACGCGCTGAGGTTATGTGACGGGGTTAAGTGGAGCCAAATCGAGCCCGAGTACCCGGAGGTTCGACCGAGCGGACGCGCCGGCTGTTCCTTATGGACGTGTGGCGTCCATAAGGAACAGCTAGGCGGCGGCGAGGAGCTCTCTGGCGTGCTGGGTGGCGGCCTCGTCGGTGGACTCGCCGCCGAGCATGCGGCGGATCTCATCGACCACGCCCTCGCCCGCGAGGCGCTCGACGCTCGCGACCGCGTGGCCGGCGTCGGTGTCCTTTTCGAGGCGGAAGTGGACGTCGGCGAGGGAGGCGACCTGGGGCAGGTGAGTGATGCAGAGGACCTGTTGCTCGGCGCCGAGGGCCTTCAGTCGCTCGCCCACGACGCGGGCGGTATTGCCGCCGATCCCGGCGTCGATCTCGTCGAACACCAAGGTCGCGGCGCCGGCCGCCGGGCCGAGCCCGCTGAGCGCCAGCATCACCCGCGAGAGCTCGCCGCCGGAGGCGGAGTCGCGGAGCGGCGCGGGCTCGATCCCGGGATTCGGCGCGACCCGCAGCTCGACCGTCTCACGGCCCGAGGCCCCGTACCGGTCCGGATGGGGATCGAGGACGACCTCGAGGCGGGCGCCGTCCATCGCCAGGCTCGCCAACTCCGCTGCGACCCGCTCCTCCAGCGGCCTCGCCGCCTTCTCGCGCCCGGCGCTCAGTTTCTTACCGAGCTTCTGCCGCCGCGCCTCGGCCTCGGCCAGCGCCGCGATCGCCTCTTCGCCACGCGCCTCGGCTCCCTCCAGGCGAGCGATCTCGGCCCGGCAGCGCTCCGCGTGGGCGAGCACCGATTCGACGCTGCCGCCATGCTTGCGTTCGAGGCGGTCCAGCGCGTCGAGCCGTTCCTCAACCGCGATCAGGCCTCCCGGATCGGCGGCGATGCCCTCGGCGTAGTCACGCAACTCGGCCGCCACGTCGCCGACCTCGACGTTCAACGCCGCCACCCGCTCGGCGATCCGGTCGAGCGTCGGGTCCACCCCGCCCGCCGCGCCGAGCTTCGCTTCGGCCTCGGCCAGCGTCGCCGCCGCGCCGCCGCCTTCGAGGTCGGCACCGGCCAGCCCGGCGTGGGCGCCTGCCGCCGCCGCATGGAGGCCCTCGGCGTGGCGCAGCCGCTCGCGGTCGGCGGCCAGCGCGTCGCGCTCCTCCGGGTCCGGACCGACTTCCTCGATCTCGGAGAGCTCATAGCGGTAGAGGTCGAGATCGCGCTCCCGCGAGCCTTCGCGCTCGCGTAGCTCGGCCAGCTCGGCGGAGAGCCGACCGACCTCGCGGTGCGCCTCGCGGTATTCGTCGCGTAGGGCCAGGTGCTTCGCCCCGGCGAAGCCGTCCAGCACCTCCATCTGCGCCGAGGAGATCGTCAACTTACGGTGCTCGTGCTGGCCGAAGAAGGCGAGGAGGCGACCGCCCAGAGCCTTCAGGTCCGCCGCCGTCGCCGAGCGCCCGGCAACGAAGGCACTGGTCCGCCCCCCGGCCGAGACTCTTCGTCCAAGCACCACCTCCTCGGCGCCCGCGGGAAGCCGCTCGGCGAGCTCCGCCAGCTCGGGGTCGTCGAGCATCCCGGCCGGCAGGTCGAATACACCCTCGACCCAGGCCTCCTCGGCGCCCGGCCGGACGATCCCCGATCTCGCCTTGCCCCCCATCAGCAGGTCGAGCGAGTGGGCAAGCACGGTCTTACCGGCCCCGGTCTCCCCCGTGATCGCGTTCAGCCCCTCGCCGAGCCGCAGTTCGGCCCGGTCGATCAGCAGCAGGTTCTCGATCCTCAGCTCACGCAGCACACATCCGGTTTAGCACCGGCGGCGGCGGATCAGGCGTGGTCGGCAGCGCTATTTGCGGGCTCTTGCCCCTGGCCCTGCTGCATGAAGGCGGAGGAGCGCGTGAGCGCGAGGCCGAGGCCGGCGCCGACCAGGGAGACGATCGCGCCGATCAGCAGGATCGAGTTGAAGGCACTGACGAAGGCCACGTCGGCAGCGTGGACCGCTTTGACGTGGAGGGTCGGGGGCAGGTCCAGGGCGGCGACCCCGCGAGACCCGCTCGAGGCGACGATTTCGCCCAGCCCGTGTGGCGCGCGCGGCAGCAGCTCGCCGAGCTTCGAATTGATCTGGGACTGGAAGACGGCGCCTAGCGCGGCCACACCGGTGGAGATCCCCACCTGGCGGAAGGTCGAGTTGATCCCGGAGCCCATCCCGGATTTCTCCGGCGGGACCACGGCGATCGCCGACGATCCGATCGCCGGGTTGACGAACCCGACGCCGACGCCGCTGACGATGAAGCCCGCGAGAAGCGTGGTCCAGGTCGAGGTCGGAGAGACACCGTGCATCAGGAGCAGCCCGACGCCGACCAGGCCCATGCCGACGCCGAAGAGGATCCGCACCGCCACCCGGTTGAGCAGCGGCGCGGCGAGGAGGGAGGCGACAAAAGCGAGGATCGTCTGCGGGAGGAAGCGGGCGCCCGCTTCCAGCGGCGAGTAGTCCAGCACGCCCTGCATGTAGATCGTGATGTAGAGGAAGAGCGCGAAGAGGCCCGCCGAGAGCGAGAAGGCGACGATCGAGACGCCGTTGAAGGCCGGGTTGCGAAAGAGCGACAGGTCGAGCATCGGGTGGTCGCTGCGCCGCTCGATCACGACGAAGGCGACGAGGAGGACCGCCGCCGCGACCAGGCAGGCGACGATCGTCGTGCTGCCCCAGCCCTCCGGGTTGCCGCGGATGAGGCCGAAGATCAGCAGGAAGAGCGCCGAGGAAAAGGTGACGAGGCCGGGGACGTCGAGAGGTTCCGGTTCTTTGCCGAAGACGTTGCGAACCTTCCGCTCGGTCAGGAACATCGCGGCGAGCCCGATCGGGACGTTGACGAAGAAGATCCACTCCCAGCCGAAGCTCTCGGTGATCACGCCGCCGATCAGCGGGCCGACCGCGACCGCGCCGCCGACCGTCGCGCCCCAGACACCGAAGGCGGTCGCCCGCTCTTTGCCCTGGAACTCCTGGCCGATCAGGGCCAGAGCGGTGGCGAACATGCCGGCGCCACCGATGCCCTGCAGTCCGCGACAGAGGTTCAGCAGCGTGGGGTCGTTACTGATCCCGCACAGGAACGAGGCGGAGGTGAAGATGCCGAAGCCGATCGTGAAGACCCGCCGCCGCCCCAGCCGGTCGCCGAGGCTGCCGGCGGTGAGCAGGAACGAGGCGAGCATCAGCGAGTAGGCGTCGACGACCCACTGCAGCGACGACAAGCCGGCATGCAATGAGCGCTGGATGTCCGGCAGCGCGACGTTGACGATCGTCACATCGAGCAGCAACATGAAGGTCGCCACCGAGACGAGTAGGAGGGTCCACCATTTGCGCTCCATCTAGACCGCCAGGTGCCCGAACTTGTCGCGAATACGCCCGTAGAAGCTTGTCCCGGCCAGTTGGCCCAGGCAGCCGGCGGAATCGACGAAGCTGATCTCGAGCTCGTCGCCCGAGGCGAGGTCGGCGAACTCGGTGCCGTCAAGTCCTATCTCGACCGGCTCGCGGTCGGGGGCGTTGCCGACGGTGAGGACATCGTGGGGGGCCACCACCAGCGCCCGGGCGGTCAGCGAGTGCGGTGCGATGTAGCTGACCACGTATCCCTTCACGCCCCAGGCAAGGATCGGGCCCTGGTTGGCGAGGTTGTAGCCGGTCGAGCCAACCGGGGTCGCGGCGACGAGGCCGTCGCAGCGCACGTGGCCGACCTCGTCGGCGGCGATCCGGTAGCTGAGCTCGGCGACGCGGTCGTGCGGGCGGCGCTGCAGGGTCACGTCGTTGAAGCCGATGGCGCTGCGGCCTCCGGCCTCGACCCGGATCGCGGGCAGCTCGATCGTCTCCACCTCGCCGTCGAAGGCCCGGATGATCCCTTCCTCGGCATGCGGGCGCTCGACCGCGGCGAGGAACCCGACGGTGCCGAAATTGACGCCGAACACAGGCACCCGAGTTCCTGCGAAGCGACGAAGTGCATGCAAAATCGTGCCGTCGCCGCCAAGAACCAGGCACAGGTCGGGGGTCTCGCCGTCCTTCTCCAGCTCGACCCCGGCGGCTTCGGCCCCGTGCTTGTCGAGCTCGGCCTGGTCGGCGACCAGCCGCCAGCCCGCGGCCTTTGCGGCGGCCGCGGCGATCGGGACGGCCTCCGTCGCGGCGGGCGGATGTGAGTGGGTGATCAGGGCGGCGGTCTTCACTCCTCCACCCCCTCCGCGTCGGCGATCGCGATGGCGGCCTCGAGGTCGGCCACCGCCGGGCCGTCCCCACCGCACCAGACGAAGGTCTCGCGGTTGCCTTTCGGTCCGGGCAGCCCGGAGGAGGCGATGCCGCGGACCGGCAGGCCGAGCTCCGTGGTGGCGCGCGCCACCTTCAGCACCGCCTCCTGGCGGTCGGCGGGATCGCGGACGACGCCGCGGCCTACCCTCCCCTTCTCCAGCTCGAACTGCGGCTTCACCATCGCCAGCAGCTCGCCGCCAGGAACCAGGCAGGTGGCGACGGCGGGCAGGACCTTGGCGAGGCCGATGAAGGAGACGTCGACGGTCGCCAGGGAGGCGAGGAACGGTAGGTCGGCGGGCCCGAGGCCGCGTGCGTTCAGGCGCTCGATCACGGTGACGCGAGAGTCCTTGCGCAGGCGGGCGTCGATCTGCCCGTAGGCGACGTCGACCGCCGCGACCCGCCCGGCGCCGCGCTGGAGCATGCAGTCGGTGAAGCCGCCGGTGGAGGCACCGACGTCCAGGCAATCGCGTCCGGTGACCTCGATCCCGAGGGCATCCAGGGCGTTCTCCAGCTTGATTCCGCCACGTGAGACGAACCGCGGTCGCGCCTCCAGCACGAATTCCGCCTCTGGCTCTACCAGCTGACTGGGCCGCAACGCGACGGGCCCATCGGTTCCCAAGCGCACTTCTCCCGCCCGGACCGCTCCCGCCGCCGCCGATCGCGACGGAAAGAGCCCCCGCTCGGCCAGAACGGCGTCTATCCGGGCCTTCTTCATCGCCGGAACGCTACAGCGACCCCGAAACGTCTCCGCGGATCTTCCGCGTACCTGTTTACGGCCTTTTAACGCCCTGCCCTTGCCGACCGCCCGATCCTGGTATACAAGGAACCCCTCCTAATCATCCGTCCAAAATAAATTTTGGCTCAAGAGCAGGAGAAATCAAAAAAACTGGTCCTCTGTGACCCCACTCACAGACATCCAGCACATACGTTCGTACGCTGTTCAAGGATTCAGTCGGAGCAACCGATAGGAAACAAAACAGAAAACTTCTTGGTCGAGTCCCGCGTCGTAAATATTGCCCCGGATGCTTCCCACATCTGGCGCACACGACACAACTGGGCTCACCTACCTCCCACGGATCCACATATATAGAGATACATATCTCTCCTCCCTGTAGTAACCCCAGAAGCGCCCCTCCTCCCCGGAGGGGCGTTTTCTGTTGTGGCGGGCTTTCCCGCATTCACGGTCCGCGACCGCATGAGCACATGGCCTGTGCAACTCTCTAGTTGCACATTGGCAGACCGGAGGAGAGGCTCGTGTGAAGGTCGTCGTCATCGGAGGAACGAAGTTCGTCGGGCCGGCCGCAGTCGCTCGCCTCGTCGCCGGGGGGCACGAGGTCGCCGTCGCGCATTCGGGCGCGCATGAGCACCCCGCGGTCGGCGCGGTCAAGCACCTCCACGGCGACCGCGACGGGCTCCTCTCCCCCGACGGCCACATCGACTCCTGGCGGCCCGACGCTATCGTCGACACCTTTCCCGGCGGCGCCTCGGCGAAAAAGGGTGAGCAGCTCGCCTCCTGTGCCGCCCAGCCGGGCGCGCACGTCGTCGCGATCAGCTCGGTCGACGTCTACCAGCACGGGGTCGATCCCCGGATGGGCGACGGCAGCGGCTCGCTCGCGATGCCCGTCGACCCGATCCCCCTCCGCGAGGACGCCCGCCGGCGGGTCGGTCCCTATCCCGGCGCCGCCCCCGGGCACGACAACGTGGCGATGGAGGACGCTCTCGCGGGCGCCGCCTGCCCGGCCACGCTACTGCGTCCCGGGGCCATCTACGGCACCCACCCCACCGCCCGCGAGTGGACGCTGGTGCGCAAGGTCGCCCGCGGCGAGCGGGACCTCCCACTGCCCGACGGCGGCGTCCAGCTGTTCCACCGCGTCGCGCTCGACCGCCTGGCTCGCGCCATCGTCGCCGCCACCGAGCGGCCTACCGGCGGCGTATTGGTCTGCAACGTCGTCGACCCTTACGAGCGGGACTACTCCGGCCTCGCCCGGCGGATCGGCTAGATCCTCGACTGGGAGTGGGAGCCGCGCCGGGTGCCCTTTTCAGAGAACGTCCATCCGTGGCAGACAAGCCACCCGATCCTCGCCTCCGATCGCCGCCTGCGCGAGGATCTCGGCGTCACCCCCGACCAGCCCGACCCCGACGACGCCCTGCGCGAGACGGTCGAATGGCTCTGGGCGCACCGCGGGGAGATCCTCGCGGGCGAAGGGCGCTGACCTGCCATCGCTGGTAGACAGGGCGGATGCGGACCGCCGCGGACATCGAGGAGGCGCTGGCGGAGGTCGGGACCGCCGAGCGGGCCGAGGGAAGCAAGCGCTACCTGAAGAGCAGCATGCGCCACCTCGGGGCGAGCGTGCCTCAGCTTCGCGCGGAGGCGAAGGCGGTGGCCAAGGAAGTCGGGTCGCCGGCCGATCTGCGGGCGCTGGCGAAGGAACTCTGGTGCGAGCCGGTGTTCGAGCGGCGAGCCTGCGCCGCGTTCCTGCTCGACTATCGGGTCGACCTGCTCGGCCCAGGAGACCTGCCGATGATCAAGGGCTTTGTCAGGAATTCGGTGACCTGGGCGCTCGTCGATCCGCTCTCCACGGACGTGCTCGGCCGCCTGGTGCTCGCGCACCCCGATGTCGTCGAGCGGCTCGATCCGTGGACCCGGGACCCTGACTTCTGGGTCCGCCGCGCCGCGCTCCTCTCCCAGCTCCGGCC
>JAFDWG010000327.1 GCA_018268605.1 Actinomycetota bacterium | reverse complement strand
TAACCGACGGCGGCCCACAAACCTCGTCCCTCGCTAAACCCGAATCGTGATGACGTCGCCGTCCTGCACAAGATAGTCCCGCCCCTCGATCCGCAGGGCCCCTTTCTCGCGCGCGGCGACGTAGCCGCCGTACTCGACCAGCTCGGCCCAGCCGATCGCCTCGGCTTTGATGAAGGCTTCCATGATCTCGGTGTGGATCGTGCCCGCCGCTTCAAGGGCGGTGGCGCCGCGGTGGAGGGGGCGGGCGACCGCCTCCTTGCCCTCGCCCGCGGTGAAGAAGGTGATCAGCTCGAGCAGGTCGTAGGCAGCGCGGACGAGGCGGGCGAGCCCGGAGCCTTCGACGCCGTAGGACTCGCGCATCTCGGCCGCTTCCTCGGGGTCGAGCTCGGCGAGCTCACCCTCGATCCGGGCGCTGACGGCGACCGCCCCGGCGTCGACCGAGTTGGCGTGGGCGGCGACGCCCTCGGGCACCTCGGTCGTTTCTTCGTCGACGTTGGCGACGTAGAGGATCGGCTTCGAGGTGATCGCGCCGAGGTTGCGGGCGGCGTCGGGCGCCAGGTCGGGGACCGGCACCGAGCGCGCGGGCTTTCCCGCCGCCAGCGCCTCTTTGACCGCTTCGAGCCAGCCCTGCTCGGCGATCGCCGCTTTGTCGCCCGCCTTGGCCTGCTTGCCGACGCGCGGGATGCGGCGCTCGGTCTGCTCGTAGTCGGAGAGGATCAACTCGGTCTCGATCGTCTCGATGTCGGCGATCGGGTCGACCCGCCCGTCAGGATGGATCACGCCCGCGTCCTGGTGGCAGCGAACGACGTGGCAGATCGCGTCGGTCTCCCTGATCGAGGCGAGGAACTGGTTGCCGAGCCCCTCCCCCTCGCTCGCACCCTTGACGAGGCCGGCGATGTCGTGGAAGTCGATGGTCGCCGGAACGAGCTCCGAGCTCTTCACGGTCTTGGCGACCGCTTCGAGGCGCTCGTCCGGCACCTGCGCCACGGCGACGTTCGGCTCGATCGTGGTGAAGGGGTAGTTGCCGACGATCGCGCCGCCCGAGGTGAGCGCGTTGAACAGGGTCGACTTGCCCGCGTTCGGCAGCCCGACGATCCCGACCTTCATGGCGTCTCCTCCTTCGGCGGCAGTGGCTCCTCGTCGCGACGCGGCAGCGGGACCGCGAGGCCGAGCGCCGTCCCCAGCACCACCCCGACCGCGACGTCTGAGGGGTAGTGCATGCCCAGGTAAGGACGCCCGGCCGCGACCGCGACGGCGGGAACGAAGGCGACCGCGGCGCGGCGGTCGATCCGGGTCATCGCGGTGGCGACGGCGAAGGAGGAGGTCGAGTGGGCCGAGGGGAAGCTGAGCGAGCTCGGCGCGCCGCCGAGCGGCGGCAGCCCCTTCAGCACCGGCCGCGGCCGTCTGGCGATGAGCTTGACCCCGTAGTTGAGACCGATCGCGGCCGGGCCTAGGACCGCGGCAACGCCCCACGCCGAGCGCCGCGGCTTGTCGGCGGCGGCAAGCGCCGCCCCCGCCACGAGCCACCCGGCGCCGTTGTTACCGGCCTTACCGAGCAACTTCGCGGCCCGCTCCAATGCAGGCGTGTGCCCGCGGGTCCGCATCAGGCGCAGCAGCTTCAGGTCGAGGTCACGCATCGGCGGCGCAGCATAACCACGCGGCCGTGACTACTTGAATTCGAAGCTCGCCAGGTCCTGCCCGAAGCTCGGCGAGAACACCACGTTTTCGAGGTTGATGTCCTTGGAGACGAAGGTCGCGGCGGTGCTCGTCCCGTACGGCGCCAGCGGCGCTTCCTCCATGAATTCCTTGTCGAGCTGCGCGTATTCGGCTTCCTGCTTGGGCCCGACCGGTTCTTCTTCGAGTTCGGCGATCTTCTTGCTCAGGGTCGGATCGGCGAAGCGCGGCAGGTTCGTGCCGCCGACCGGCGCGATCGAGTCTTCGCTCAGGAGCGGGCCGAAGAAGCCGGCCGGGCTCGGGTATTCGAGGAACCAATTGGCCCAGCCCGTGTCGAGTTCCGGCGTCGAGGAGTTGGTGATCACGGTGAAGTAGTTGTCCGGCGAGAGGATCTTCAGTTCGGCGTTGAAGCCGAGTTCCTGCAACACGCCCTGGTAGTAGGTCCCGGCGTCGTCGGAGGGCGATTCGTTGTTGGTCCAGACGACGATGTTCTTGTCGCTCGGGTCCGCTTCGGCGATCAGTTCCTTCGCCTTCTTCATGTCGTGCGGGTAGAGGTTCAGCTTCTTGTAGCCGGGCATTCCGGGCGGGAGGATCTGCTGGCCGGCTTCGAGGCGCCCCGAGTAGATCCGTTCCAGCGCCGCCGGGTCGATCGCGTAGTTGACCGCCTGGCGCACCTTGACGTCGTTGAAGGGCGCCTGGGTGGTGTTCATCCAGAAGAAGTAGTTGGAGAAGGTCGGCTCGATCCGGAACTGGGTGCCTTCATATTTGGACTTGACGTCCTGGTAGCGGTCCGGCGGCACTTCGTTGCCCATCCAGTCGAGCTTGCCCGATTCGATGTAGTTCACCTCGGTCTGCGGGTTGCGCAGCACCTGGATCTCGATCTTGTCGACGTGGCCCGAGGGGATTTCCGGCATCAGCTTCTCGTTGTTCTTCGCCCACTGCGGGTTGCGTTCGTATTCCCAGCCTCGCCCGGGCTCGGACTTGGTGATGACGTATGGGCCGGTGGCCGGGGGCGGTTCGGCGGTGAGATCCTTGTTCGGCGTCTTCGCCGGAAGCAGGGCGACGTAGGGAAGGGCGAGCTCGGACTCGAAGCTGCCGTCGGGGTTTTCCAGGTGGATCGTGATCTTGCCGGTCTTGTCGTCGGTCTCGACGCCGGGGATCCCGCCCGCCTTCGCCTTGATGAAGTGTGCAGCGCCGACGATCCCTTCGTAGAACGGCGAGCCGCCGGAGTTGAGGATGAAGACGCGTTCGAGGGAGTGGGTGAAGTCGCTGGCGACGACCGGTTCGCCGTTGGAGTACTTGAGGCCCTTGCGCAGGGTCAGTTCATAGGTCTTGCCGTCGTCTGACACCTTGGGGAGCGCCGTCGCGAGGCCGGGGATCACGCGGCCGCTCGCCTGCCCGTTTTCATGGGCGTAGGTGAGCAGCGGGATGTACGTGTCGTAGGTCGCGGTCCACCCTTCGAGGGTGTGGGACAACGCCGGGTCGAGATAGTCCGGGAACGAGGCGTAGGCACCCAGCAGGGTGCCGCCTTCCTTGCCGCCGGAGCCGCTCGTGGAGGAATCGCCGGAGCTCGAGCTGCCGCCGCCCCCGCAAGCGGACAGGCCGAGGGCCGCCAGCGCGCAGGCCGCAATGAAAAGAAAGGCTTTTCTCAGTCCCATTGAGGCCGCCTTCGGCAGCCGCGGCCTAAACCTTTAATCCTGCGGCGCGGCGCCCGTCTGGAAGCCGGACTCGTCCGGGGCCGAGCGAGCCGCTTGGGCGGGGCCGAGCCGCTCGCTGATCTCGGCGCGGATCCGCCGCACCAACTCGACCGTCGCGTCGCGCAGCCCGTCGAGGTCCTCGGCGACGGTGCGCTGTCCCAGCAGGCTCACGCAGAGGGTCCCTTCGACGTACTCGAAGGCGAATCCCTTCGGGGCCTGTTCGATGAGGAAGACGATGAAGGCGGGCGAGAAGAGCTCGTGGAACCAGATGTCGTCGCGCTCCGACGCCGCGTGGACGCGGTAGTGCTGGTCGAATTCGGCGCTGCCGAGGTCGATCGCCGGGCCACCGCCGATCAGCGTTCGCGCGGCGCGCCCGAGCAGGTGCTCGTCCTCGACGCGCTGGCAGAGCATCCAGGGGACGAAGCGCTTGGCCTTGGGCACGTGGGTGACGGCGACGGTGAAGTGCCCCCCATCGCGGTCGATCAAGGCGATCTTGGCTTCGACGTATCTGGAGAGCCAGCCGCCCGCCAGCGCATCGACCGCGTGCACCTCGCCCTCGGCGAGGAGCGGCGTGGTGCGCGGCAGGTGGACCCCGTCTTCGAGCGTCAGCTCGTGGGCGCCCGCCCAGGCCGCGAACCCTTCGGCGTCGGTGTTCGTCATGCCATCCGTATACCACTCGATACTTCCGCGCGTGGATCGACACCGGCCGATCAAACACGCCTCCCGCGAGGCGATCGCGGTCGCCCGTGGCTCGACCAAGACCCACTACCACCTGCGCCGCCGCATCCTCGCCATCTTCGGCGTCACCGCGATCTTCGCCCTGATCTGCACCCTCGTCACCTACCTCACCGAGCACAACGCGAAGGGCACGGAAATCCACTCGCTCTTCGACGCCTTCCTCTTCTCCGCCTCACAGCTCCTCACGGGCTCCTCGGTCGCCAACCCGCATACGAACCTCGGCAAGATCCTCGAGCTGGTCTTCGACCTCTGGGCGATCTTCGTCGTCGCCTCCCTGGCCGGCTCCTTCGGCGCCTTCTTCCACGCCCGCAGCAGAGAGCTGAACGCGGAGATGGAGAAGGCCGAGCGCGCGCTCCACCTGGAGAACGAGGCTAGTACCTGAGGCGCGTGGGCCGAGGCGCCCCCACGCGCCTCAGGTCACAAGATCGGTGATGTCGAAGAGGCCGTCGTTGTTGACGGCCAGCGACGCGGTGTGGCGGGGCGGCTCGACGCCGGGACGGAGGGTGGCGAGGCGCAGCTCGGTCGGCATCTCGGCCCGGCGGGGGCCGCCGAGCGGTTCGACCTCGAGCAGGACGGCGCCGGCGTGCGGGCCGTGGGCGTCGCCGGCGGCGAGGGCCTGCCAGCGCTCGTCGACGTCGTCGCGTAGACGGCGGGCGGTGGCGCCGTCGAGGAAGGCGTGGCCGTCGCGCCGCCAGACGTCGAGCGGTGGCGGCCCTGACTCCCCCTGGCGCCGTGGGAGCGCGACGGCGAGCGGAGCTTCGTCCGGCGAATAGCCGCGGCCGGTGAGGAGCGCGAGCCGGTCGTGCTCGGCGCGTCGTACCGACCGGCGCGCCCGCGCGTCGAGGACGGTGCCGAGGGCCCCGAAGGCCCCGCCCGCGGTGAGGATCGCGAGGGCGACGGCGGGGGCGGCGTCGGGTTCCACGGCGGCGCCGGAGCCCGCCAGCTCGATCGCCGCGATCACGGCGACCAACACCAACGGCAGCAGCACGGCGACCCGCTGGGTCGCGCCGCGCAGTCGGGCGACGATGCTGATCAGGATCAGGAGCAGCGCGGCGACGACCAGCGGCATCGCCGTCTCGGCCAGTTCCTTGTCGGAGATCGCGGCGTCGCGATGAAGGAGGGTGATCGCGTAGTAGGCGCTGGTGCCGACTGCGACCAACACGGCGACGATCGCGATCGATTCGAAGACGGCGAAGCTCGCCCGTCGCCGGCCGACGAAGAAGAGCCCGAAGATCGTCCCCGCGCCCAAACCGCTCGCCAGCGGGATCAGGCTCTGGAGCGCGGCGCGGTCGCCCGCGCCCAGCTTGGCGGTGCCGAGAACCGTGAGCAGGGCCGAATTCACGGACCCACCGATACCGGACCGCTCGGCCGGCACTTTCGACTGCCTACGATCGATGGATGCCAATGGCCCTCGGACAGAGGCTCCTCCTGCACCACGCGCTGCGCGGCGGCGGCATCGTCGTCCTCGTCGCAATCGCCGCCGCGATCGTCCTGATCCGCTTTTGGCCCGCGATCATCCGCTGGTGGGAACAGCGGTAGCTGTTCTTGATGGCGCCCACAGCGCCAAAAGGAACAGCGCTCAGGCGCGGCGGTCGGCCAGGGCCGCCGCGGCGCCGGACGCGACCGCGGTCACGACGCCGACCGAGGGCCAGGCGCCGATCCGTTTCGCCAGCGGGTGCGAGGCGCCGAAGGCGGCGGCGTAGGTCAGACCGAGGCCGCCCGCGAGCGGCGGGCCGCCCTTGCGGCTCCACTGGCGCGCCGACCAGACGCCGCAGGCGGCGAGGAAGATGCCGCCGAGCTCACGACGGCCGCTGAAGCGGGCGATCGCGTAGCCGCCGACCAGGCCGGTGGCGACTACGGGTGCGGTCGGTGGCGCGTCCACGCGGCAATCCTCGCAGACACCGATCGCTAGCCTGGTGCCCGATGCCCGCGCCGAGCCGCGACGAAGCCTGGGAGCTCTTCTGCGAGTGGACCGAGTCCGAATCCCTGCGGCGGCATGTACTCGGGGTCGAAGCGGCGATGCGCGCCTACGCGGAGCGCTACGGCGAGGACGCGGAGCTGTGGGCGGCGACCGGCATCCTCCACGATCTCGATTACGAGAAGCACCCGGACCTGGAGACCGGCCACCCGCGGGTGGCGATCGCCTTGTTCGAGGAACTGGATTACCCGCCGGAGCTGATCGACGCGGTCGCCGGGCACGCTTCCTATCTCGGGGTGCCGCGGGCGACAAGGATGTCGAAGACGCTCTTCGCGGTCGACGAGCTGACGGGCTTCATCGCCGCGGTGGCGCTGGTGCGGCCGACCGGGATCGCGGGGATGAAGCCGAAATCGGTGAAGAAGAAGATGAAGCAGCCGAGCTTCGCCGCCGCGGTCAGCCGCGAGGACATGCGCCTCGGCGCGGAGGAGCTGGGCGAGGACTTCGACGAGCACCTGGCGTTCGTGATCGCGGCGCTCGAACCGCGCGCCGAGGAGCTCGGCCTGACCGGCGAGCCCGCACCGGCCGGCGGTGCCGCCGCCGAAGAGGCATAGGATCAGGCCTTGGCTCTCTACAACGTCACCGTCCGCGCTCAGTTCAGCGAGTCGACCGTCGACCAGCTGACCGCCCAGGGCCTCTACTGGGTCCAGGGCGCCGCCGACGAAGAAGGCACCATGCGCCGCCGCCATCACCTGCGCGTGCAGGCCGACAACTGCGACGACGCGGTGGAACGCGCCCGCAAGGATGTCGAAGACGCGGGCGGCGACGCGGCCTTGGTCGAGTGCGGCGGGCCCGTCTACACCTGAGCGCATCTCCTCACCCCGGCGTGGGTTAATAGGGGCATGTTCTGGCAAAAGCCCGGTCGTCGTGCCCTGATCGCCACCCTCACCGTGGTGGCGGCCCTCCTCCCGATCTCCTCGATCGCCGCGGTGTCGGCCCTCGGGGACGCCCCCGGCGGGGGCGGCAACAGCGGCGCGGGCCCGGCGATCGTCGGCTTCTCCCCGCACGAAGGGACGATCGCGGGCGGCACCGTCGTGCACATCAGCGGCGGCGGCTTCACCGGGGTCAGCGGCGTCTCCTTCGGCGGCCACGCGGCGCAATCGTTCGACGTGAAATCCGACAACGTGATCGACGCGGTGACGCCACGGGTGCCGCGCGGCACCAAGGTCCGGATCCACGTCGCCGCGGCGGGCGGCGCGGCGACCAGCAACGCGACCTTCGCCTTCATCGGCTGCCACGTCCCACGGTTGAAGGACCACACCGTGCGTCAGGCGCGCCGCGAGATCTCCGAAGCAGGCTGCAAGACCGGCCAGGTACGGCGTGCGGGCAGCGCGAGCGGCGCACTCCGTGTGATCGCCGTCAGCCCGCGGCCCGGCACCTGGCACGAGTCCGGCACGCGGGTCGACGTCACCGTCCGGTAGTCCGGTCATCACTCGCCTCGGCGGGTCGGGGCTCGAGGAAAGGGACGCAAGGGCCTGCGGCGAGCACGGCCGTCCCGGCCACGGCCCGGGCAGGCTGTGGCCGTGGCCGGGACGGCGGGGGTATGAGAGGTGAGGAGAAACTGCGACGCCGTCGCGGGTGACGCGCGGGAGATGCCACGAAGTCCACGCTTCCGTGCGTGTTGCACAACACCGACCTAGGTGCGCGGCAGGTTGACCCCCCTACAGGGGGTGGATCTGCCCCGCCCGTCTCCGTGCCGCACATTGGTGCCCCCATAGGGCACGAATGTGCGGCGCGTCCTTCGGGATCGGCCGCGGTGTGTGGCCGCTCACGCACGAACCCCCGGAGGAACACCGCACTCCCACCGTCCTGGGCGTCTCGTGGAGGTCACAGCCTGCCAGGACCTCCATGAGACGCCCGGGGCACCGCCCATAGGACTGCCGGAGCGGCCGGCGCAACCCCCGTTTGGACGAGGACCACTGTTTGGTGCCCCGATAGCGCGGGTACGACTTGGCGTCCGAGGAGAGAAACCTCGTCGTGCCGCGACCCGCGGCGCGTGAAGACCCCCGTCAGAAGGAGGCCTTGCCCGTGACCATCGTCTGGATCCTCATCGTCATCATCCTCGTGCTGCTCGTGATCGCGCTCGCCCGCCGCGTGCTCTAGCGCGGCGCAGGCGGGGGTCCCCGACCGGGTACTTTTACCGCCGCTTCACCTCGATCCAAGAAAACGGCGCCAGCATGCTCCCCAGTCAACGAAAGGGGAAGACGATGGCGCAGATCTTGGTCCTGACCGATCCGTCCGAGGCCGACGGCGAGGTGATCTACAGCGAGAGCGTGGGCTCGGTCCACCTCGAAGGACACGCGGGTGCCCAGTTGGTCGAGCGGCTGCGCTGGGCTGTCCGCGATGCCCAGATCGCGGAGCATCGCGCGATGCTCCGCGAGGCCTCGGCGACGCGTTCGGAGCAACCTGCGGCCTGATCCCAGGCCCCGCCCTTCCGGGGCGCCCGTTGCTTGGGATTTGATGTCACCTATAGTGACATCAATGACGACGCGCAGCCCGCGCACCTACAAGCAGACGCGGCGGGCCGACGCGACCGGACGGACGCGGGAGGCGATCCTCGACGCCGCCCAGGAGCTCTTCCGGGCCGACCCGCAGCTCGACCCCTCGCTCGACGCCGTCGCCGCCCGCGCGGGGGTCAGCACCCGCACCGTGATCCGCCAGTTCGGCTCCAAGGAGGGCCTGCTCGAGGCGGCGATCGCGGCCGGCGTCGCGGCCGCTGCGACGACCCGCCACGCGGAGCCCGGCGACGTCGACGGAGCGGTGCGCGCGATCGTCTCCCACTACGAGGCGATGGGCGACGAGGTGATGCGCTGGCTCGCGCTCGCCGACCGGCTGCCCTTCGTCCGCCGGGTCACCGAACGAGGAACCGAAACCCACCACGAATGGGTCGAGGAGGTCTTCGCCCCGGACCTCGACGGACTCCCGCGCGGGGAGCGGCGCGCCCGCCGCGCCGCCCTGGCGACGGCGACCGACGTCTACGTCTGGCACCTGTTGCGTAGGCGGGAGGGGCTGGGGAGGGAATCGACGCGCGAAGCGATGGTGGCGATGGTGGAGGCAGCGCGCCGATGAGGATCCTCGCCTACACCTCCCCCGCCCGCGGCCACCTCACCCCGATGATGGGGCCGCTGCTTGAGCTGCACCGCCGCGGCACCGAGGTCCACGTGCGCACGCTCGCGGCATCGGTCGACGGCGTGCGCGCGGCGGGGCTCGAGGCGGCGCCGATCTCACCCGCGATCGAGGCGGTCGTCCACGACGACCACGAGGCGCACGTGCAGATCACCTCAGGCGAACGCTCGTTCCGCACCCTGCGCCGCCGCGCCGCGCACGAGGTCCCCGACCTGGAAGCGGCGCTCGCCGAGGTCGGCCCCGACGTATTGATCGTCGACTCGACCACCTTCGGGGCCAAGGCGCTGGCCGAGCGCGAAGGGCTGCGCTGGGCGGTCTCCCAGCCGTCGCTGCTCGAAGAGCCGGCAGCCGACGGGACGCCGTTCGGGCTCGGGGTCCGCCCGCTGGGGCCGCCGCTGGGGCCGCTCCGCGACCGCGCACTCGGGCTGCTCGGGGCGGGCTTCGACCGGCGCTCGCGCCTGCCCGCAGTCAACGCCGGGCGCCGCGCCGCGGGCCTACCGCCGCTCGCCCGTGCCGCCGAGTTCCGCCACCGTGCGCCGTTGACGATCTACTACACCGCCGAGCCCTTCGACTACCCGCGCAACCTGCCGCCGAGCGTGGTCATGGTCGGCCCGAGCCTCTGGGACCCGGCGGCGGAGACGTCAGTAGACCTCCCGGCCGACGATCGGCCCCTGGTGCTGGTCGGCTGCTCCTCGGAGTTCCAGGACGACGGCGCGATCGCCGCCGCGGCGCTCGCCGGCCTCCGCGATCGTTACCGCCTCGTCGTCACCACCGCGGGAGTGGACCCGGCGACGCTCGGCGATCCCGGCGACGCGGTCGTCGCCCGCTTCCTGCCCCACGTGCCGATCCTGCGCCAGGCCGACGTCGTCGTCTGCCACGGCGGCATGGGGATCACGCAGAAGGCGCTGGCGTTCGGGGTGCCGGTCTGCGTCGTGCCCTGGGGACGGGACCAACTAGACGTCGCCGCCCACGTCCTCCATGCCGGCTGTGGGACGCGCGTCGGTCGCCGCCGCCTCTCCCCCGCCCGCCTCACCGCCGCAGTCGACCAGGCGCTCGCCTGCCACGCCGGCGCCGCCCGGGTCAAGGCCGGCTTCGAGTCCACCGGCGGCGCGGCGACGGCGGCCGACCGCCTGGAAGCCCTCGCCTGAGGCGCCGTGGGGGCGCCTCAGGGACGCGTTAAAAGGGCGGTGTCGGCGATCGCCGCTTCCCGGACGCGGAAGTGCATCTTCTTGCCGGTCGCGGTCATCGGCAGAGAGGCGACGAGGCGGTAGGCACGGGGTCGCTTGTAGTCGGCCAGCATCGGGTGCTCGCGGCAGTGGGCGTCGAGGGCGGCCACCGTCAGCTCTTCCGCGTCGTTCGCGGGGAGGACGTAGGCGACGATCAGCTCGCCCCAGCGATCGTCCGGCAGGCCGACGACGCAGGAGTCCGCCACCCCCGGGTGCTCGTTCAGGACCTCCTCGACCTGCACCGGGTGGACATTCTCGCCACCGGAGATCAGCATGTCGTCGCCGCGGCCGACGATCGTCACGAAGCCCTCGACGTCCCAGGTCGCGAGGTCGCCGGTGTGGAACCAGCCGTCGCGGAAGCGGGCCGCCGTCTCCTCGGGCCGGTTGACGTAGGCGTAACCCGCCTTCGGGGTGCGGACGACGACCTCGCCGACCTCCACGCCGTCGCGCGCCACCGGGTCGGCGGGGTCCGCCGCGTCGCCCTCGCCCGGCCCCGGCCGCGCAACGACCACGTCGTCGTCGGTGCAGGCGCGGCCCGCCGAGCCCGCGTGAGCGGGCAGGTCGGCCGGGCGCAGGAAGGTGTTCCAGAACGACTCGGTGGTCCCGTAGCCGTTGAAGATCCGCGGCGTCAGCACCTCCTGGTAGAGCAGACAGGCCTCGCGCTCGAGCGGCGCGCCCATCGTCACGATGCCGCGCAGGGTGGAGAGGTCCCGCGGGGCGCTCCGCTGCTCGGCGGCCAGCATCGCGAGGTTCGTCGGGGCGCCGACCAGGAAGGTGAGCCCACGTGCCGAGACCAGGTCGAGCACCGCCGCCGGATCGAACGCCCGCAGGCTGATCGCCGCCGCCCCGACGTAGAAGACCGGGTTCGGCCCGCCCGAGTAGAGGCCCCCGCGGTGGAACCACGGGGTCATGTTCAGGGTGCGGTCGTCGGGCGCGAGGGGGAAGTGCATGATCACGTCGTGGGCGCTCATCACCTCGACCGCATCGTTCAGCGAGACGCCCTTCGGCAGCCCCGTCGTCCCCGAGGTGTAGAGCCGGGTCGTCTCGCCGTAGATGTCGCGGTCGGGGGGCGGCGGCGGGGTCGCGTCGACCGCGAGCAGCTCCTCGAAGTCCTCGCCGACGACGGCGGTCCAGCCGGGGCCGTGGGAGGCGAGCGCGATCGCCTCGCGTGCCCCGACGCCGAGCTCGGCGTCGAAGATGAACGCCGCCGGGCGCGAGTCGTCGATCACGTGCGCCGATTCCCCGGCCGAGAGGCGGAAGTTGATCGGCGTCGGGATCGCCCCGAGGCGCATCGCGGCGAGCCAGCAGAGCGCGAACTCGGGGCCGTTGAAGAGCTGGAAGACGACCGTCTCCCCCGGTCGCACGCCGCGCTCCCCGAAGGCCCCTGCCAGGCGCTCGACGTCGCGCCAGAGCTCTGTGTAGGTCCACGCGCGGCCGCCCTCGGCCTCGGCGAGCGCGAGGTGGTCGGCGAAGCGCGACGCGTTCCGGGCCACCCCCGCGAGGTAGCCGAGATCGCGCTCGAAGACGCCGCGGAAGCTGGATGGGTCGTACTCGTACAAAGGGCCGTTCCTCCTGGCCGCGAACTCTATTCAGCGAATACGCTCCGCCCGCCCAGCAGCACCGAGAGGAGATCCCCGTTGAAGTCCCTGCGTCGCCTTGCAGTGCCCTTGTCGATCCTCGCGGTGCTCCTCATGCCGGGGACGGCGATGGCGAAGGGCGCCGGGACCATCTCCGGCACGGTCCCCCTGCGCGGGATGACGGTCGAGCTGTGGGCGGCGACCCCCGGCGGCAAGGCGCCGACCCGGCTCGGCGAGGCGCGCAGCGGTCCAGGCGGCGCCTACGTCCTGCGCTACCGCGGCGCGCGGGCGAGCACCGTCGACTACCTCACCGCGACGCGCCCCGGGGGCGCGGCCGAAGCCGGCTTCCCGGCCTCTGGGCAGAGCTACCGGCTCGGCGCCGCGCTCGGCGAAGGCACCCCGCCGCCCCGCGCCAAGGTGACCGAGCGCACCACGGTGGCGATGGGCTTCGCTCTGGCCCAGTTCATCGACTGGGACCAGGGCCGTAACACGGCGCAGGTGGCCGGAAAGAACCCCGGCCTGCGCAACGCGGCGGCGATGAGCGGGGACCTGGTCGATCTTGACGGCAGCCTCTCACCGGTGCTCCGGGAGTTCCCCAACGGGGGCTCGACCTCCACCCTGGCGACGTTCAACACCCTCGCCGATCTGCTCGCACTGTGCCGCCGCCAGGACGAGCGCTGCGCGCGGCTACTCTCGCTGGCGGGCGCGCCCGGTGACCACGCACCGGCCGTCGACACCCTGGAAGCCGTCGCCAACGTCGCCCGCTACCCCTGGCACGACGTCGCCGGCCTGACGAAGCTGGCACGGCTCGCGCCCCCGCTGTGGTCCCCGGTCCTCGGCGCAGGCGAAGCGCCCGGCGCCTGGACCCTCGCCCTGCGTTTCGAAGGCGACCCGCCCGGGATGGACGGCCCCGGCAACTTCGCGATCGACGCCGAAGGAAACATCTGGGTCGCCAACAACTACGCCTACGACCGCCGTCCCAAGGTCCCCGCCTGCGGCAGCGACAAGCTCTTCCGCTTCACCCCGACCGGCCAGACCTATCCTGGCTCCCCTTATGCAGGGGGCGGGCTCAGCGGGGTCGGCTTCGGGATCGCGATCGACCCGGCGAGCCGCGTCTGGCTCGGCAACTTCGGCTTCGAAGGCAAGGGCTGCGAAACCGCGGCGAACCACTACACCGCCTCCGCCTTCACCCTCGCGGGCAAACCGCTCTCCCCGGCGGGCGGCTACGAAGTCGGAGGGATCAGCTGGCCGCAGGGGACGGTCTCCGACCAGGGCGGGAACATCTGGCTCGCCAACTGCGGCAACGACAGCGTCACCAAGATCGACGGCGGCGACCCGGCCAAGGCGGTCAACCTCGGCGAAGGTCTGGTCACGGCGGGGAGCACGGTCGGCTTCGAACGGCCCTTCGGCGCCGCGGTCAATGGCGAGGGCGACGTCTTCGTCACCGCCAACTCCAGCAACTCGGTGGCCAAGCTCTCCCCCGCGGGCAAGGTCCTCGGCCTCGCGACCGGCGGCGGGTTGCACCTGCCGATGGGCATCGCCGGGGACAGCAACGGCTACATGTGGGTGTCGAACTCCAAGTGGGTCGTGGCGCCCTGCCCCGGCAAGGTGGAACCGAAGCAGGTCGAGGAAAAGGTCGGCAAAGGCGGCGGCAACGTGACCCTGCTGAAGCCGAACGGCGAACCGGCCGCCGCGGACCCGATCACCGGAGCCGGCCTGAACAACCCGTGGGGCATCGCGGTCGACGGCGCCGACCAGGTCTGGATCGCGAACTTCGGCGGCCGCCGCCTCTCCGAGCTCTGCGGCACCGTGCCACGCAACTGCCCGCCCGGCAAGCGTCGCGTCGGTGCGGCGATCTCGCCGAAGTCCGGCTACGGCTTCGACGGCCTGGTCCGCAACACCGGGGTCGCGATCGACCCCTCCGGCAATGTCTGGCTCGCCAACAACTGGAAGAACGCGCCGATCCAGACCAATCCGGGCGGCTACCAGATCGTCGCCTACCTCGGGCTCGCCGCGCCGACCCGCTCGCCGCAGATCGGGCCGCCGGAAGCGCCCTAGGGCCACTTCGGCCGCTCTGTATAACTGATCGGTGAGAGCTTTGGTCAAGAACGAGGCCGCCCCAGGCCTCAGCCTGCTCGACGTGCCCGATCCGGAGGTCGGCATCAACGACGTCCTGATCCGGGTGCTGAAGACCGGCATCTGCGGGACCGACGTCCACATCCACCGCTGGGACGCGTGGGCGCAGGCGACGATCCCGGTGCCGCTCGTGGTCGGCCACGAGTTCGTCGGCGAGGTGGTCGCGGTGGGCGAGAACGTCAACGACTTCCGTCCCGGGGAGCTGGTCAGCGGTGAGGGCCACGTCGTCTGCGGTCGCTGTCGCAACTGCATGGCCGGGCGGCGCCACCTCTGCGCCAACACCAGCGGCGTCGGCGTCAACCGGCCGGGCGCCTTCGCCGAGTACATCTCGCTGCCGATGACGAACGTCTGGCACCAGCGCGCCGACGTCGACCTCGAGGTGGCGGCGATCTTCGACCCGCTCGGCAACGCCGTCCACACCGCCCTCGCCCACAAGACGCTCGGCGAGGACGTGCTGATCACCGGCGCCGGGCCGATCGGACTGATGGCGACCGCCGTCGTCCGCCACGCGGGCGCCCGTCACATCGTGGTCAGCGACCCGAACGCGTTCCGCCTCGATCTGGCGCGGACGATGGGCGCCACCGTCGCCGTCGACCCGACCGCCACTGACCTCGCCGCCGTCGCCGAGGACCTGGGCATGGATGAGGGCTTCGACGTCGGCCTCGAGATGTCCGGCAACCCCGCCGCGCTGCGGGGGATGCTCGGGAACATGGCCCATGGCGGGCGCATCGCGCTGCTCGGCATCCCCAGCGAAGAGATCGCGATCGACTGGAACCAGGTCGTCTTCAACATGCTCACGCTGAAGGGGATCTACGGTAGGGAGATGTACGAGACCTGGTACATGATGAGCGTGATGCTCCAGTCCGGGCTCGACGTCACCCCCGTCCTCACCCATCGCTTCCACTACACCGAGCACGAGGCGGCCTTCGACGCGGCGGGTGGGGACCGCGCCGCGAAGGTCCTCCTGGACTGGAGCTGAGCATGCTGGGAGACGTCCGCGAGCAGTTGGCGGGAGAGCTCGAGGAGATCCGCGCGGCCGGCCTGCACAAGGCCGAGCGCCTGATCGCCTCGCCGCAGCGGGGCGAGGTCGAGGTCGGGACCGGCCCACTGATCAACCTCTGCGCCAACAACTACCTCGGGCTCGCCGACCACCCCGAGGTGATCGCGGCGGCCCACGAGGCGCTCGACCGCTGGGGCTACGGCATGGCGTCGGTCCGCTTCATCTGCGGCACGCAGCAGATCCACGTCGACCTGGAGCAGCGGCTCTCGGAGTTCCTCGGCACGGAGAAGACGATCCTCTACAGCTCCTGCTTCGACGCCAACGGTGGCGTCTTCGAGACCTTGCTCGGGCTCGAGGACGCGGTGATCTCCGACACCCTGAACCACGCCTCGATCATCGACGGGATCCGGCTCAGCAAGGCGCGGCGCCTGCGCTACGCGAACGGGGACATGGACGAGCTCGAGGCGCGGCTGCGCGAGGCCGGCGACGCCCGCCGTCGGCTCGTCGTCACCGATGGCGTCTTCTCGATGGACGGCTACCTCGCCCAGCTCGATCGCATCTGCGAGCTGGCCGAGCGCCACGACGCGATGGTGATGGTCGACGACTCCCACGCCGTCGGCTTCATCGGCGAGACCGGGCGCGGCACGCCGGAGCTCTTCGGCGTGCAAGACCGCGTCGACATCGTCACCGGCACGCTCGGCAAGGCGCTCGGGGGCGCCAGCGGCGGTTACGTCTCGGGCCGCGGGGAGATCGTCGACCTGCTGCGGCAGCGCTCCCGTCCCTACCTCTTCTCCAACGCCTTGGCACCGCCGATCGTCGCCGCCTCGATGCGGGTGCTCGACCTGATCGACCGCGGCGAGGCGCCTCTCGACCAGCTCCGCGCCAACACCGAGGCCTTCCGCCGCGAGATCGCCGCGCAGGGCTACGAGGTGCTGCCTGGCGACCACCCGATCGTGCCGATCATGTTCGGCGACGCGAAGCGGGCCGTCGAGGTCTCCGAGCGCCTCCTCGCCGAGGGCGTCTACGTCGTCGCCTTCTCCTATCCCGTGGTGCCGATGGGCCAGGCCCGGATCCGCGCCCAGATGTCGGCCGCTCATGACGAGGAGGAGCTGCGCCGGGCGATCGACGCATTCGCCCGCGTCCGCTGAACCCGGCCGGACCGCCGCGCGTACCCCTGGGCGCAATCCCAAGGAGGTACGAAAGTGAGAAGCAAGCCAAAAGTTTCGACGTTCGCACTCGTCCTCGCGGCGGTGGTCGCGGCGCTCGTGATCGCCGGCTGCGGTGGCGGCGGGTCGAGTAGCTCGTCGAGTTCCGAAACGGGCGGCGGTTCCGGCGTCGAAGGGACGATCGGCGCGGCCGAAATCGAAGGCCTCGGCTCGGTCCTGGTCGACTCCGAAGGCATGACCGTCTACGACTTCACCGTCGACGAAGGCACCAAATCCAACTGCTACGGCGGTTGCGAAGCGGCCTGGCCGCCGGTGACGACGACCGGCAAGCCGACCGCCGGCGCGGGCGCGACGGCCGCCGACCTCGGCACCACCAAGCGCAAGGACGGGACCCTGCAGGAGACCTACGCGGCCCACCAGCTCTACACCTTCGCCGGCGACAAGGGCCCCGGCGAAGCCAACGGCAACGAATCCGAAGGCACCTGGTTCGTCCTGGACGAAGCGGGCGCACCCGTGAAGGGCCAGGCGACCGGCGGCGAAGCTGAATCGGAAGAAGAAGAATCCCGCGGCGGCTACAGCTACTGAGGCCGATCGGCGCCCCGATCGACCAGCTCGCGGCCGGCGAACCCTCGCGAGACGCCGGCCGCGGGCGCCTGCGCTCCCCCGCTCCCGCCGTCGGTCGCACGCACGCGGACGAGCCTGACCGCGCCACGGGGCTTCTCCCATCGGATCCCTCCAGTCGACCGCTTGCACGACTGAACCTCAGCACCGTGTAGCCCGCCGCCACGTGCTTCTGGTCGCGCCTGACCATCCGCGCCTGCTGGGACGCGGTGCGGTGGTAGCGCAGCCCGTCGGCCTCGACGATCAGGTCGTGGTCGGGGAAGAAGAAGTCCGTCTCATGGCCCAGGACCCAGTGTTTCGTCAGCGGCTGCGGGAAGCCGGCCGACAGCGCGAGCGGCTCGAGGAAGATCTCAAGGTCGGAATCCGAGAGCCGGAAGGTGTGGCGGTCGAGCATCGTCCTCAGAGTTCCCACGCCCGGCATGCCGCGGTAGGCCTCGAGTTCCAGCGCCCGCCGCAGCGTCTCCGGGTCGACGAGGTCGTGCTTGTCGGCCTCGTTGACCGCACGCTCGAGGCGGAGCGGCAGAAGTTCGGTGGCGACGTCGATCCGTCCCCGCTCCTCGTGGCCGATGCCCCACAGCTCGGCCGCGCTGCGATGGCTGAGCGCCGCTCCGTCCCCGCAGACCAGGACGGCGGCCATCCAACGCCCGTGCGGCGTCAGTTCCGCGCGGCCCATCGCGTAGACCCCGCGGGAGATCAGATGCAGCCGTCCGGTCTTGACGCGCTGCTCGAGGCTCCGCCGGTGGATTCTCTCCCCCTTGCCGCGGGGAATGCGGGTTATGCGGACTTCGCGAGGGTCAGCGTGCGACTTGTGACAGGAGAGGGGGCGGCGGCAAGTAGGCGGAGGCGATCTTGAGGATCTGGGCGACCAGGGTCGGGTCCCCGAGGATCCAGTTCGCATCACGATGCGACCGCCCCGGGCGGGTCACCCGCACCGATCACCCTTCTCCCAGAGTTCCCGGTTGGCATTCAAGAGATGCTCCTTTTCCTGGAGGAGATTTCCGATCCTATCCGCGTGCCGGCCGTCGCAAGCTAAGGATTCACCGTTGTCGCGGCGGTCGGGGCGCGGTACGGTCGGAGTGTCTTGTCCAAGCCCGTCCTCTTTGCCGTCGACGAGGATCAGGCCTCACTGCGCGAGGTCGAGGATGAGCTGCGCGAGCGTTACGGCCGCGACTACCGCGTCGTCTGCGTCAACTCCTCGCGGCGGGCCCTGCGACGGCTGGAGGAGCTGAGCGAAGCGGGCGACGACATCGCGCTCGTGCTGGCGGGCCAGTGGTTGAAGGGCATGACCGGAAGCGAGCTGCTCGGCAAGGTGCGGGGGCTCGACCCGTTCGCCCAGCGCGCGCTCTTGATCGACTGGGCCAGCTGGGGCGACGGGCGGACCGGCGAGGCGATCCTCGGGGCGATGGCCCGGCGGGAGATCGAGTACTACGTGATCCGGCCGAGCCGGAGCCCGGACGAGCAGTTCCATCAGGCGATCACCTCCTTCCTGCTCGAATGGTCACACGCGCGGCGGGTCGCCCCACATACGGTGCGGGTCGTCGGCGAGTCGTGGACCGGGCGAGCCTACGAGCTGCGACAGGTCCTCGGCCGCTGCGCCCTCCCCCACACCTTCACCCTGGCCGACTCGCCCGAGGGCAAGGAGATGATCGCCGAGGCCGAGCCCGACGCCGACGAGCCGCTGCCCCTGGTCGTCTTCCCCAACGGCACCGTGCTGTCGAACCCGAGCAACGCCGAGCTGGCCGAGGCGGTCGGCGCCACGGTCGACCCGCGGCGCAGCGAGTTCGACCTGGTCATCGTCGGCGCCGGGCCGGCGGGGCTGTCGGCGGCGGTCTACGGCGCCTCGGAGGGGCTGCGGACGCTGGTCATCGACGAGGGCGGGATCGGCGGACAGGCGACCTCGAGCTCCCTGATCCGCAACTACCTCGGCTTCCCCCGCGGGGTCAGTGGCCGCCGCCTCGCCGAACAGGCCTACGAACAGTCGTGGGTCTTCGGCGCGCAGTTCGCCTTGATGCACCAGGCGATCGACCTGCGACGCGAGGCCGACGGGCTCGTCCTCAGCCTCTCCGATGGCACCGAAGTGCAGGCGCGCGCCGTCGTCCTCGCCGGTGGCGCGACCTACCGTCGGCTGCCGGTCGCCGAGCTCGACCGCCTGACCGGCGCGGGCGTCTTCTACGGCGGCCCCGCCTCCGAGGCGCCGGGGATGGCGGGCACGGATGTCTTCGTCGTCGGCGGCGCCAACTCGGCCGGCCAGGCGGCGCTCCACCTCGCCGACTACGCCCGCCGCGTCACCCTGGTCATCCGCAAGGACGCGCTCGACCTCGGAATGTCCGACTACCTCGTGCGCCAGGTCGAAGGTGCGCCCAACATCGACGTGCGGCTGCGGACCGAGGTCGTCGGCGGCGGGGGCGGTGAGTGGCTCGAGAGCCTGGAGTTGCAGGGCGCCGACGGCAGCGTCGAGACCGTCGACGCCGGCGCCCTCTTCCTGATGATCGGTGCCGACCCGAACACCGACTGGCTCCCGCCCGAGGTCCGGCGCGGCGATGGCGACTACGTCCTCACCGGCGAAGCCGCGCGCCAGAACAGGGCCTGGCCCCTGGACCGCGAACCGTTCCCGCTCGAGACCAGCGTGCCCGGAGTCTTCGCCGCCGGGGACGTCCGCTCCGGCTCGATGAGTCGCGTCGCCGCCGCCGTCGGCGAGGGCTCGATCGCGGTCCGCATGGTCCACGAGCTCTTCGCCGCGGAACGCCTGACCCCATTGCGGCGGTAGCCCGGAGACTCCGTCTCACTAGGGTTGGCACCGACCCGGCGAACGCATGATCCGAGCTCGGAAGGTGTGAAGTGAACAGCGCAATGATCGACGTCAAAACGGCCGAAGGGGTCGCCGATTCCTATCTGGCCCGGCCCGACGACGGGCGCCCGCATCCGGGGGTGCTCTTCCTGGTCGACGCCTTCGGGCTGCGGCCGCAGATCGAGGCGATGGTCGATCGGATCGCGGCGGCGGGCTACGTCGTCCTCGCGCCGAACGTCTTCTACCGGGTGGGGCGGGCGCCGGTGGTCCCGCTCGACGGGCTCGACGCCCCGGAGCGCCGGGGGGAGATCTTCGGGCGGTTGATGCCACTGATCCGGGAGCTGACGACGGAGCGGATCGTCGCCGACGCGGCCGCCTACCTCGGCAAGCTGCAGGACGAGGCAGACGGTGGCGACGTCGCGGTCACCGGCTACTGCATGGGCGGGCGGCTCGGCTGGCGGATCGCCGCCGCTTATCCGGACCGCGTCGCGGCCCTGGGCTGCTTCCACACCGGCGGCCTGGCGACCGACGACGACGAGAGCCCGCACCTGAGCGCCGCGGACCTCGAAGCCGAGCTCTACCTCGGCTTCGCCGACCACGATCGGAGCGCGACGCCGAAGCAGATCGCGGCCGTCGAGGACGCCCTGCGCGCGGCGGGCAAGGAGTTCCGCTCGGAGGTCTATGCCGACGCCGAGCACGGCTACACGATGGCCGATACCCCCGCCTACGACGAGGCCGCGGCCGAGCGCGCCTACACGGAGCTCTCGGCGCTGCTCTCCCGCACCGTCGCCGCCTGAGCCAGCGCGCGGCCGAGCAGCTCGGCCGACTGGGCGCCGGAGACGGCGAGCCGGCGGTCGAGGACGAAGAAGGGGACGCCGTTGACGCCGATCGCCGCCGCCTCCTCGAGGTCGGCGAAGACCGCCGCGGCGTCCTCGGCGTCCTCGGCGGGCGTGCTCGCGGGGACGCCGACCTCCTCGGCCAGCCAGGCGAGCACCGCCGGGTCGTCGATCCGCAGCGCCTCGACCTGCTGAGCCCGGAAAAGGCGCTCGACCATCTCCGCTCCGCGGCCGTGGCGGGCAGCCCCCTTCGCGAGCCGGTGCGCGTCGAAGCTGTTGACGTGATGGGCGCGGTCAAGCGCGTAGTCGAGGCCCTCCTCGGCGGCGAGCGCCGTCAGCCGTCCCTGCATCTCGGCGATCTGCTCGGGCGGGTAGCGCTCGGCGAGGGCGACCGTGCTCAGCTCCCCCGCCCCCGGCTCGCCGAAGCGCGGCGCGTCGGGCTGCAGTTGGAAGGCGCGCCAGATCACCTCGGCGGGCCCGTCGAAGTCCGCGAGCGCGGCCTCCAGCCGGCGTTTGCCGAGATAGCACCAGGGACACACGACGTCGGAGAAGACTTCAATCTGCATGGATGACTTCTAGCGAATCGACTCCCTCGGCCCGCTCCGTCCCCGTCTACTGCTCCTGGAGCGGCGGTAAGGACTCGGCGCTGGCGCTCCACCACGCGCTGGCCGGAGGCGCCAAGCCCGGCCTGCTGGTGACGATGCTGACCGAGAGCGGCGAGCGCTCCCGCTCCCATGGGCTGAGGCGGGAGCTGCTCGAGGCGCAGGGGGCAGCGCTCGGCGTCCCGATCGCCTTCGCCGCGACCACCTGGCACGGGTACGAGGAGGCGCTGCGAGCCGAGCTCGCGGGCGCGGCGCAGCAGGGCCTCGGCACCGGGATCTTCGGGGACATCGACACCGAGGCTCACCGCGAATGGGTCGAGGCGATGGCCGCCTCGGTCGGGACGGAGGCCTGGCTACCGCTCTGGCAACGCTCGCGGGAGGGGCTGATGCGGGAGCTGCTGGACCTCGGCTTCCGCGCCGTCGTCGTCGCGGTCAGGGACGGGCTGCTGCCGCCCTCGCTCCTCGGCGAGGTGGTCGACGAGGAGATGCTCGGGCGCTTCGCCGCCGCGGATGTCGACCTGGCCGGGGAGAACGGCGAGTTCCACACCTTCGTAGTCGACGGCCCGATCTTCTCCCACCCGGTCGAGGTCGACGTCGGCGAGCGAAGCCTGCGCGACGGGGTCTGGTTCGTCGATCTTGCGGCGAAGACGGCGGCGGCGCGCCGCTAGCTACGCTCGGGCGGCACTCTACCGGCCGCCCATGCCCGCACCAGACACCGCCCTCGACCTCGTCCTCCCGATCCTCCGCTGCCCCGTCTGCGGGGAGGGCCTCGGGCGGGTCGAATCCTCGCTTCGCTGCCCACGGCGCCATAGTTTCGACATCGCCCGCCAGGGTTACGCGAGCCTGCTGAGCGGCGGGCAGGCGCGGAGCGGCGATGACGCGGCGATGGCCCGCGCGCGCATCGACTTCCTCGCGGCCGGCCACTATGCCCCACTCCGCGACGCGCTCGCCGGGCTGGGCGCGCGCTCGGGGCCGGGGGCCGCCACCGTCCTCGAGGTGGGCTGCGGCACCGGCTACCACCTCGCGGGCGTCCTCGAAGCCCTGCCGGAAGCGCGCGGCCTCGGCCTCGACTCCTCCGTCCGCGCCCTGCGCGCCGCCGCCAAGGCGCACCCTCACGGCGCCGCCGCGAGCTGGGACGTCTTCCGCCCCTTCCCGATCGCGCCCGCCTCGGTGGACCTGGCCCTCGACGTCTTCGCCCCGCGCAACCCGGCCGAGTTCCACCGCGTCCTGCGGCCGGAGGGCCGCCTGATCGTCGCGCGGCCCGACGGCGACCACCTCGCCGAGCTACGCCGCCGGGTGAAGGGGATGGTCGACGTCGACCCGGAGAAGGAGGAGCGCCTGGAGCGCGCCCTCGACCCCCATTTCGAGCCCCTCGAGACCGAGCGGATCTCATACCCCCTGTCCCTCACCGACGAAGAGGCCGGCGCCCTGCTGCGGATGACCCCGAGCGCGCGCCACCTCAGCGCCCAGGACCTCGCCACCCTCGATGCCGCCGCCCTCCCGACCGAGGCCACCGTCTCGGTCCTCGCCACCGTCTACCGTCCCTGGCCCCCGAGTGCCGACTGAGTCCCGGTCGCCCAGGCTCATTTTCCCCGGGATCTGAGATCCTGCGGCGGTGCTGGCGGGGCGCGACCGTGAGTTGAGTGGGATCGAGGCCGAGCTGGCGAAGGTCGGGGGCGTCGCGGCTGTCTATGCCCATGGGCCGGCGGGGATCGGGAAGACGGCGCTGCTGCGGGCAGTGGCGGAGCGGGCGGCGGGGGCCGGGTTCGAGGTCGTGTGGATCGACGGCCGCGACATCGCGCCGGTTCCCGACCAGTTGGAGGACGCGCTCGGGGCGTGGGCGGAGGGAGGGCGCCCGCTGGTGGTCCTCGACTGCTTCGAGCGGGTCGAGGCGCTCGGCGGCTACCTACGTCGGGTGCTGCTGCCGGCGCTGCCGGAGGGGGCGGCGGTCCTGATCGCCTCGCGCCGCGCGCCCGGACCTGAGTGGGCGGCGCGCGAGGAGCGCCGCTTCCTGTCGCTGCCGCTGGCGCCGCTCGATGCGGAGGCGTCGACCGAGCTGCTCCGCCGTCACGGCCTCGACGCGGCCGCGGTCGCCCGCGCCCGCGACTGGGCGCAGGGCAACCCGCTGGCGCTGGAGCTGGCCGCCGCGGCGGCGGACCGCACATCAGGATCGCCGGGGCCCGGCGTCGGTCTCGACGAGGATTTCGTCGCGCGCCTGGTCGCCGAACGGCTCCAAGGCCCGCACCTGGCGACGCTCGCCATCGCGGCGATCGCGCGCGTGACGACGCCCGAGCTGCTCGCCGGATCGCTGATGGGGGCCGACCCGGAGGCCGAGTGGGAGTGGCTCCGGCGACGCGACTTCGTCGAGCCGCGCGGCCTCGGGGTCGCGCCCCACGAGCTGGTCCGCAAGGCGATCCGCGCCTGCATGCGGCGCGACCACCCCCTGCTCGAAGCGGAGCTGCGCCGCCGCGTCGCCGACCATCTGTACGCGATCGGCACCGGCCCGGCGGGCCCGCTGGCGTTGACCGACCTGGCCGAACTCGCCGAGAGCCCGGCGCTCCACTGGGGCTTCTCCTGGCGGGCGTCCGAGCGCCTGCGCGTCGACGGCCTCCGGGCCGGGGACCTCGAGACGGCCGATCAAGCTGTCGCCGGACACCGACACGCAGGCGTCTGGGAGGGCTCCCGGGCCCTGCTCGAGGCGTCTCCCGACCACGCCACGGTCGCCCGCGACCGCGACGAGCGCCTCTGCGGCATCACCGTCTGCCTCACCCCCGGTACCGCCCCCGAAGCGGCCGACGAGGACCCGATCCTCGGCCCGCGCCTCGCCCACGCGCGCCGGCTCGACCGCCCCGACGCGGTGATCTGGCGCGACATGATCGCCGTCAAAGGGGATCGCGACCCGGACCTCTTCGGGTTGCTCGGCATGGCGGGCCTACTCGCCGCGACCTCGGTCAGCCCGCGCTACGGCTACCTGCCGATCAACCCGGCGCTGCCCGGCGCGCGGGAGTTCGCCGCCGCGGGCGGCGCCGTCCACGTCCCCGAGTTGGACGCTCGGGTCGGCGAGGAGACGGTCGAGTGCCACCTCCTCGACTGGGGACCGGGCGGGATCATCGCCGCCCTGCACGCCCACGTCTACCGTGAGCTCGGCCTGCCGGAACCGCCACGCCCGAGCGTCGACCAGGCCGTCTCGGTGGCGACGGTCCGCGAGGCGTTCCGCGCCTTCGGCATCCGCGCCGACCTGGCGGGGAGCCCCCTGGCGAGCGGCGAGACCATCGCGGCTCGCTCCGCCTCGGTCCGCGCCGCCCTCACCGACGCCGTCGATCACGCCTTCGACGGGACGCCCGGCGACCAGCTGACCCAGACCGCGCTCCGTCGCGGCTACCTCGAACGGAGCGCGACCCACGAAGCCGTCGCCGAGTCCCTCCACCTCAGCCGCGCCGCCTACTTCCGACGGTTGCGGCGCGGCTGTGAGCGGGTCGCGGCGTACCTCTCGGCACGCCGCTGAGGGTCTAGCTCGCGGCGCCCCAGACCAGTAGCGACTGGGGATCGTCAGGGTCGATCTTGACCGCGACCGTCGCGCCTTGTTCGACCCCTTTCAGGGTCTGCTCGTGCATCGACTGGCTGGTCGACACCTGGTAGTCGGCGCCGCCCGCCGGATGGACGGTGAGCTGGAAGTCGATCTGATGGCCGCCGCCGAGCTGCGAGCCGACCTCCTCCATCGAGTCCACCGTGGCGGTCGCGTCGACCCCCGACGCGTTGATCTTCTGGATCTTGTCGCGTTCCTTCATCGAGCCGCCGGGATTGACGGCCTGCTTCGCGGTGCCCTTCAGCTTGTCCATGAAGCCCATGGTCTTCTCCTCGCCTCGCGGTCGGCCCTAGGGGGTCGCTTCTTCGATCTGCTTGTTGACTTCTTCGGTGATTTCCTTGGACATTTCCTGCCCCTGCTGGATGCCCTTCTTGGCCTTCTTGTTGGCTTCTTCGATCGCGGCTTCGGTGCTCTTCGTCACTTCTTCGGCCGACTTGGAGGCTTCGCCGCTTTCCTTGTTGGCCTTCTGAAGTTCTTCCTGCGCCTGATTGGTGGCTTCGTTGACGATTTTTTCGGCCTGTTCGCCGCTCTTTTCGATCTGCTTTTCCACCGTGCTCGCGACGTTGTTGCTGTTGCTGCCGCAACCGGCGAGCACCCCGCCCGCGAGCGCCGCCGCCACGATCAGCGCGAGCGCCGACGCCTTTGAGCCGTACTTCCCGAACCGACGATTCATCTGTTTCTTCGTCCCCCACTGGGTTGTCTTGGACCGACCGGAGTCGGCGTGCGCGCGCGAACGTAGTCGAGGCGGCGCCGCTCCGGTCGGAATTCGAGACCAAGACGAGACTGACTTGTGGACGATTGGTCGGTGGCTCAGGTCAGGAGCTTGGCCTTGGCCTGATCGAACTCCGCCTGGCTGAGGGCGCCTTTTTCGCGCAGTTCGTTGAGTTTGTGGAGTTCATCTGCGGGTGAGGTGACGGCCTGCTCGCGGACGTACTCGTCGAAATGACGTTTCGCGTCGGCCTGGGCTTTGATCGTTCGGTCGCGCATCCCGTTGCCGCGGGCGATCAGGTAGACCAGCGCGGTGATGACCGGGATGAAGATGAGGAAGAAGACCCAGACCGCCTTCCACCATCCCGAGAGTTCGTGGTCGCGGAACAGATCGGTGATGATCGTGAACAGGATCCAGATCCAGATGACGAAGAGGAAGATCTCGAACGTCAGGAGGAGCAGTTCACCGAAGCTGATGTCGGCGAGGATTGACATGGGGTTCCTTTCCGGATGGTCGCCGGCGGTCAGGCCGCCAGCACCTTGGCCTTCTGCGCGGCGAACTCCTCATCGGTGAGCACGCCTTGTGATCTAAGTTCTCCCAGCTGCTTGAGTTGGTCAAGGGTGGATGGCGCCGCAGCCTCGGCGGGAGCCGGCGGCGCGGGTGGGGCCTGAGGCGCCGCGGCGGCGCTTTGCCCTTCTTCCTTCTGGGCCCAGCGGTTCTCCTGGCGCCGCCGGACGCCGCCGCTGACCGCGGTGGCGGTCCCGGCCACGGCCGCGGTGCGAACCATCCCTCTTAGAAGTCTTGGCATTTCGGTATCTCCTCTCAGGCTGCCTCGACCGCGTCCAGGGCGGCGAGCATCGCTTGTACGGGAATGCGACCGCCGGCGACCAACTGGCCGCCCGAGCGCCGCACGGCGGTCGCGAACGGCGCCGCCCAGACGTTCTCGAAGACGATCACCGCGGCGGCGGTGTCCGGCTCCATCACCGCGCCGACCTCGGCGTGGTCTTCCTCGCCCAGGAGACCGCTGGCGGCGCCCTCGAAGATCGAGAGCTCGACCACGTCGTCGGCGAGCTGCTCGAAGTCGAGCGCGGTGACGTTGCCGTCGGCGTCCTTGGCCACGAAGGCAAGGTCCAGCACCCGGATCAGGCCGGCATCGACCAACTCCAACAGCCGCGGCGCCACGTCCCCGTGAGGCCGGCCACCGGGCCACTCGATGACCAGGTAGTCGATCGGGCCCATCTCCTCCAACCGGTCAAAGGTCTCCTCGTCGGTCACATCTCCTCCTTCGGTTCGGTCACGAGGAGCAAGCTAGTTCCGGCACCACGGCCGGGCTTCATCTTCATCGGGTGATCTGGGAAGAGTGTCCGGCCGGAGGTCGAGCGGCTCCCGGCGGGCCGCCGCGCCGCGGACCCGGGTCAACTCCACCGCGTGCTCCCCGGACTCCTCGGCGGGCTTCGGGTTCGCCGCCAGCCACGCGCCGTAACGGTGGGCGAGCGGCGCCGCGCTGACCCCGTGGAGGATCACCGAGAGGCCGACGGTGAGGTAGACGGCCGTGACGATCAGCTCCTGGCCCGGCAGGTGGGACTCCTCGACCACGATCAGGGCGAAGACGATC
The DNA here is from genome assembly GCA_018268605.1 of Actinomycetota bacterium. Classification (GTDB taxonomy): domain Bacteria; phylum Actinomycetota; class Thermoleophilia; order Solirubrobacterales; family 70-9; genus VAYN01. Next base: position 9,097 of record JAFDWG010000327.1, on the reverse strand, counting down.
GAGGCAAGTCCGCGCGGGCCGAACCAGCCGAGCAGCGCCACGGTCGGCGCCCGTGCCCCGGTGCCGAGCATCGAGATCGCCACCGGCACCATCCGCACCACGGTAAGGCTGAGCACCGCGTAGATCACGAGCGTCGGGGTGATCGCCGACAGCGCCGGGGGGAGCAGGATGGCGCCGAAGAGGAGGAAGGTCACGCCGCCGAGCGCGTCGCCGACCTGCTCCGAGAGGAGGTCGATCCGGACCGGGTCCTCGCGGGCGAGGCCGCGGAAGACAAGCCCGGCGACGAACGCCGCGATGAAGCCCGAGCCCTGCAGGGCGACGGCGATCCCATAGGCGAGCGCGGCGCCCGCGGCCGGGACGATCTGGCGCCAGAGGTCGTCGATCAGGCCTCGCCGGCCGGCCTGGACGACGACCAAGGCGACGAGGCACCCGGCGACGATCCCGCCGAGTGCGCCGTAGCCGATCTCCTCGAGCAGGAGCGTCCCCGGGCCGCGCCCGCCGGAGATGTGGGACTCGACGTCGGCGGCGGCCACCGCGGCGAACAGCAGCGGCACGCAGATGCCGTCGTTGAGCCCGCTCTCCACGTTCAGGCCCTGGCGCCAGCGGGTCGGGATCGCGCGGGAGGTGACGACGGCCTGCCCGAGGGCGGCGTCGGTCGGGGCGAGGATGACGGCGACGATCGCCGCCTCGCCCAGCGTCAGGTCACCGAAGCAGAGCGCCGCCGCGGCGGTCCCGGCGACGATCGTCAGCGGCAGCCCGACGCCGAGGAGCCGGGCCGGCACGCCGCCGCCGCGCCGCAGCGCGCGGAGGTCGATCCGCGCCGCGTCGGTGAAGAGGACCAGGGTCAGCGCCGCCTCGGCCAGGGTGCGGACGGTGGCGTCGGTGCTCGAGAACTCGACGCCGCCGAGCACCTCGCCGCCCACCAGGAGGCCGAGCAGCATGAACGCCAGCGGCGGCGTGACCGGCGAGTCGGAGAGCCGAGCCGAGAAGGCCGCGACGCCGAGCACCGCCGTCGCGACGATCGCCAATGACCAGTCCACCTCGGGCCTCCGGTCGGTCGCCGGTCCCGTCAGCAGGGGCGCGGCCTATTGCCGCGCCATCGCCAGCCGGAACAGGTCGTTGGCGGTGATCATGTGATCGGCATTCTTGGCGTCGTCGCCGAGGTCGATGCGCACAAAGCGCACCCGCCCGGTGAAGGCACTGCCCGGCCCGTAGTCGTCGGAGACCGGGCTCGCCCCGTCGCTGCCGACGTCGGTCGTCTCGTCGGGGGAGAAGACCAGCGGCACGCTGGCGCCGAGCCGCCCCTCGCCGACCGGGACCCCGTCGACGAAGAGGCCGATCGCGCCGCCTTTGCCGAGCCCGCCGCCGTCGTAGTCGAACTCCATCCGCACCTGGTGCTCGCCCGGCGTGAGCGGCGCGGGCCCCGCGACCTTGACCCGCTGCAGGCCGAGGAGGTTGTAGCAGTAGACCGGCCGGCCCTCGAGCAGGTAGAGGCTCCAGCCGCCGAAGGCGCCGCCCTGGGCGACGATCACGCCGGCGTCCTCCTCGCCGACGGCGACTTCGGCGGTCACCGCGTGGGACTTGTTCTTGATGTTGAGGACGGTGTTCTCGGTCAGCCGTCCCATCCCCGGGAAGAGCATCTGCGAGTTGCCGGTGATCAACTGCGGCCGGCCCGCGAGCCCCGGGTCGAAGCGCTCGATCCGCCGGTCGTCCAGCGGGAAGACGTCGTAGCGGACCGCCTCGAGCAGGAAGAGCCGCTGCAGCTCGCGCAGCTTGTCGGGCTGCTCGGCGGCGAGGTCGCGGGCCTGCGTCCAGTCGTCGGGACCGTAGAGCTCCCAGACGTCGTCGTCCAAGGCGGGCATCTGTGCGTTGCCGTCCCACGGCGTGCTGTGTTTCGTCACCGCGGTCCATCCCTGGTGGTAGATGCCGCGGTTGACGAAGATCTCGAAGTACTGCGTGGTGTGGCGCTCGGGCGCCGCGGCGTCGTCGAACGTGTGCCCCATGCTGGTGCCGTGCATGGGCATCTGCTGGACCCCGTTGACGCTCAGCGGCTCGGGCAGGCCGGCCGCTTCGAGGATCGTCGGGACGATGTCGATCACGTGGCAGAACTGCGAGCGGACCTCGCCGCTCGCCGAGATGCCACGCGGCCACTGGACGATCGCGCCGCAGCGGGTGCCGCCCCAGTGCGAGGCGACCTGCTTGGTCCACTGGTACGGCGTGTCGCAGGCGTGCGCCCAGCCGACCGCGTAGTGGTTGTAGGCGGCGGGGGTGCCGAAGTCATCGAGGTGGGCGGCGAGGAACCCGGGGGTCTCCAGGTGACCCGCGCCGTTGAAGACGAAACCCTCGTTGAAGCTTCCGTTGAGGCCGCCCTCGCCGGACGCCCCGTTGTCGCCGACGATGTAGTAGACGAGCGTGTCCTCGAGCGCCCCCAGCTCCTCCAGCGCGTCGATCACGCGGCCGACCTGGTGGTCGGTGTGCTCGAGGAAGCCGGCGTAGACCTCCATCTGGCGGGCGAGCACCGGGCGCAGCTCCGCCGGCACGTCCTCCCAGGCGGGGATCTCGTCGTGGCGGGCGGTCAGCTCGGCGTCGAGGGGGATCACCCCGAGCTCGATCTGGCGGGCGAAGGTCCGCTCGCGCAGGGCGTCCCAGCCGTCGTCGAACCTGCCCTTGTATTTGTCCGCCCAGCCCGGCGGCACATGGTGGGGAGCATGGGTGGCGCCGGGGGCGAAGTAGGTGAAGAAGGGCTTGTCGGGCATCAGCGCCTTCTGCTGGCGGATCCAGTCGATCGCCCGGTCGGCGAGGTCCTCGGTGAGGTGGTAGCCCTCCTCGGGGGTGCGCTCGGGCTCGACCGGCGTGGTGCCGTGGTAGAGCGAGGGGAAGTACTGGTTGGTCTCACCGCCGAGGAAGCCGTAGAAGTGCTCGAAGCCGCCGCCCCCGGTGGGCCAGGCGTCGAAGGGGCCGAGCGGGCTGGTCTGCCAGACCGGGACCTCGTGGCACTTGCCGAACTGGGCGGTCGAGTAGCCGTTCAGGCGCAGGGTCTCGGCGATCGGGGCGGCCGTGTTGGGTCGGATCGAGTCGTACCCGGGCGCCGAGGTGGCGACCTCGGTGACCGCACCCATGCCGACCGCGTGGTGGTTGCGTCCGGTCAGCAGCGCGGCGCGGGTCGGCGCGCAGAGCGCCGTCGTGTGGAAACGGTTGTAGCGCAGGCCGGCGGCCCCGAGGCGCTCGGCGGTCGGGGTCTCGCAGGGGCCGCCGAAAGCGCTCGAGGCACCGAAGCCGACGTCGTCGAGGAGGACGATCAGCACGTTCGGCGCGTCCGTGGGCGGGCGCAGAGGCTCGATCGCGGGGACCTCCGTGCCCGGCTCGGAGGCGTCGTATGAGATCGGCCCCGCATAGGGGCGGTCGGGGATCGGCAACACCGTCCGCGACGGCTGATCGTTCTGGCTCACTCTCGTTCCTCTTTCGTCCTTGGTGACCAGCCGAATCTAGGGACGAAACGCGCGATCAAAATCATCAGATACGGGTGAATTGCCCGCGGCCGCCGGCTGGTTCGATGGTCCCGTGGACTCCAGACGAGGCGTCCCGGAGGACCAAGCGGGCAGCGATCCGTCACCCGAGAGGCTCGCGCGTCTGCTCGCCGAGCTCGACGAGCTCCGCCGCGCGGGGCTGTTCACCGAGGAGCAGTACGAGGACGAGCGAAGGAGGCTGGAGAGGGACGCATGGCGGGAGGAGGGGCGGGGGCGGCAGTCCTAGCTGCGGTGCCCTGGGGAGTGCAGTGCTTCTCCGGGGGTTCGTGCGTGAAAGGCCACACCTCTGATTCCGAGGCGTTCCGCGACTGTTCCGTCGGGCACCGGAACGGCTTTCCATGCCCCGGCGAGCCTTGCGTCCATTTCCCTCGCGTGCCGAACGCCCGTCCGGTCACCACACAGAGATATCGTTTCGGTCGATCGTCCGACCCGACGATCAGAGGTTGTCATCGAGACCGTGGCCCCGAACGAGCGGCTTCACGCAGCCTGCATCGCCGGGATCTACTTGGACGCGCTCAGTCAGGACGGGTTCTTCGAGCGGCCGCGGCTGCTGGAGGCGCTTTCTTCGGCTCGGGAGCCGGTGATCGAGCTCTGCGCTCCCGCCGGCTACGGGAAGTCGGTCCTCCTGGCGCAGTGGGCGGCAACTGAGTCGCGACCTTTCGCCTCGATCACGCTGGCCCGACGGCATGAGGATCCGGCCGCCTTCCTGGCCGCCGTGATCGAGGCGCTGGAAACGGTGGAGCCGGTGTCGACCGAGCTGGCAGCGCTGCTGCGGGTTCCCGAGCTGAACCTGCCGCTGGCCGAGGACCGGCTCGTGCGGGACCTCGAAGGCAGGCGCAAGCCGATGGTGCTGGTGCTCGACGAGCTGGAGTGCGTCGAGGGCGAGGACACCCACCGGCTGCTGTCGGCGATCGCCAGGTCGATCGGCAACGGATCCCAACTTGCCGTGGCCAGCCGCGCCGGCGGCCTCCGCCAAGCTGCCCGGCTGCGCGCCGGCCGGCGGCTCGCCGAGGTCGGGCAGGACCGGCTGGCGATGACCCCGGGCGAGTGCGAGGCGCTGCTGCAGAGGGTCGGCCTCGCGCTCAGCGGCGAGCAGGCGACCGCGGTGATCGAGCGCGCCGAGGGTTGGCCGGCGGCGCTCTACCTGGCGGCGCTGGCGCTGCGGGGTGAGGACGACGTCGCCGCCGCGGTGGCCCGATTCGCGGGCGACGACCGCTTCATCGTCGATTACATCCGCGAGGAGTTCCTCGCCCGCGCCTCCCTCGACGTGGTCGACTTCCTCAAGGGCATCTCGATCCTCGACCGCGTCTGCGGAGACCTCTGCGACGCGGTCCTCGAGCGATCCGGGTCGGCAGCCGTGCTGCGCGAACTGGCGGAGCTGAACATGCTGGTGATCCCGCTCGACCGCAGCGACACCTGGTTTCGCCTGCACTCGCTGCTCGGCGACATGCTGCGCGCCGAGCTGGAGCGGACCGCCCCCGCCGACGTCCCCGGACTGCACCTGCGGGCGTCGGCCTGGTGGCACGAGCAGGGCGACCTGGTGCGGGCGATCGAACACGCCATCGCCGCCGACGACCGCGACCGCGCCGTCGGGCTGCTCTGGGAGGCGGTCCCCACCTATAACTCCTGGGGACAGTCGGCGACCCTGCGTCTATGGCTCGAGCAGATCGGCCTCGGCCGTGTCTCCACCGACCCCCGGCTCGCCCTGATCATGGGCCAGGTCGCGCTGCTGCGCGGCGAAGGCACCGCGGCGGACGACTGGAACGGCCTCGGCCGCACCCTGATCGGGCGCGAACCGGCCCCGATCGAGGGAACGACCATGGCGGGCACGATGGCGCTGGTCGATGGGACGCTCGCCCGCGGCGGCGTCGACACGATGCTCGCCCAGGCGGGGGCCGGTGGCGCGGCGATCCCGGACGACAGCCTCTGGTGGTCGTGGGTCTGGATGCTCGAAGGCATCGGCCACCACCTACGCGAAGATCGCGAGGTCGCGCGGGAGAAGCTGGTCGAGGCGATCCGGCACGCGGCCCGCAACGGCGTCCCGATCCTCCAGGTCACGAGCCTCGCCCAACTGGCCCTGCTCGACTGCGAAAGCGGCGACTGGGACCGGGCGCTGATGCTCGCCTCCCAGGCCCGCGCGCAGATCGACCGGTCGGGCCTCGAGGAGCAGCCGACGATCGCCGGCGTCCTCTCGGTTGCCGCGATGGTCAAGTGCCACGAGCGACGCTCGACCGAGGCGGCCGCCGACCTGCGGCTCGGCCTCTCGCTGCTCGACCGGCTCGACTCCTTCGCCGGTTGGTACGAAGTGCAGGGACGGCTCGCCGGCGCCGCGGCGGCCCAGGGGCTCCACGACCTCCCGCTGACCGAACGCCTCCTCGCCGAAGCCCGCGATCTCGACCCGGAGGCGACCGGGGCGCCACTCCTCCTCGCGTGGCAGAACCGCATCGAGGCGCAGCTCGGCGACCTGCGCGACAGCGCTGTCGGCTCCCTCAGCCCGGCCGAGCTGCGCGTCCTGCGCCTCCTTCCCACGCACCTCTCCTTCGCCAAGATCGCGACCGAGCTCTACGTCTCCCCCAACACGGTCAAGACGCAGGCCCAGTCGATCTACCGCAAACTCGGCGTCGGCACGCGCGGCGAGGCGGTCGAGGTGGCCAAGGAGTCGGGCCTGCTCGACCTCACCGACCGGCCCTGAGGCGCCCGGGACCTCAGGCGGTGTCGTTGCGCCGCATGAACCGGGCGATCAGGACGACCGACCCGACGATCGCCACCAGGAGCACCGCGGTGCCGACGACCGCGCCGATGAAGAAGTAACAGGCCAGCACCACCAGGATCGCGACGGGGACGGCGATCAGAAGCGGCAGGTAGGTGAGATCGGAGTCTTTCTGCATGCCGTGAGCATTCACGACCGGAGTGCGGCCGCCTTCACCCGAACGGGGTGATCGCGTGTGGGCGTAGATTGGGCGCCCGTGCGGCTCCTGCTGATCGACAACTACGACTCCTTCACCTACAACCTCGTCCAGCTGCTGGCCGAGGCGGCGGGCGGGGAGCCGACCGTGGCGCGAAATGACGAGATCCCGACGGCGGCGATCGCGCGGCGGGACTTCGACGGCATCGTCCTCTCCCCCGGCCCGGGACGCCCCGACGAGGAGGCCGACTTCGGCGGCTGCGCGGCGGTCATCCGCGAGGCGACCGTCCCCCTGCTCGGCGTCTGCCTCGGCCACCAAGGGATCGCGACGGCGTTCGGCGGCGCCGTGGATCGGATCGATCCCGTCCACGGCCGGGCCACCGCCATCCGCCACGACGGCGCGCCGATGTTCGCCGGCGCCCCCAGCGGCTTCCCTGCCGTCCGCTATCACTCGCTCGCCGCCCGATCGCCCCTCCCCGACTGCCTGCGGGCGACAGCCTGGAGCGACGACGGGACGGTGATGGCGCTCGAACACCGGAGGCTGCCGATCTGGGGGATGCAGTTCCATCCGGAGTCGGCGGGGACACCCTTGGGAAGGACGCTGCTCGGGAACTTCGTCGGGCTCGTGGACCGCCATGCCGATCGGGCCCCACGTCGATCCCTGCCGACGAGGACGGAGGCACCCACGCCGACCGGTGACGCGGCGCCGCGCGTCATCGCCCTCTCGCTCCCGCGCCTCCCCGATCCGGCGAGCGCCTTCGCGCGCCTCTTCGGGGACGCCCCCTACGCCTTCTGGATCGACCGCGAGGCGTCCCCGTCGTTCCCCGGCGGCGCCGGCCGCACGGTGATGGGGAGCGCCGCCGCGCCCGGCTCGGAGCTTCTGACCGGAACCGAGGGCGACGGCACGATCTTCGAGGTGCTGAGGCAGAGGCTGCGGGACCGGCGGACGCCCGGTGATCCCGAATTCGAGTTCGCGGGCGGCTATGTCGGCTACCTCGGCTACGAGCTCAAATCGCATCTGGGTTCGGCCGGGCGCCACAGCTCGCCTGTCCCCGACGCCTGCCTCATCTACGCCTCGCGGCTCCTCGTCATCGACCACCGCTCCGGTGAGGCGCACGTGATCGCGGTGGTCGGGCCGGACGAGGATCAGGTGGCTGCCGAACGGGACCTCGAGGCGATGCGACGGTCGCTGGAGTCGATGCCCGCGCCGGGAGAACTGCGCCCTTCGGAAAGCGCCGGAGGCGGGGGTGACGAGGCCGACGCCGAGCCCGTGCACGCGCTCGACCGCGACGAGTACCTCGACGCCATCGCCGCGGCGCGACGCTGCCTGGAGGCCGGCGAGTCCTACGAGATCTGCCTGACGAACCGGATCGATTTCCCGGTCGATCCCGAGGTCGATCCGTTGGACCTCTACCTCGAGCTGCGCCGACGGAGCCCCGCCCCGCAGGCCGCCTTCCTGCGCTGCGGGTCGTTCGCGGTGCTGAGCGCCTCCCCCGAGCGCTTCCTGCGGATCGACCGCGACGGCACCGTCGAGGCGAGGCCGATCAAGGGGACCCGGCCGCGGGGCGACGATCCCAAGTCCGATCGCGAGCTGCGCGGGGAGCTCCTGTCGAGCGCGAAGGACCGGGCCGAGAACCTGATGATCGTCGACGTCCTGCGCAACGACCTCGGCCGCGTCTGCGAGGTCGGCTCGGTCGAGGTCGACGGGCTGATGGAGGTCGAGAGCTTCGCCCAGGTCCACCAGCTCGTCTCCACCATCCGCGGCCGCCTCGCCGACGGGCGCGACCCGGTCGAATGCGTCGAATCCTGCTTCCCCGGCGGCTCGATGACCGGGGCGCCGAAACTGCGGACGATGGAGATCCTCGACCGCCTCGAGCCGGTGGCCCGCGGCCCCTACTCCGGCGCCCTCGGTTGGTTCGGCCTCGACGGCGCGGTCGACCTCAGCATCGTCATCCGCACGATCGTGATCGACGACGGCCTGGCGACGATCGGCAGCGGCGGCGCCATCACCGTCCTCTCCGATCCCGAGGAGGAGTACGCCGAGATGCTGCTGAAGGCGGAACCGCTCGTGGAGCTCCTCAGCGGTGCGGCTTGCGGCTCAGCGCGCGAAGCGATCTCGGCGACGTCGCCACCACGCCGTGGCGATTCAACTTGACCCAGCCGGAGTGCGGGAAGCGCGGGGGAACCGGCCCGCGCAGCCAGAAGCGGACCATCGTGTAGATCGCTTTGTGGGGGCCGTCGGGCACCGGCCGGCTCAGCTCGACCCGCGAGTGTGGCGTCCATTCCCGCCCGGACCGGCGGATGGTCGCCATGCCGGTCGCGCGGGCGACCCCTTTGCCGAAGGTCTGCCAGGTCAGGGTGTCGAGGATGAACGAGGAGCCGCGGCCGAGGAAGATCCAGGTCGGGTTCCGCTCCCGGTAGCCGGTCATCACGTTCTGGACGGCGTAGATCACCGGCGGCATCGGCGGCGGTGTCTGCCCGGGGATCGCGACGAAGGTGGCCCGGGTCGCTTCGCATCCCGGCGTCATCCGTTCGACCGTCGTGATCCGTCCTTCGAGCCGTTCCGGGGAGACGAAGGTCCCTTCGATGGTCTGGCCTTCCGGCGCGTCGTAGCCCCAATGCCCTTCGGGGTCGATCGGCTCGGAAGGGGCCGGGTTCGAGGTGA
>JAFDWG010000326.1 GCA_018268605.1 Actinomycetota bacterium | reverse complement strand
CCACGCTTCCGTGCGTGAGAGCGTGGGAAGCGCCGGGTTCCGTGCGTGTTGCACGACACCGACTTCACGCTTGGTGAGTTGAGCGCGCTATGGGCGGCTCAACTCACCAAGCGGCGATTCGGGCCGGACGGAACCGTCACGGAGGGCTGCGGTTCCCGACAGAAGGCGCCATGGAAGTGAGGAGTTCCAGACGTCTTCGTCAATGGATCGGCCGAGGTGTGGCCTCTCACGCACGGACCCTCGGAGAAACACCGCACTCCCTCCGTCCTGGGCGTCTCATGGAGGTCACAGCCTGCCAGGACCTCCATGAGACGCCCAGGGCACCGCCCCTCGGACGGCCGCCCGGGCCGGCGCGACAGCCGTCCCCGCCGACCCCCCGTCCCCTAAGCCTCGAGTTTGCCGATCTTGAAGATTTTGGTCCCGCAGTCGGGGCAGACCCCTTGGATCGCGGGGCGGCCGTTCTTCATCGTGACCTGTTTGGCGTCTTTGATCTCGACCTTCTTGCGCTCCTTGACGCAGTAGCCCTCCGGCATGTCGAGGCCTCCTTTCCTGCCGCTACGCGGCCCTTTTCCCACGTTCCCACGCAGGCTGAATCGTTCGAATGTACCCCAGAAGGCTCCGCCGCACGCATAGGCAAATGCGGAATGTCACGAAAGTTTGACCGACCAGTCAATCAGCCAAGGGGCGTTTGCTTTACGCTCCTCGTCGGCTCAACGCAAGTCAGTCGATTCGCACTTATACCCAAGGAGGCGCCCGAGATGCCCGAAGCAGTGATCGTCGACACCATCCGCACGCCGATCGGCCGCGCCTTCAAGGGCTCGCTCGCGGCTCTGCGTCCCGAGGAGCAGGGCGCCTTCGTGGTCGACCAGCTGCTCGAGCGGAATCCCGCGCTCGACCCCGCCTTGGTCGAGGACGTCTTCTGCGGCGTCGGCATGCCGCAGGGACTGCAGGCCTTCAACCTGGGCCGGATCATCAGCCTGCTGTCGCAGAAGCTGCCGCAGACGGTCAACGGCGTCACCATCTCCCGCTACTGCTCCTCCAGCCTCGACGCGATCCGCCACGCGGGCAACGCGATCAAGGCCGGCGAGGGCGACGCCTACATCGCCGTCGGGGTCGAGTGGGTCAGCCGCTACAACGAGGCCACCGAGGCGGCTCGCGTCCAGGATCGCGACGAGAACCTGATCGGCGAGAACGGCCGGCCGAACGCCTACATCGAGATGGGCATCACCGCGGTCAACGTCGCCAAGAAGTACGGCGTCAGCCGCGAGGCCATGGACAGGTTCGCCCAGCGCTCCCAGGAACTGGCGGTCAAATCGCAGGCGGACGGGTTCTTCGACCGCGAGATCGTGCCGGTGACCCTCCCCGACGGCACCGTGGTCGCCAAGGACGACGGCCCGCGCGCGTCCTCGACCCTGGAGAAGCTCGCCGAACTCGGCGAGGCCTTCGAGGGCGGCGGCGGGGTCACCGCCGGCAACTCCTGCCCGCTGAACGACGGTGCCGCCGCGGTGCTGCTGATGAGCGACACGAAAGCCAAGGAGCTCGGCCTCACGCCGCGCGCCCGCATCGTCACCGCCGCCACCTACGGCAACGAGCCGGAGCTGATGGGGGTGGCCCCGATCGGCGCGGTGAAGAAGGTCCTCGACCGGGCCGGGATGTCGATCGGCGACATCGACAAGTACGAGCTGAACGAGGCGTTCGCCGCCCAGGTCATCCCGATCATGGAGGAAACCGGGATGGACGAAAGCAAGCTGAACACGCACGGCGGCGCGATCGCCCTCGGCCACCCCTTCGGCATGACCGGCGCCCGCATCATGGGCACCCTGCTGAACGGCATGGAGACCGACGACGCCCAGGTCGGCCTGGAGACGATGTGCGTCGCCGGCGGCCAGGGCAAGGCGATGATCGTCGAGCGGGTCTGAGGGACGCCCGAGTAATCGTTATGTGACGAAGCGGCCCCATGGCGGGGCCGCTTCTTGTTTACATACAGATCCCATGCCAGATCTTTCCCAGGTCAAGCCGGAAGACATCCGCGAGTTCGCCGTGGGGAGCTTTCCCGGCGACATCGGCATCGAACCGCTGGAGATCGAGGACGACCACGCCCGGGGCCGGATCCTGGTCGAGAGTCGCCACCTGCATCCCGGCGGCTTCGTCCACGGCGGCGTCTGGACCGCCCTCGGCGACACCGTCGCCGCCTGGGCCACCTTCCGCGCGATCCCGCCCGGCTGGGACTTCACCACGATCGAGCTGAAGCTGAACGTCTTCGGTGCCGGTCGCCTCGGCGACGAAATCGTCGCCACCGCCGAGCCCCTCCACGCCGGCCGTAGCACCGCGGTCATCCAGGTCCGCATCGACCGCATCCGGGACGGGAACTCCAAACTGGCCGCCCACCTGGTAGTGAGCCAGTTCGTCATCCCGCCCGGCGAACCTTTCGCGATCTAGGAACGCTCAGGCTCCTGCCAAGAAGTCGTCGGCGAGGACCGCGACGACGCGGTTGAGGCTGCCGAGGGAGCGGCTCAGCTCCAGTTGGCGGCGGGCGCCGGTGCGGTCCGCGAGGCGTCGGGCCGACTCGAGTTCCGGCCCGCAGCCGAGCGCTTCGGCGTGTGGGCGGCAGAGGACGAGGAGGTCGTCGAGTAGCTCACGGGCGGGGACGCGTTCGCTGCGGTCGTGATCGATCAGCTCGGCCTCCATGCCGTCGCGGGCGGCGAGGAAGCGGTTCTCGTCGAGCACCTCGGGAGGGATCCCGCAGTCGTATGTGTGGGCTCCTTCCTCCACCTCGAGCCGCACGATCGACTGGACCAGCGCCGCCAGCGCGGCGGTGTCGGCGAGCGTCGTCTGGGCGTCCATGATCCGCACCTCGACGGTGCCGAAGCGCGGCTGTGGCCGCACGTCCCACCAGAGGAAGGTCGGCTCGGGAACCGCGTCGGAGCGGATCAAGACGTCGACCGACTCGACGTACTCCGCGTAGGTGTGGAACGCGCGCGGTACGCCGACCCGGGGGAAGGCCTGGAAGAGCGGCGTGCGGGCGGAGCCGAGGCCGGTGTCGCGGCCCTGCCAGAACGGCGAGTTGACCGAGAGCGCCAAGAGCAGCGGGATCTCGGAGCGCAGGCGGTTGGCTGCGTGGATCGCCTGTTCGGGGTCGGGCACCCCGACGTGGACGTGGAGGCCGAAGGTCGGCTCCCGACGGGCCAGCTCGCGCATCGAGCCGTAGACGAACTGGTAGCGCTCTCCCGCCGTGACGACGATCTCCTGCCACACGGCGAAGGGGTGGATGCCGGCGCTCGCCGCGCGCATCGAGAGGGGCCTCAGCGTCTCCTCGAGCTCCCGCCGCAGGGCGCCGAGCTCTTCGATCGCGGCGTCGATCCGGCCATGCACGCCGGTCTGGATCTCCAGCGCCGAGCCGTGCGTCTCGGCGGTGAAGCTGTTGTCGCGGGAGTGGGGGAGCCGCGGCAGCACCGAGTCGATGCGATGCGCGAGCGCCCAGGTGAGCTGGTCGAGGAGCATCACCTCCTCCTCGATCCCGACCGTGTAGGCGCCCTGCTCGTGCGGCTCCGGCCAAGTCGCCCAGGCCGGCAAGGTCCCGGGTGACTCGGCCACGTTCACGCGACCTCTCGCCGTCGCGCGGCCCGCTCGTATTCGGCCCCGTCGTCGCGGCAGGCGTCGACGAAGCGGCGGAAGAGGGCGGCCTCGGCCTGGCGGTGGACGAGCGTCTCGGCGTGCCACTGGACCCCGATCAGGAAGCGCCTGCTCGGGTCCTCGACCGCCTCGATCGTGCCGTCGGGAGCCCGCGCGCTCACCCGCAGCCCCTCGCCGAGCCGGTCGATCGCCTGGTGGTGGAAGGAGTTGACGTCGGCGATCTCCAGCTCCTCGCCGCCGAAGATCCGAGCGAGCTCGGAGTCTGCCTCGATCTCGACCGGGTGGCTCGGCTCGGTCCCGGGGTTGGTCTGGCGGTGGTGGACCTCGGTCGAGAGATCGGGCAGGTGCTGGTGGAGCGCCCCGCCACGGACGATGTTCAGCGCCTGGGTGCCGCGGCAGATCGCCAGGATCGGCATCTCACGGGCGTCGGCGCGGGCGGCGACGTCGATCTCGAAGCGGTCGAGGTCGGGCTCGATCGGCCCCAGTTCGGGGTGCGGCTCGGCCTCGTACAGCGCCGGGTCCAGGTCGGGGCCGCCCGAGAGGCAGATCCCATCGAGCCGGTCCAGCAGCGGCTCGATCGCGCTCGTGTCCAGCGGCGGGATCACCAGCGGCAGCCCGCCCGCCGCCTCGATCCCCTTCAGGTAGGGGAGCCCGAGGGCCATCTCGACCGCCGGCGGCTCGCTCTCGGGGACGGGGTGAACCCGCTCCTTCGGACGGACCTCGGAGGTCGTGACCCCGATCAGGGGTGCTTTTTGCCGGGATGCCAAGGAGCGCGTCTTCATACCAGGTCGTTCGTCGGTCCAAGTACCCAGGTGTCCTTCGACCCACCACCCTGGGAGCTGTTGACGACCATCTCCTCGGCTTCCTTGGCGTAGCGCGTGAGGCCGCCCTGCATGACGGAAGGCTCCCCGGTCGCCGGGCTGAGGACGTAGGGGCGCAGATCGACTCGACGGGGCGCCAGGCCGGTGCCGACGACGGTGGGGTGGGTGGAGAGCGACACCAGCTCCTGCGCGACGAAGCGCTCCGGGCGGCGCCGCACGAGGCCGATCACCTTGCGCCGCTCGCCCTCGGTCGCCCGCGGCATGATCGTCACGCCGTGGCCGCCGAAGCCGTCGCGCGGCTTCACCACCAGCTCGTCGAGGCGGCCGACCACCTCTTCGCGGGCGGAGGGATCGGAGAGGTCGTAGCTGGGGACCGAGCGCAGCTGCGGCTCCTCGCCGAGGTAGAAGCGGATCATGTCCTCGACATAGGCGTGGGCGAGCTTGTCGTCGGCGAGCCCGGTGCCGATCGCGTTGACGCAGCGCAGCCGTCCCGACTGCAACGCCGGGGCGAGGAGCGCGCCCAGTGGGGTCAGCGAGCCGCCGGGATCGGTGAGGCGATCGGCGTCGAGGCGGCGGTAGACGACGTCGAGCTGCAGGCGCTCCCGGCCGACGTGTGCGTGCAGGCGCCCGCGCGCCTGGGACAGCTGATCCGGCGTGACGATCGGCAGCGAGAGCTCGCGGCCGAGCCGCTCGTGCTCGTAGTAGGCGCCGCTCTCGGGGCCGTCGGAGAGGATCGCGGCGACCGGTTCGGCGGCGTGCTGGGAGGGCGCCGCGGCGCGGATCGCCTCTCCCAGCCGCTCGACGTAGCCGTCCGGTGAGCGCACGTCGGTTGCCGCCGCGGGTCCCAGCGCCGGGCCGACCGCTTCGCGTACCGCGATCGCGTAGGTCGCCCCGGAGGGCATCCGCAGATTGTCCTCCAGCACCAGCAGCTCGCCGTCCGGGTCACGGATCAGGTCCATTCCCGCGACCGTGGCCGGCGGCACCGCCGGGTCCAGGATGCCGCGCATCAGCGGCTCGAACCCCTGTGAAGTCTCGAGCAGGCGGCGGGGGACGACCCCCTCCTCGAAGATCCGCTGGTCGCCGTAGGCGTCGAGGACGAACGCGTTCAGCGCCCGCGCCCGTTGCAGCAGCCCCGCTTCCAGCGCCTCCCACTCGGCCGCGTCGATCACCCGCGGCACCGGGTCGACGGTCATCGGCCGCCCCGGGCCGAAGGAGAGCCCGATCCGATCGACGTTCGACCGGACGCGCTCGCGCAGCTCCACCAGGTTATGCCGCGCGAGCGCGTCGACCACCGTCGCGTAGGGAGGGCGCGAGGTGCCGGCCTTGGCGAACGCCTCGTCGAAGTGCCCCGAATCGAGCGGGTACACGCCGGCACCGGGAAAGGGTCGGGCCGGATTCAAGGTCGTCGCCATGCTCGCACGCTAAGGACAGCTACCCGGAAGCGGCATGGCCCAAAGTCGAAAGATCGCCCGCGGCCGACTGGACGCGTGGACGGTTTGCCCCTACAGCGCCTGGGTCGGCGGCCCCGGCTCGGACTCCTCCATCGGGCTCGGGGGCTCGTCAGGTTCGTCGATCTCGGCTTCCCACCGTTCGATCACCGGCAGGCGCCAGACCAGGGCGGCGATGGTCAGCCCGATCGCGGCGGAGGCGAGGGCGAGGAACCACTGGGTGGCGTTGAGGATTTCGAGTTCGAAGAAGTTGCGGACCGGTTCCGCCGCCAGCATCAGGGCGTAGAGGGCGGCGAGGCCGGCGACCATCGAGAGCAGGTAGCTCTGGACCGCGTTGCCCTCGCGTCCGGGGCCGCGCTCGAGCAGGAGGATGAAGGCGAGGCCGAGGAAGATCAGCGTCGTCGTCGCCGCGGTCCGCCCGGCGGCGAGCCCGCCGCCCGCGACGGTGTTGACGAGGAAGCAGGAGATGATCGAGGCGATGCCCGTCGCCACCCCTGCCGGGATCGCGAATGCGGCCAGGGCGCGGATCAGCCGGCCGCGGTAGAGCGGCCCGTCCGAGGGCGCCAGGGCGAGGACGAACGAAGGGATGCCGATCGTCAGGAAGGCGGCCATGGTGAGGTGGCGGGGGAGAAAGGGGAAGGCGAAGCCGGGCACGGCGACGAGGACGATCAGGGTCGCGGCGTAGACCGACTTGGTCAGGTAGAGGCGGCCGAGCCGGTGGATGTTGCGGGCGATGCGGCGGCCCTCGCCGACCGCCTCCGGCAGCCGTTTGAACTGGTCTTTCAGCAGGACGACGTCGGCGACCCCCTTGGTCACCTGCGTCCCCGAGCCCATCGCGACCGCCATCCGCGCCTGCTTCAGAGCCGGCACGTCGTTCACGCCGTCGCCGATCATCGCCACGTAGCGGCCGGCGTCCACCAGCGCCCGCACCAGCGCTTTCTTCTGCTCGGGCTTGATCCGGCAGAAGATCGTGTTGGCGACGACGATCTCCTGTAGGCGCTCGGGGTCATCGGGGAGGTCGGGGCCCTCGACCACGCCCGCGTCGCGCGGCACGCCGACCGCGTAGGCCACCGCGGTCACGGTCGCCGCCGCGTCGCCGGAGATCAGCTTCAGGTCGACTTCCTGGTCGCGCATGAAGGCGATCGTCTCGGCGGCGTCCTCGCGCAGCGTCTCCTCCAACACGATCAGGGCGACGGGAGTTAGGCGCGGCGCCGGGCTGACGGCGGCGTCCTCGGGCAGCGCCTCGCCGGTGCGCCCGAAGGCGACCACGCGCCGTCCCGCCGAGGTTTCCTCGCGCAGCTTCCCCGCCATCCCCGGGGACAGGACCAGGGCGCCGGCCTCTTCGAGGATGTCGGGCGCGCCCATCACGAAGGTGCCGCCGCCCGCTCCGTCTCCCGCCAACGACACGCCCGACCACTTCCACTCGGAGGAGAACGGTACCTCGGCGGTCACGCTCCCCGGGTCGCCGGGATAGCGGGAGGCGATCGCCTCGAGGGTTCCGTTGCGGCTGCCGACGCTCGCCGCGAAGCGTCCCAGCACCGCCGCGCCGACAGCCGGGTCGACGTCGTCGGCGAACTCGACCCCGCGCAGCTTCAGCTCCCCCTGGGTCAGGGTGCCGGTCTTGTCGACGCAGATGGTGTCGACCGACGCGAGGCTCTCGGTCGCGCTCATCTGCTGGATCAAGGTGTCGCGTTTGGCCAGGCGCACCGCGGCGACGGCAAAGGTGACGCTCATCAGCAGCACCAGGCCCTCGGGGATCAGGGTCACCAGGCCGGCGGTGGCGGTCTCGGCGGCCGAGTGGAGGCCGACGGCGCGGACTTTCAGGCTGATGATCAGCAGGATCGCCAGCGGGATCATCGTGTAGGTGGAGACGATGATCACCCGGTTCACCTCCTCCTGCAGCGGCGAGAGAGGGTGGCGGAACTGTTTCGCCTCGCCGGCCAGCCGGCCCGCGTAGCTGCGCTCCCGCACCGCCTCGATCTCGTAGTGGGCGGAGCCGGAGATGACGAAGGAGCCGGAGAGAACCTCCTCGCCGCTGTCTTTGCGGATGCCGTCGGCCTCGCCGGTGAGCATCGACTCGTCGACCGTGAGCCCGCGGCCGGCGACGACCCGCCCGTCGGCGACGAGCTGGTCGCCGGGGCCGAGCACGACCAGGTCGCCGGGGACGACCTGGTCGGCGAGCAGCTCGACCGGGTCGCCGTCGCGGATCACCTGCGCCCGCGGTGCCACCAGCACCGCGACTTCGTCGAGCGTCTTCTTCGCGTTCAGCTCCTGGCGGATCCCGATGTAGGAGTTGATGACCGCGATCAGGCCGAAGAGCGAGTCCGCGTACAGCCCCAGCGCCAGGTCGAAGACGAAGAAGACCGCGATGATCGCGTTGAACAGGGTGAAGACGTTGCCCGCGATGATGCTCGAGGTCGAGCGCGAGCTGGTCTCCGGCGGGTCCCCGAGCTTGCGCAGGCGCGCCTCCGCCTCCTGGCTCGAGAGGCCGGTGTCCGGGGTCGCGGTTGCGGTGGCCACGGGTCTATTGAATAGGGTTGCGGTCGGATGGGGGTGAAGCTGGGCGTCAATCTGGGCTATTGGGGGATCGGGCCTGCTGGTGAGGAGGCCCTCGAGCTCGTGCGCGCGGCCGAGGATCTGGGCTATGAGTCGGTCTGGGTGGCGGAGTCCTACGGCTCCGACGTGACCAGTGTGCTGGCCTGGTTGGCAGGGCAGACGAAGACGATCAATCTCGGCGCGGCGATCATGCAGGTACCCGCCCGACCGCCCGCCGCAGCCGCGATGGCCGGGGTGACGATCGACAAACTGTCCGGCGGGCGCTTCATCTTCGGCTTCGGTCCGAGCGGCCCGCAGGTCTCGGAAGGGTGGTACGGCGTGCCCTACGCGAAGCCGTGGGGGCGGACCCGCGAGTACATCGAGGTGGTGCGGGAGATCGTCGCCAGAGAAGGTCCGCTGGAGCACCACGGGACGCACTACGACCTGCCGCTCGAGGGCGGGGAGGGCAAGGCGCTGAAGCTGAATTTCCACCCGCTGCGCAATTCGATCCCGGTGTTCGTGGGCGCGATCGGGCGCAAATCGGTGCAGATGGCGGCCGAAGTCTGTGACGGCTGGATCCCGATCTTCTTCTCCGTCGATCACCTCCAGGAGACCTGGGGGGAGCACCTGGAGGCCGGATTCGCCGCCGGCGGGCGGACGCGCGCGGACCTTGAGGTCTCCCCGAGCCTGCAGGTGGCGATCGACGGCGACCTGGAGGCGGCGAAGAACATGGTCAAGGCCGGCCTGATGCTCTATCTGGGGGGCATGGGGTCGCGGAAGACGAACTTCTACGTCGATCTGGCACACCGCTTCGGCTTCGGCGAGGTCGCCGACGAGGTGCAGAAGAGGTTCCAGGCGGGCGACCGCGGCGGGGCCTTCCAGGCCCTCCCCGACGAGATCGTCGCGGCGACCTCGCTGGTCGGAACCGAGGCCGAGGTCGCCGATCGGGTAGCTCGTTTCGCCGTCGCCGGTGTGGATCGTCTGATCGTTTCACCTGCCCATGTAGAGCGGGATCAGCAGCTTCACACGCTGGAGCGATTGGCCGCGATGGACTACGTCGACGTGGCCGGCTGACCTGGGCACACAACAGGACATGCACCGAATCGCATAAGGTTCCGCGCCGCTGTGAAGATCGGAGTGCCGAAAGAGACCGCCGAGGGGGAGCGCCGGGTCGCGCTTGTACCCGATGTCGTCCGCTCGTTGAAGAAAGCCGACGAGAAGGTCGACGTCCTGATCGAGTCCGGGGCCGGAGAGGCCGCCGGGCACGTCGATGCTGCCTACGCCGACGCGGGCGCCGAGATCGCCCCGGCCGACCAGGTGTGGGCTGCCGACGTCGTCCTCAAGGTCGGCGTGCCGAGGGCCGAGGACATCGGCCGGCTGAATTCCGACCAGATCTACGTCTCGCACCTGAACCCGTGGGTGGCCGCCGACACCAACAAGGCCCTGGCCGCCTCCGGCGTCACCAGCTTCGCGATGGAGGCGATCCCGCGGACGACCCGGGCGCAGGCCATGGACGCGCTTTCCTCGCAGGCCGCCGCCGCGGGGTATGCCGCGATGCTGATCGCGGCTCGGGAGTCGGGTCGATTCTTCGGCATGATGACCACCGCGGCAGGCACGGTGCCACCGGCAAAAGTGTTGGTTCTCGGCGCCGGCGTCGCCGGGCTGCAGGCCGTCGCGACGGCAAAGCGCCTCGGGGCGATCGTCACCGGCTTCGACATCCGGCGCGCCGCCTGGGAGCAGATCGCCTCGCTCGGCGGTCGTCCGCTCGAACTCGACTTCATCCCCGACGCGGAGGGCGAGGGCGGCTACGCCCGACCGCTCACCGAGGAGGAGAACGCGCAGGTCCGCGACGCGCTGGCCGAGAACGCGAAAAAACAGGACATCATCGTCACCACCGCCGCGATCCCGGGCCGCGCCGCCCCGATCCTGATCACCGCCGACGCGGTGCGGAACATGGCGCCGGGCTCCGTGATCGTCGACCTCGCCGCCGAGACGGGCGGCAACTGTGAGCTGACGAAGCCGGGTGAGACGGTCGTCGAGAACGGCGTCAAAGTCATCGGCCCGCGCAACCTGCCGAGCCTGATGCCGGTCCCGGCCTCCCAGCTCTACGCGAAAAACCTGGAGAACCTGCTCGGCCTGCTGATCACCGAGGAGGGCGAGTTGAAGGTCGACCTCGAGGACGACATCCTCGCGGCGGCGCTGATCACGCAGGGCGGCGAGATCAAAAACGAGCGTGCCGCAGGGAGGGACGCATGAGTCTCTTCACCGAGTTCGCCATCTTCGTGCTGGCGATCTTCGTCGGCTTCGAGGTCATCTCGAAGGTGCCGACGACGCTGCACACGCCGCTGATGTCGCAGACCAACGCGATCCACGGCATCGTCATGCTCGGCGGCCTGATCGTCCTCGGCTACGCGAACGATCCGCTCGAGTACCTGATCGGCACGATCGCCGTCGCCTTCGGTGCGATCAATATCGTCGGCGGCTTCATGGTTACCGACCGGATGCTCGGCATGTTCTCCAAAAAACCCAAACCGAAAGCTGACGGCGACGACAAAGGTGGCGCCGGTAAATGATCGCCGAGGCAGTGCTCAAGCCGGGCGGCGATGCCGCCACGGCGCTCTACATCGTCTCGTTTTCGCTCTTCATCGTCGGCCTGAAACAGGGCACCCACCCGACCACGGCCAAGCGCGGCAACATGATCGCCGCGGTCGGTATGGCGGTCGCGGTCGTCACCACCCTGCTGCTCGACGGGATGGGGAACTGGGGCTACATCGCGATCGGCCTGGCGATCGGCTCCACGGTCGGGGCCTACGCCTCGATCAAGGTGAAGATGACCGAGATGCCGCAGATGGTCGCCCTCTACAACGGGGTCGGCGGCGGTGCGGTGGCCCTGATCGCCTGGTCGGAGATCCGTCACGGGATCAGCCTCGGTGGCGCGATGCCGTTGGAAGAGCTGATCCCGACGCTGCTCGCGGGGATCATCGGCTCGATCTCCTTCTGGGGATCCAACATCGCCTTCGGGAAGCTGCAGGAAGTGATCCCGACGCGGCCGATGGCGGTGCCGGGGCAGCAGATCATCAACGCGGTCCTCGGCATCGGCGTGATCGTCCTCGCGGTGATCATCGCGATCAACAACGACCCGCCCTCGCAGGGCCTCTTCATCCTGATCCTGGTCGCCGCGGCGATCCTTGGCAACCTGGTCGTGCTGCCGATCGGCGGCGCCGACATGCCGGTCGTGATCTCGATGCTGAACGCCTTCACCGGCCTCTCCGCCGCGGCAGCCGGCTTCGCTCTCGACAACGTTGCCTTGATCGTCGCCGGCACCCTGGTCGGCTCGTCGGGAACGATCCTGACGATGGAGATGGCGACGGCCATGAACCGCTCGGTCGCCAACATCCTCTTCTCCGGCTTCGGCGGCGCGCCTGCCGCGGCCGCGGGCTCGGGCGAGCAGCGCCCGGTCACCTCGATCGGCGCCCAGGACGCGGCGATCAAGCTTGCCTACGCCGACAACGTCGTGATCGTCCCCGGTTACGGCCTCGCCGTCGCCCAGGCCCAGCACGCGGTCAAGGAGATGGCCAACCAGTTGGAGGCGCGCGGGGTGACGGTCAACTACGCGATCCACCCGGTCGCGGGCCGTATGCCAGGACACATGAACGTCCTCCTGGCCGAGGCCGACGTGCCCTACGAGAACCTCAAAGAGATGGACGAGATCAACCCCGAAATGCCGCGCGTCGACGTCGCGGTGGTCATCGGGGCGAACGACGTCACCAACCCGGCGGCCAAGAACGATCCGAACTCCCCGATCGCCGGCATGCCGATCATCGAAGTCTCCGAGGCCAACGAGGTGATCGTGATCAAGCGCTCCCTCTCCACCGGCTTCGCCGGCATCGACAACGACCTCTTCTACGAACCGAACACCTCGATGCTCTTCGCCGACGCGAAAGCCGCCGCGGCGGAAATCGCGGCGGAGATCGAGAACCTGTAGCTCGGAGGGTCCGGGCGCTTTCGGCGCCCGATTGAAAGGGACGCAAGGCGGGGGCGGCGAGCATGGCCGTCTCGGCCACGGCCCTGGCTGGCTGTGGCCGTGGCCGAGACGGCCGGGGGATGTGCGGGAAGGCATGGCGGGCCGGTCGTACGCCGGGCCCCGAACGGTCAGGAATCTGCGCGGTTCCTGACTTCGGAATAGCCGAAGTTTCGAACCGTGCAAGCTCTTGCGGTGTTCGAAACTTGCGTATGGCGCAACAAAGGAACACGGCAGATTCCTGACCGTTCGAATCTCCCGCTCTTCCGCCCGGAACCGTCACGTCCTGGGCGTCCCTCGGAGGGCCCTATGACACTCCGAATTCCGCAACCAACGCCACTGGTTCGCCGAGTTCCGTGGTGCCGGTGGCGTTCAGTTTGTAGAGACCGGGCTTCGCGTTCGGGGGGACCAGGGTCGCGATCTTTTCGGCTTCGCCGGGACCCAGCGTTCGCTGGATCGGCGACTGGGCAGGGGAGTACTGGGGCCCGACGACGACGGGGCGCCAAGTGCCGTATTCGAGGTGTTCGAGGCTCGTGCCGGTTGGCGTCACCGTGGCGGTGCCGTGGTTTTCGAAGCAGCTTTCGACGTAGGAGCCCGGGGCGAGCTTGTCGTAGGCGGAGAGGGTGATCCCGACGTTGACGAGCCGGTCGACCACGCGGATGTACTGGCCGTAGCGGCCGAGGAGGCGACCGCGCCCGTTCTGGATCGTGATTTCAAGTGAGTAGATCGCCGGGTTGGTCGGGATCGGGAAGGTCACGCCGCGATGCTTTCCCGGCGGCAGCTGCTTCAGGTTGATCCGTTTGAGGCCTTCGGGGTGCAGGCCGCGTCCTTCCTTCGTCAGGCGGATCAGTCGCTCGAGCACGGTCCAGTTCAGGCGCCGCGCTTTCGCTTCGGTGGCGGGAGCGGTGTTGGCGAGGCGGAAGCCGATGTTCGAGCCGCCCACCAGGAGTCGCTGTGGCCCGGTGGCGCCGAGCGTCATGCCCGCCGGTCCGAACGGCAGCACGCCTCCTTCCGGCACCGGCGGGATCGGTTGGAGGTGTTCCACCGGCGCCCAGTAGTTGTCGACGACCGGGGAGGAGCAGAACGCGACGCTGCCCGCGGGCGGCTTCGGCTTCTTCGCCTTGGTGTTCCGGGCGCCGCCGCTCATCCCCGGTGAGGCGCCTGCCAGAAGCGCGGCCGTCACCAAGACGACACCCGCAACACGCGTAGTTCCCCGCCGAGGCCACCTCATCAGGGGGGAGTATGTCGGCCCGCCAGGACTTAGGCATCCGTGGCTTCCGAGCGCGGACAGGGGACGGTCGAGTGGGTGGGGGTGGTCTGCATCGTCTCACTGCTCCTGGTCGGGATCCTCACGGTGGGGGTGCAGGTCCCCGGTCTCGACCTGGGGCGCTCGATCGGGCGACACCTACTCTGCGCGGTCGAGCTGGCCGACGGCTGCGGCGACGAGCCGCTGCTGATCGCCACCTACGGCGACGAGATCGGCCGGCTGGTGCGGCGACACATGCCGACGATCGGCTTCGAGGAGGGCTCGCGCGCGGTCCCGGTCGACTACCGGCGCTGCCGTGAAACGACCTGCGGGGATGCGGCACCGGACGGCCTCGTCCACCGCACCGAAGAACGGCTCCCGGTGAGCGCCTTCGTCCACGTGGTCGACTGTCGATCCGGGGCGCGAAGCGCGAGCGAAGCGGCCGGTATCGACTGCTCCGACGAGCGGGCCGGACGCCTCTACATCCAGTACTGGCTCTTCTACGCCAACTCGGCCACCCTGCGCGGCGTGCCGATCGTCGGCGACGCGGGCGAACATCGGGACGACTGGGAAAGCGTGCAGATTCGGATCAACCCGGACGGCTCGGCGGACGAGCGGGCCTCGTCCCACGACGGCTACAACTACTCGCTGGACGATTTCGACTGGGCATCCGACGCGGGCATCGACATCCTCAAGGAAATCTCCGAGGACGTCGGCGTACGCCACCCCAACGGCTGGGGCCCCGAGACCGGCCTCCTGCTCGTCTCCGGCGGCAGCCACGCCGGCAACGCCGCCGGCGAGCCGCGCGGCACCCGCTTCATCCCCGGCCGTCGCGTCCACCTGATCCCCTTCGAGCCGATCGCCGCCGGCTCCCACGCCACCTTCGCCGTCGTCCCGCCGTGGCTGAAGGAAGTCTGGCGCGACCCCGAAGCCGAAGGCACCGGCTGATGCGCTCTAACGCAGGACTCGAAGGGGGGACTGTTTCTGGACCGGTTGGTGGCCCGGCCGGGTAACGGTCACGACCAGCTTCGCGGGGACTCGTCCGCAGGCACCCTCGCATGAGAGCCGACCCGCCCTGAGCTTGCCGTGAGCGAGCCTTAGCTTCTTCGCCAGGCGAAAGACGACCTGGGGACGTCGCCGCGGGCCCGGGGGTCGAATTCGTCGTGGCGGACGCGGTGGACGTCGGCCTGGGCTACGGGTTGCCGGGACCCGGATCGTGGGCCAGGTCGGCGGGGTCGGCACGGGTGGCGAGTCGGGGGGAGGATCGTCAGCTGGAGCGTCTTCACATGCGACTGGTCGAGGGCGACCCGTCGCCAACTTGAGAGCCGGCCGAGGCGGTCCTGTACGGTCTCCTCATCGCCACCGAGGTGACGTCCAGTCCGACCCGGCAGTCGATCGCGGCGCTTCTGGCCGAGGCGCGCGAGCGCACCATCGCGCTGATCGCGCCGCTCGGCGACGAGCTGCTGAACAAGGTCTACTCCGAGCTGCTGAGTCCGTTGGCCTGGGACCTCGGGCACATCGCGAACTTCGAGGAGCTCTGGCTGGTGCAGAGGGTCGGCGGGCGGGCACCGCTGCACGGGGAGCTCGGCCGGTTCTACGACGCGATCGAGAACCCGCGCAAGGAACGCGGCGAGTTGCCGATCCTGCGCGACGAGGAGCTCCGCTCCTACCTCGACGACGTGCGCGCGCGGACGCTCGAGGTGCTGGAGACGGTCGACATCGGTCCCGACAACCCCGACCCGCTGCTGCGCGAAGGCTTCGTCTACGAGATGCTCGTCGCCCACGAGCTGCAGCACCAGGAGACGATGCTCCAGTTGCTGCAGATGCTCGACGTCCCCTATCGGCCTGCCGAGGCCGACCCCGAGCGCTTCGCCCCGGTGCCGGTGGGCCACGACGGTGGGGCCGTCCTCCTCGAGGCGAGGACGTATGAGATCGGCGCTCCCGACCGCGGCTTCGCCTACGACAACGAGCGCGCCCGTCACGAGGTCGAGCTCGCCGCCTTCGAGATCGATCGAACCCCGGTCGCCAACGCCGCGTACATCGCCTACATGGAGGAGACAGGCGCCGAGCCGCCGATGTACTGGGAGCGCGACGGCGCGGGCTGGGTGCGCACGGCGATGGGCATCCGCGTGCCCGTCGACCCGGCGCGCCCCGTCGTCCACGTCTCCCACCAAGAGGCCGAGGCGTTTGCCCGCTGGGCCGGTGGGCGGCTGCCGACCGAGTCCGAGTGGGAGGCGGCCGCAGAGCGGCTCGAAGGTGTCGGAGGCGCCTGGGAGTGGACCTCCTCGGACTTCCTCGCCTACCCCGACTTCGAGGCCTTTCCGTACAAGGAGTACTCGGAGGTGTTCTTCGGCGACGCCTACAAGGTCCTGCGCGGCGCCTCCTGGGCGACCCACCAGCACGTCGCCCGCCGGAGCTTCCGCAACTGGGACCTGCCACAGCGCCGCCAGATATTCGCCGGTATCCGCCTCGTAAATGACCCAGAAGGGAACCCCTCGTGACGATCGCGATCGACGTCCACCTGCCCGCCGACCAGGCCGCCGCGATGGAGCAGGACGTGCGCGAGGGCCTCGCCGCGACCCCGAAGGAGCTCTCGCCGAAGTACTTCTACGACGAGCGCGGGTCCCAGCTCTTCGAGGAGATCACCGAGCTTCGTGAGTACTACCCGACCCGTCGCGAGCGCCAGATCCTCGAAGAGCGCTCGGCGGAGATCGTCGCCGCCGCCGGCAACCCGGCGACGCTGATCGAGCTCGGCTCCGGCTCGGCTTCGAAGACGCGCCACCTGCTCGACGCGATGCGCGACGCCGGGTCTCTGCGCACCTACGTCCCGGTCGACATCTCCGAGGAGATCACCCGTCAGACCGCCGCGGCGCTGGTCGAGGAGTACCCGGGCCTCGACGTGCACGGGCTCGTCTGCGACTTCGAGGCCCATCTGGAGCGGACGCCGACGACCAGCGAGGCCGGGCCGCGCCTGATCGCCTTCCTCGGCGGCACGATCGGCAATCTCTATCCCGACGAGCGCGCCGCGTTCCTCTCCCGCATCTGCAGCCTCCTCGACGAGGGCGACCACCTGCTGTTGGGCACCGATCTGGTCAAGGACACCGCCCGCCTGGAGTTGGCCTACGACGATCCGGCCGGGGTCACCGCCGAATTCAACAAGAACGTCCTCAACGTGCTGAACCGCCAGTTGGGAGGGGACTTCGACCTCGATGCCTTCGAGCACGTCGCCCGCTTCGACGAGGTGCACGAGTGGATCGACATCGGCCTGCGCTCGCTTGCCGACCACGACGTCCACCTGGAGGCGCTCGACCTGACGACGCACTTCGACGCCGGCGAGATCATGCGCACCGAGATCTCGACCAAGTTCACCCGCCCGCGGCTGGAGGAGTCCTACGCCGGCACCGGCCTGACGATGGCCCACTGGTTCACCGACCCGGCCGAGGACTACGCCCTGAGCCTGGCAAAGCTGGCGGAGCCGCGCTAGCGCGCCAGCGCGTCGATCGCCTCGCGGAGCTTCTCCGGCGGGACGACGGGGGTGAGGATCGGGGTGGTGATGCCGCCCGCGACGAACTGCTCGAGGCGGTCCTTCATCTCCTCGGGCGAGCCGAAGATGAACATCTGCTCGATCGCCTCCCAGGGCGCCTCGGCGGCGGCCTTCTCGCGGTCGCGGGCGTTCCAGGCGTCCAGCATCGGCTGGATCTTCTCCCCCCACCCGAGCCACCGGTAGAACTCGGTGTAGACCGGGACGGTGATGTAGGAGGAGAACATGAAGCGGGCGAGCGGCTCGACCTCCTCGCGCGGGCCGGGGAGGAGGAAGAAGCGGCAGAGGAGCTCGAAGCCGTCCGGCGCGTCCTTCACCCCCTCGACCACCTGCGGCAGCCCATCGAGCGGGAGGAAGTTGGTGAAGGCGCCGTCGGCCTTCTCGACCGCCAGCTCGAGCATCTTGCCGCGCAGCGCGGCGAGGACGATCGGGATCTCGTGGCGCGGCTTGATTTCCAGCTTGAAGCGGGTCTCGGTGCGCTCGCCGGCGAGGGCGGGGCGGAGGAATTCGAGGGTTTCGCGGACCTTCGAGAGCGGCTTCTCGAAGGGGATGCCGTTCCAGCCTTCGATGATCCGGTCCGAGGAGGAGCCGATGCCGAGGACGAAGCGGCCGTCCGAGGCGTCGGCAAGCGCCGCGGCCTCCTGGGCGAGCAGTGCCGGGCCGCGCTGGAAGACGCCGACGATCCCGGTCCCGAGCCGCATCCGCTCGGTCCAGGCCGCACTCAGCGCCAGCGGCGTGAAGCCGTCCGGGCCCGCCGTCTCGCCGGTCCAGAGGTCGGTGTAGCCGGCCGCCTCGGCGCGTTTCACGTACTCGCCGTGCGCGGCGAGCGGTACCCCGTTCAGCGGCAGGGTCAGACCCCAGCGTCCCTCCATCGCCCGAGAACTTATAGGGTCCGCGCTCCGATGCCTTCGCCCGACCAGGGAAAGCCGGATCGCAACCTCGCGCTGGAGCTCGTCCGCGTCACCGAGGCAGCCGCTCTCGCGGCCGCTCGCTGGGTAGGACGCGGCGACAAGATCGCGGCCGATGGCGCCGCTGTCGACGCGATGCGCTTCGTCCTCGATTCGGTCTCGATGGACGGTGTCGTCGTCATCGGCGAGGGAGAGAAGGACGAAGCCCCGATGCTCTTCAACGGCGAGAACATCGGCGACGGCAGCCCGCCGCAGGTCGACATCGCGGTCGACCCGCTGGAGGGGACGCGCCTCTGCGCCCTCGGGATGCCGAGCGCCCTGGCCGTGATCGCGCTCGCCGAGCGCGGCTCGATGTTCGATCCGGGGCCCTGCGTCTACATGGAAAAGCTCGCCGGCGGCGAAGACATCGCCGACCTGCTGGACCTCGACCGGCCGCTGGTCGAGACCTGCAAGCTGGTCGCCGAGCGTCGGGGCGGCTCGATCGGCGACGTGATCGTCGTCGTGCTCGACCGGCCGCGCCATGAGGAGCAGATCAAGGAAATCCGCGAGGCCGGCGCGCGCATCCGCCTGATCACCGATGGCGACGTCTCGGCGGCTCTGCTGGCGGTCTCCGAGCGCTCTCCGGTCGACCTCCTCTGGGGGATCGGCGGCACGCCCGAGGGAGTCCTCTCCGCGGCGGCACTGAAGTCGATGGGCGGCCAACTCCTGGGACGCCTATGGCCGCGCAACGAGGAAGAGAAAAGCGCCGCGATCAACGAGGGATACGACCTCGGGCAGATCCTCACAGCGAACGACCTCTGCTCCGGCGAGGACGTCTTCTTCTCCGCCACCGGGGTCACCGACGGCGACGTCCTGCAGGGCGTCCGTTACCGCGGCAAAGGCGCCACCACCGAATCGCTGGTGATGCGCTCGCGCTCCGGCACGGTGCGCCGCGTCCAGGCGACGCACGACCGCTCGAAGCTGCGGGAGATCGCCGGCGGCCTCGCGCGCTACGGTTGAGACGCCTGAAAATCGTGTCCATCGGTCGCTTGCCGTCCTACCCAGGCTTGATTTTCGCCGTCTCGGGAACATGTGCTCCGTGATCGCGGTTCTCGGATGCACCGGGTATATCGGCGGACTGCTCGCGCGGCACCTGGCCGCTGAAGGCCGGGACGTCGCCGCGCTGGCGCGCTCGCCGGAGAAGGCGGAGGATCTCGCCGCGGCCGGGTGCGAGGTGCGGCGCGCGGACGTGCTCGAGCCCGACACGCTCGGGCCGGCCCTGGCGGACGTCGAGGTCGCCTACTACCTCGTGCACTCGATGGGGAGGGGCGGCGATCGCGACTTCGCCTCGCGCGACCAGGATGGCGCGCGGAACTTCGCCGCCGCGGCAGCCGCGGCCGGGGTGAAGCGGATCGTCTACCTCGGCGGCCTCGGCTCGGGCTCCGAGCACCTGAACAGCCGGCACGCCACCGCCGTCACCCTGCAGGCGGGCGAGGTCCCGGTGGCCTACTACCGCGCCGCCGCCGTGATCGGTGCGGGCAGCGAGTCCTTCCTCACCGTCTACTACCTGGTCCGCCGCCTGCCGGCGATGGTGACGCCGAAGTGGACGACCGTCCGCACCCAGCCGATCGCCGCCGCTGACGTGATCGCCGATCTCGCGGCGGCGACCGACCTCTCCGCGCCGCTCGACCGCGAGCTCCAGATCGGCGGCCCCGACGTCACCACCTACGGTGGCATGATCGACGACCTCGCCAAGGCGCTCGACCGCCGCCCGCCGGTTCGCGTCACCGTCCCGGTCTTGACCCCGCATCTGTCCTCGCTCTGGGTCGGCCTCGTCACCCCGGTCGACACCGGTGTCGCCCGCCCCCTGATCGAGGGCCTCTCGCATGAGACCGTCGTCACCGATCCGAGCGGCATGGAAGCGTTGCCTCCCCGTGAGCGCATTCCACTGGAGCAGGCGCTGCGCGAAGCGGCGGCGGAGCTGGAGGGAAGCTGAAAGGCCCCGGGCAAGGGACGCAGGGGCTTGCGACGAGCCCGGCCGTCTCGGCCACGGCCCGGGCAGGCTGTGGCCGTGGCCGAGACGGCCGGGGTTTGAAAGGTGCGGAGAAACTCCGACGCCGTTGCGAGAGACGTGCGGGAGACGTCACGAACCCCACGCATCCTCCTGCCTTCCTCCACGGATTGACCGTCCCGGGACCGACTCCGACCCCGCGTCCTTTGTAGCCCACAGGGCTACAAAGGACGCGGGGTCGGGTCAGGGTGCGAGGAAACCGTGACGAAGGCGTGGAGTTCCGGGCGGAAGCGTCACGTCTCCCGGGAGTTGTTCACGGGACCCCTCACGTCCTGGGCCGTCTCATCGCGGTCACAGCCGGCCAGGACCGCGATGAGACGCCCAGGACCGACATAGGACTGCCGGGGCGGCCGGCACGATGGCCGTCAGCCTAAGTCCCGACCGTTGCCCCCGCCGTCGTCGCGTAGGCCCGGGCCGCGGCGCGGGCGCGGTGCAGGTGCTGGAGGTCCTCGTCGCGCTCGGCGAGTCGGGCGCCGAGCAGGAGGGCGAGGCGCTCCTGGGCGGCGGCGGCCCGGCGGAGGGCCGGCTCGACCTCGGGCGGCGGCGGTCCGGTGAGGCCTGCGCGGAGCGCTTCGCCCTCCGCGTAGAGGCCGGCGAGATCCTCGGCACGATCGGCTTCGCAGGCGGTCAGCTCGGCCTCGGCGAGCTCCGCCAGGCGCTCGTACGCCGCCAGGCTCACGCCTGGGCCCCGGCCGCGCCGAGGGTCGGGCGACCGACCGCGGCGACCGGCGGGGCGGCGGCGATCGTCGCCCAGGCCTCGCGCAACTCGGCGAGCAGCGTCGCCACCCGCTCGATCCGCGCCGGGTCGCGCTTCAGTTGCGCCGCGAGGAGCTCGCGCTTACAGAAGAGGTAGATCTCCGAGAGTCGCTCGGCGATCTCTCCGGCCGCCGGGTCGAGCGTCGCCAGCAGCTCGTCGAGGATCGCCCCGGCCCGGTTCAGCGCGTTGCCGGCGGCGGCGATGTCCTCGGCCCGGATCGCCGCGGCGCCGCGGGCGAGGAAGCGGGCGAGCCCGTCGTAGAGCATCACCACCAGCTTCTCCGGCGCCGCCGTCAGGACGCTGTCCTGGGCGTAGGCCTGGCTCGCGCTGCGGTAGGGGTCCATCGGCCGGCTCAGCCCTTGCCCGAGGAGAGGCCCGCGAGCTGACCCGCCAGCCATTCCGATTCGGATTTCGACTTCGCGAGCGCCGTTTCCATCGCCGCGAACTGGGAGTGCAGCCGTTCTTCGCGCAGCGTCAGCCGTTCTTCCAGCTTGGTCATCTGTTCGCGTAGCTGGGCCGCTTCTTTGGTCGCGGCGCCGACCCGTTCGGAGATGCCGCCGCCCGGTTTGGTCGCCGCTTCGACCAGCGGCTCCAGATCGGTGACGAAGCCGTTCGCCCCGCTGATCGCTTCTTTGGCCCCCGCCGGGTCTTCCTTCAGCAGCGCGCTCAGCTTCGATTCGTCGAACGTGAGGATGCCGCGGACCGAGGCCGAGTCGGCGGTGACGCTCGCGCTGGGGGCGCCGGTGCCGACGCCGAGCGCGCCGAGGCCGGATTCGGAGAGCGTCTGGCGCATCCCGGCGAGCAGGCCGTTCAGCGCGGTGTCGCCGAAGAGGACGCCCTTGTTGGCTTCTTCAGTCGTTTTCGGTTCTTTGACCGTTTCTTCGCTCACTTTCGTCTCGATCAGTTCGACCGCCGAGTTGTAGGCGCTGACGAACGCCTTGACCTTCGACGCGATCGATTTCGTGTCCGGGGTCGGTTCGCTGACCGAGATCGTCGCCGGCCCGGCGGTGAGGGCGGTGGCGGTGAGCGTGACGCCTGCTATCGCACCTTCGATCAGGTTGGAGGAGGAGCTGCCGGCGACGCCGTCGATCGAGTACAGGGTGTCCTGGCCGGCGCGGGCCTTCGTCGTTTCCTCGGCAATGCCGGCGCCCGACGCCGTCACCGTCGCTTCGGCGCCCGTCGCGCGCGAGGAGAGGACGAGCTTGCCCCCGACCGCGACCGCCGATACGCCGGATTCGTGGTTCGAGTTGATCGCCGCGACGGCGTCGGCGAGCGTCGCGCCCGGCGCCAGTTCGATCGTCTGGCCGCCGACCGTGAGCTGGGACGCGGCTTCGCTCGCGGTGAAGGCGTAGGTCCGCTGGGCGCCGCGCGCGAGCTGGGTCACTTCGACCTGGTAGCCGCCCGGCCCGGCGCCGACGGAGAGTTCAGCGCTCACCGCGGTCGAGGAGGAGGTGGCGGTCTGCGTGTCGGCCCAGAGCGTCGGCGAGCGCAGCGCCTGTAGCGCCGAGCCGACTTCGTTCAGCTTGTTGAGGATCCCCTGCAGCGCGGTTTCGCGTGCCTTCACTTTCGCCTGTTTCTGTTCCAGGCGGGCGGCGGGCATGCGTTCCACCTTCATCAGGTTGGCGATGATCGATTCGGTGTCGAGCGTCGTTCCGAGCCCCGAGATCGTGATCGGGGTCATGTCATGACCTTGCCCGCGGCGAAGTCGAAGATTTCGGCGGTGGGGACCTGGCGGAGGACGTTGCCGGCGTGGTCACGCAGCTCCACCCGCAGCCGGCCGTCGTCGCCCTGCTCGAAGCGCAGTTCGCGGCCCAGCTCGTGGAGGCGGGCGGCCGCGCGGGCGGCGCCCTGGACCTCGGCGCTCACCTCGGGCGGCGGCGACGGCATCGCCGAGGCGACGCTGAGGTCGCGGGCGAAGTCGCCACTGGCACCGCTGGTGCCGTTGCCGTTGCGCTGCGGCTCAGGCATCGGACCTACCGGCAGCGGGCCGTCGATCTTGTTGAAGTTGACGCTCATTCATTCTGGGTAATCGACCGGGTCAGACGGAACTTGAGGCGAGTTCCAGCGCGCCCTTTTCGAAGATCTCGGCGTCCTCGGTAAGGCCCTGGGCGGCGGCGACGCGGGCGAGCCCGCCGAGCGCCTCGGCGTCCGGCCCTTCCTTCTCGCAGCCGGCGGCCCACTCGTCGGCGGCCGATTCGAGGAAGCCGCGGCGGAGGTAGATCTCGGCGAGGATCGAGTGACGTCGCCGGGCCGACAGGCCGGTCGCCTCGAGGGCGGGGAGAAGCGCTTCGAAGGCCTCGAACTCCTCGACCCGGAGCAGCGCCTCGAGCATGGTGGCGAGCGGTCCGACCACGGTGGGGGCGAGTGGCGGGTAGGGGGCGGCGGAGGACCACGCCGCGAAGAGATCGAGCTCGGCGGCGGGGAGGCCCCGACGGGAGGCGCGTGCAGTAGCGTCGTCGCTTTGGGTCCCGGCCAGCGTGCGGGCGAAGAGCTCGCTGCGCGCCGCGGCGACCGCGAAGGCGTCCTCGTCGGCGATCTCGCCGCAGACTTCGGCGGCCTCCACGTAGCGTTTTGTCGAGAGCAGGGTCTCGGCCAGCGCCAGGCGGGCGCCGCCGTTGGTCGGCTGTGCCTCGACCACCGCCGCGTAGAGCGGTTCGGCCGCTTCGGCCTCGCCCGCCTCATATAGGGCGGTGGCGAGCATGAAGCGGACGGACGGCGTCGGCTTGGCGACCGCTCCTTCGATCTCGGCCACCACCTCGGCGGACGGCGCCCCGCGGGCGAGCATCGTCGCGGCCAGCGGCAGGATCGTTCCAAGGTAAGAGGGGTGTTCGCGCAGGCAGCGGCGCAGCAGCTCCTCGGCCCGCTCCGGGTCGTGCCTGCGCTCCAGCTCCGCCAGCCGCGCCAGCGCCAGGAAGCTGCCGCTGCCGACGGTCGGCGAATAGCGGCTCGGCGCGTCGCCCCGCTCGAGGCACTCCTCCAAGAGCGCCGCGGCGCGCTCGGCGTCGCCTTCGGCGGCGGCGATCTGCGCGCGCTCGAAGACCAGGTCGGTCAGGTCCGGGAAGAGGGCGAGGCCGTCCAGCGCCCGCGCGTCGGCATCGGCAAATCGCCCGCCGAAGCGCAGCGCCTTCACCGAACGCACGGTCAGGGACGGGGTGAAGGGACGCTCGCTCCGCGCCGGGTCCTCGGCAAGCAGCGCCCAGGCACGCTCGAACTGCTCGCAGGCGCCCGCCGCGTCGCCCACTGCGGCGAGCTCGGAGCCGAGGTTGAAGTGGAAGAAGGGGTTCGCGCCCGTGGCGCCCGCCTCGGCCAGCTGGCTCCGCAGCAGCTCGATGTTGCGCCGCGACTTCTCCTTCGCGTCACGGACGGCACCCAGGTAGCCGTAGTGGTCGACCCGGACCGCGGTCGGCTCGATCCGCTCCGGCAGCCCCGACGGCAAGTTCTGGGCGATCTGCTCGTGGACGCGCCCGTCGAATCGGTACTCGGGCCGGTTGCGGAAGAGGCGCAGGGCGTTGTGGGTGACCGCGGTGCCGTCGCCGAGCTCCCCGGTGTGGTTGGTCTCGATCAGGTAGAAGGCCTCGCGCCAGGTGCGACCGGTCAGCTCGCGCAGGAGCGGCGCGTCGGCCGGGTCGAGCACCTCGTCGGCGTCGAGGAAGAGGAGCCAGTCTCCGGTGGCGGCCTCGATCGAGGCGTTGCGGGCCTCGGCGAAGGAGCCGGTCCACTCGCGCTCGACCACGGTGGCGCCGAAGGAACGGGCGATCTCCACGGTGCGGTCGCGGGAGCCGGTGTCGACGACGACGATCTCGTCGACCGCGTCGGCGACGGCGGCGAGGGAGCGCGGCAGCATCTCCTCCTCGTCGCGGACGATCATGCAGAGGCTGAGGCGCAGCCCGGTGGCTCGTCGGGCGGACGCGGCGACGCGACGCGCCTCGTTTTCGAGCCCACGGAGGCGGACGGCGACGGCGGCCGGGAGGTTCGGCCGCGAGCCCTTGTGGGCGCGCGCCGACTCCAGGTTGCGGGCGGCGTGGGGAAGCTGCGGGTCGAGGCGCAGCGCGGCCTCGAAGAGGGCGGCGGCACCGTCGCGGGCGCCGAGTTCGTTCAGTCCCGCGCCCGCGTAGTTGAGGAGCAGCGGCTCGCGCGGCTCGACGGCCAGGCCGTCGAGCGCCTCGCGGGCGAGCGCCAGGTAGAGGCCGGGAAGCTCGCGCGGCGCCGCGCTCGCGGCGGCCGAGCGAAGCATTGCCTCGATCGCGGCGCGGCGCTCCCGGTAAGGAGCTTCGCGTCGGTCGGCGGGGGATTCGGCGCGCGGAGCGGCCGGGGCGGTGTCGTGAGCGAGTCGCAGTGCCATCGCCTCGGGTCATCGGCCGCCAATCCCGATGATGCAGAAACTGGACATTCGTTCGGGTACTGGATGCCTTGTTTACCCCAGAGCGGCGATCTAGCCGCGGCCCCGTGCGGCCGAAACCTCCTGCGCACCCCGCAATCCAGTCCAGGCAGGAGGAGGTACCCGATGGCAAGCTCGACCGGACGAGCCCAGCTGGAGACCGAGAACCTTTGGCGCCGCTACCGCGAGACCGGCGACCGTCGGCTGCGCGAACAGCTGGTGCTCACCTATGTGCCGCTCGTCCGTCACCTCGCCTACCGCAAGGTGCGCGAGCTGCCCGCCTGGTGTGAGGTCGACGACCTCGTCTCAAACGGGGTCGAGGGGCTGATCGGCGCGCTCGATCGGTACGACCCCGACAAAGGCGCGAGCCTCGAACAGTTTGTCTGGACCCGGATCCAAGGGGCGGTGCTGGACAGCCTCCGGCGTCTCGACTGGGCACCGCGCAGCCTCCGTCGCTGGGAGCGTGACGCCGAGCGCGCCGGCGAGGACTTCTTCCGCGAGCATGGCCGCCGCCCGACCGACCCCGAGCTCGCCTCGAAGATGGGCATCGCCGAGGACGAGCTGGCCGCCCGCCTGCGCGACCTCGCCACCGCGGAGCTCACCTCGCTCGACTCCGTCAGCTCCTCCGGGGAAGAAGAGGAAGGCGTCGCCCTGTCCCAGACCATCCCCGACCTCGAGGGCCGCGCCGATCCGGAGAGCGAGGCGACCAAGGCCCTCGCCCGCGAGCGCTTCCGCCGCGCTTTCTCCCATCTCTCCGACCGCGAGCGTCGCGTCGCCGTGATGCTCTACACCCAGGACCGCACCCTGGCCGAGATCGGCGAGGTCATCGGCGTCTCGGAGTCCCGCGTCTGCCAGATCCACGGCGAACTGAAGAAGCGCCTGAAGTCCTCCCTGCGCCGCGACGCCGAGCTCTTCACCGCCGTCGGCTGAGCCACTCGGCGCGGACTCGGCTCAAGTCCGGGGCGCGGCGGTCGAATACCGGGGCTGGATGGACTCCGGTCTCTACATCGCCGCCTCCGGGATGCTCGCCGAGATGGTGCGCCAGGAACAGATCTCCGACCAGCTGGCGAACGTGAACACGCCGGGGTTCAAGGCGGAACGGGCGACGCAGGAAGGGTTCGGGGAACTGCTGCTGCAGAACACCGCCACCGGGGCCCCGGTCGGGCGACTGAGCCTCGGGGTGCAGATCGGGGAAACGACGACCGACCTGACCCCGGCCGGTATCCACGAAACCGGCGAAGCGCTCGACTTCGCGATCGAAGGCGAAGGGTTTTTCGCCGTGCGGACGGGGGCGGGGGTGCGCTACACGCGCAACGGCCAGCTCTCGGTCGACGCCGAAGGCAACCTGACCGACCAGCTCGGCGACCCGGTGCTCGGCGCGAACGGGGCGCCGGTGCGCCTCCGCGCCGACGGGACGGTGGCGCCGGGGGACATCGGGGTCTTCGAAGTCGCCGGGGCCGAAAAGCAGGGCGACAACCTCTACACGGGTAACACGACCGGGCAGGCGAAGGGCAAGGTGCGGGCCGGGTTCCTCGAGGAATCGGCGGTGAATCCGTCCCAGGCGATGGTCCAGATGATCTCCTCCTTCCGCGCCCTCGAAGCCGATCAGAAATCGATCCAGACGATCAACGAAACGCTCGGCGAGTCGGCCGGCCAGGTGGGGGCGATCGGCTGATGGACGCCGCGCTGGCCACCGCAGCCGCGGGGATGGAAGCCCAGCAGGCCTGGATGGACGCGCTGTCGAACGACATCGCGAACGTCTCGACCACCGGCTACAAGAGCCTCCGGGTCGGGTTCCGCGACCTGCTCTACCAGTCGCCGGGACGCGGTGGCGCCGAAGGCACGGCCACCGGCTCCGGGTCGGCTGCCGAGATCTTCGGGCAAGACCAGGAACAGGGGGCGCTGGAAGCGACGGAACGGCCGCTCGACGTGGCGCTCACCACGCCCGGGTTCATCCAGGTGCGCTCCGCCGCCGGCGGCGTCGCCCTGACCCGCGACGGCAACCTGCAGGTCGGCCCCGACGGGCAACTGCGCACGGCGACCGGGCAGGCGCTCCAGCCGCCGGTCCAGATCCCCAAAGGCGTCGACCCTTCCGACATCTCGATCGCCCCAGACGGGACGGTCAGTGCCGGCAAACGCACGCTCGGCAAGATCCCGCTCGTCGAGGTGACCAACCCGGACGGTCTGCAGGCCGACGGCGAAGGCGAGTACCTGCCGACGGCCGCGAGCGGCCCGGTGAAGGCGGCGCCGCGGGCGCGGCTGCAGCAGGGCGCGCTCGAGGCCTCGAACGTTGACATGTCGAGCGTGATGACCGCGATGACCGAAGCCCAGCAGGGCTACGCGCTGGCGGGCAAGGCGATCACCACCCAGGACGAAGTCCTCGCCGTCGCCAACGGGTTGATCCGATGACCGGAGCGACGGGGATCTCGGCGGCGGTGGCGGGCGCGTCGGTGCCGAAATCGATCCGCGACGAAGGGCCGGGCGCGATTCAGGGCTTCCGTGCCGCGCTCTCCTTCGAATCGATGCTGTTGAAGCAGATGCTCGCCGAGGCGCTGCCGGAATCCCCGACGGGCTCGAGCGAAGAAGAAGGGTTCGGCGGTGGTGAAGGCGGCAATGCCTTCTCGGCGACGCCGACCCCGGTCAGCCTCCCCGAAACGGTCGCCGAAGCGGTGGTCGGCGCGGGCGGGCTCGGCCTCGCGGGCGAGATGTACGCGAACTTCGAGGGGGTCAGGCGGTGAGCGCCGAGATGCTGGTCCAAGATCAGGTCCTGCCCGCCGCGGTCGCCCGCCACCTGGAGCTGCAGATCGCCTCCGCGCAGCGGCTGCTCGACCTCGTCCTGCGCCAGGGCGCGGCGATCCGCGAGCGCGATGTCGAGGCCGTCCTCGCCCGCCTCTCCGACATCCAGGTGGAGATGGCGGCGCGCGAATCGCTCGAGCGCGAACGGGGCGAGCTGATCCGCCGCGCCGCCGTGCGCCTCGGGGTGAAGCCGGTCGAGGTCGGCCTACCGGGGCTGGCCGGCCTCGCCGCGCCGGCCGAACAGGAGCGGCTGCTCACGCGCTCGGCAGAACTGCGCGGGCTCCTCGCCGAGATCGCTCGGGAGCACGGCATCAACCGGGCCCTGATGCGCCAGGAACTGACCTTCCTCGACCACCTGCTGCGGGTGTCCGGCGAAGAAGCCGAGCCCGGCGGCCGCCGACTGATGGACGTGGAGGCCTAGCGGCGTGGGCGTATCCACCTTCATGGGCCTACAGACCGCGCTGCGTGGCCTGATCGCCCAGCAGGAGGCCCTCGACGTCACCGGCCACAACATCGCCAACGCGAACACGCGCGGGTACTCGCGTCAGGAAGTGACGACCAGCGCCAGCCGCGCCCTGAAGATCAACACCGGCTCGAGCGCCGGTAACGGCAAGGCCGAATTGGGGACCGGGGTCGACGTCACCGGCATCAATCGCGCACGCGACCGCTTCCTCGACCTCCAATACCGCGCCCAGGCGATGCGCCTCGGCGGGCTCGCCGCCCGTGTGCAGGGGATGGAAACGATCGAAGGGGCGCTCGCCGAGCCGGGGGAAACCGGGATCTCGAAAGAGCTGCAGACCTTCTGGACCGACTGGGAAGGGCTCGCCAACAGCCCCGAAGACTCCGCCGCGCGCCAGGCGGTGGTCGAAGCGGGCAAGGCGCTCGGCGTCAGCCTCGCCGAACTGAATCAGCAGCTGACCGACGCCGCCACGGTGGCCAAAGGCGAATACGCCGCGATCACCGGCAAAGGGGGCGAAGTGGAACAGAAGGCGAAAGAAATCGCTCTGTTGAACGGGGCGATCCGCACCTCGAAGAGCCAAGGCGCCGAACCGAACGACCTACTCGACCGGCGTGACCTCCTGCTGGACGAACTATCGGGGCTCGGTCAGGTCTCCGTCACCGAACTGGAAGACGGGACGGTGGAAGTCGGCTTCGGCGACGCCGCCGAACCGCTCGTCTCCGGCACCGAAGTCGACTGGCCCCAGGAATTGAAAGAACCGAAGGGGAAGCTCGGGGCGCTGCTCGAACTGGTCGAACCCGGGGGCACGGTCGAATCGTTCCGCGCAGAACTGAACGGGTTCGCCGAAGGCCTCGCGAATGCCGTCGACGCGATCCACACGAAAGGCGGCGGCCCGGCGTTCTTTACCTACGAAGCGGGCAAAGCCGCCGCCTCGCTGAACGTCGCCGTCAAAGCCGCCGAAGTCGAGACGGCGAGCAGCGGCGCGGTCGGCGGCAACGACATCGCGACCGCGATCGGGGCGCTCCGCGGCGGTGCGGTCGATCGGGCTTATGCCGCCTTCGTCACCCGCGTCGGCACCGAAATGAACGAAGCCAAGAACGGCGAAACCAACTCCCAGGCGTTGCTGAACGCGGTCTCCGAACGGCGCGAATCGGCTTCCGGCGTCTCCCTCGACGAAGAAATGACGAACCTGCAGCGCTTTCAGCGTGGCTACGAAGCCTCGGCGCGGGCGATGACCGCGCTCGACGAAGCGCTCGACGTGCTGATCAACCGCACCGGCCGGGTCGGCCTGTGAGCGGGCGGGGGAGGGGCGCGCGATGACGATGAGGATCACCGAGGGGATGACCCGGCGCACGGTCCTCCAGGATCTCGGCGCGACCAAAGGCCGCCTCACCCGGCTACAGCGCGAAATCTCCTCCGGCCACCGCATCACCCGTCCCGCCGTCGACCCCTTCGGCGCCGGGCGCACCCTGCAGCTGACCGGGGAGCTCGAGTCCTTCAAGCAGTACAAGTCGAACGTCGACGACGGGGTCGGCTGGGTGACGGCGACCGAAACGGCGCTGTCGCGGATCACCTCCACGGTGCAGCGGGCCCGCGAACTCCTCGTCCAGGGCGGCAACGACTCCAACGGCCAGGTCGCCCGCGAAGGGATCGCGGCGGAGATCGAAGCGCTCACCGAAGCGGTAAAGCAGGAAGCGAACGTCACCTACGACGACCGCTACATCTTCTCCGGCACGGCGACCGAAACGCGGCCCTACGAACCCGGTCCCGGCGACGAATACCAGGGGGACGAAGGGACGATCCAGCGGGTGATCGGCAAGGGCGTCTCGATCGGGGTCAACGTCGACATGCAGACCGTCCTCGGCAACGGCGCCGCGGCCAACGACAACAAGCTGCTCGACGTGCTGCGCGACATCGTCACCGACCTGCGTGGCGGCACCGCAGCCAACGCCGAAGCGCTGCGCGGCACCGACCTCGAACGCCTTAGTGCCAACATGGACGAACTGACCCGGGTGCGGGCCGTCGTCGGCGCCACCACCAACCGCCTGGAGACGGCGGGGACGCGGCTGGAACAGCTGCAGGAAGCCAGCCTGGCCCAGCTCAACAACGTCTACAACGTCGATATGGCCGAAGCGTTGGTCAACTACTCCTCCGAACAGGCGGCCTACGAAACGGCGCTTCGCTCCGGCTCCAAACTGATCCAGCCGTCGCTGATGGAATTCCTCAGGTAGGACGGGGGAAGGAAGAGGAGATGATCGAGATCGTCGACAGCACGCGGTTCGGGGAGCTCAAGGTTCCCGTCGAGGCCCTGATCGACTTCCCGGAGGGCATGATCGGCGTCGGCGGGCGCCGTTTCGCTCTCCTCGAACGTGAGGAGAGTGGTGCCTTCAAGTGGTTGCAGGAGGCCTCCGAGCCCCACCTCGCCCTGCCCGTCACCGACCCTTTCGCCTTCTTCCCCGACTACGAGGTCATCCTCTCCGACGATGAGGCCGCCCGGATCGGCGTCACCGATCCCGCCACCGCCCAGGTGCTGGTCGTCGTCCGCGCCGACGAGGATCCGGGCCGCATCAGCGCCAACCTTCTCGCCCCGATCCTCGTCTCGGCCGGCGTCGGGCACCAGGTGATGAACGAGGCGTCCTGGGCGCCCTTGCGCGAGCCGCTGCTCTCCGGCGGCCGGCGGCAGGTCGCGGCGTAGGGTCGCGGCTTCGGCGTTCGCGACCGGGAAAGGGACGCAAGACGTGGCGGCGAGCGCGGCCGTCTCGGCCACGGCCCGGGCTGGCTGTGGCCGTGGCCGAGACGGCCGGGGTATGTGAGGGAAGCACGTCGGCCCGGCTCGTACGCCGGGCACCGAACGGTCAGGGATCTGCGGTGTTCCTTAGTTCGGAATATCGGAACTAAGGAACACCGCAACGCTTCCACGCAGATCCCTGACCGTTCGAATCCACACGGAACCCTCACGTCCTGGGCGTCTCATCGCGGTCGTAGCCGGCCAGGACCGCGATGAGACGCCCAGGACGCAATAGGACTGCCGCCCCCGCCCGCACCCCCACTACACTCCCCCGATGCTGACGATCAGTCGCCGCCAGGGCGAGCGCATCCTGATCGGCGACGACATCGTGGTCGAGATCGTCGAGGTGAGCGGCGGCTCGGTCCGCCTTGGGATCACCGCGCCGAAGGAGCGGCGGATCTACCGCGAGGAGCTCTGGGAGCAGATCAAGCGGGAGAACGAAGCCGCCGCGCAGGGCGACTTCACGGCGCCGGTACAGCCACCAGACCGAGGGTGAGCGCACGCGCGACCGCCTCGGCCGAGGTGCGGGCGCCGAGTTTGCGACGGACGTTCCGCACGTGGGTGCGGGCGGTGTGGGGGCTGATGCAGAGCGCCGCGGCGATCTCCTCGACGCCCGCGCCACGGGCCAGCTCGGCGGTGACGCGGCGCTCCCGGGGCGAGAGCAGCGAGTCGGTCGGGGTCGGTGCCGAGGGGTGGGTGTGGCACTCGAAGAAGGTCCCGCCGGCGGCGAGGGCGTGGAGCCCTTCGATCAGCCGCTCGGGCGGGCACTCGCGGCAGACCGCGCCGTGCACACCCAGCTCCGCCGGTGAATTGGCGCTGATCGGGCCGTCGAGCATCAGCATCGCCGGGGCACGATGGCGCCTCGCGAGGCTGTCGGCGAGACGGCGCTCCGGCGCGAAGCCGGCGATCAGGATCACGTCGGGACGGAGGGCGAGCGGCCCGCGGTCCTCCTCTTCGGGCATGACGGCATCGAACATCTGCGAGCGCAGCAGGGCGACGAGACCGGCGCGCGCGATCGCCCGTTCCGCATAGACGGCCACGAGTGGCAATCGAATCGAGAGCTCGGCCGACGCCCGGGCTCGCGGCGGGGTCGCAGGGCCCTTGGCCGCGGCGCCATGCGCCGTGTCGCTGGAGATCAGGTAGCTCATCCGAGGCGGACGTATCCGGTGGCGCCGCTTTCGCCCGGGCCGTAGGTGCGCTGGGCGACTTCGTCGGACGAGTTGCCCTCGATCGTATGAATGGTCCCGTCGGGGTCGACCGCTTCGATGATCCCCACATGGTCGGAGCCCCAGACGATCAGATCGCCGGGGGCCGGTGAGCCTTCGTCGGCGGGGATCGCACGGCCGCTTGCCTCCGCCCATTCCCAGAGCGCGCCGACGCCCTGGAAGCCTTCTCCGTTTTCTCCCAGCGGGATGCCCGCCTGGGCGGCGCACCAGGAGGCGAAGTCGGCGCACCAGGGGCCGACCACGGCGCCCTGCACCGCGCTTCGGTATTCGGCGATCCGCGGCGATTCGTTGGAGCCGGGCGGCATCTCGGCCTGGCCCACCTGGGTCTTGGCCGCGGCCACCGCGGCGAGGCCGGCGGTACTGGCTCCAGCGGTCGTCCCGAGCGCGATCGGCGAGGCTCCGGGCAAGAGCGTCGAGCTCGTGGAGGCCCGGTTCAGCAGTTGCGAGAAGGAGGTCGAGGAGGCGGGTGAAGCGACCGAGGCGCTCGCGAGGCCCGGAGCCGGCGCGCCGGTTCCGCCGCCCGGCGGCGGCGCCAAGGCCGATTCGATCGCCGAGATCCGGGCGAGCGTCGTTTCGAGAGTCATCTCTCATTTGATCGGTCCCGCTCAGGACATCTTTAAGCGCATTGATGCCATTACCCAGAAGTGGAAGGACCTCGTCAGAACGGCGCG
The DNA here is from genome assembly GCA_018268605.1 of Actinomycetota bacterium. GTDB lineage: Bacteria > Actinomycetota > Thermoleophilia > Solirubrobacterales > 70-9 > VAYN01. The sequence continues at coordinate 15,004 of JAFDWG010000326.1, read as the reverse complement.
CAGCCATCCCTGGACGCCTGTGGACGCACCCTGGACGAGACTCCGAGGCGGCCGGCCGGCTCCCCGCCGGCCGGCCGCCCGCATGCGTCCCGCTCCTCTCTAGCCGAGGAGCTTCAGCACCGCCGACCCGGACTGCTGGGCCTGCGCCAGCATCGAGGTGCCGGCCTGCTGCAGGATCTGCAGCTTGGTGAATTGGACCATTTCGGAGGCCATGTCCACGTCGCGGATACGGCTTTCCGAGGCGCTCAGGTTTTCCTGGTAGACGGCCAGGTTGTTGAGCGTGTGTTCGAGGCGGTTCTGCACCGCGCCGAATTCGGCGCGCTGGCTCGACACCGCTTCGATCGCCGAGTCGATCTGTTTGATGTCTTCGGCGCCTTCGGTGCCCGATTTGAGTTCGAACGCCGCGGCTTTGACCGCTTCGCCGAGGCTGATCGTGGAGACGCTGATCACCTCGCCGTCGTTCGCGCCGACCTGGAAGGTGATCGTCGCTTTTTCGTTCAACAGCTTGATGCCGTTGAATTCGGTGTCTTCGCCGATCTGGGCCACCTCGCTGGCGAGCTGGTTGATCTCCGACTGGATCGACACCTTGTCGCCTTCCGAGAGCGAGCCGTTCTTGAACTGGACGGCGAGTTCGCGGGTGCGCTGGAGCATCGAGTGGACCTCGTTGAGGGCACCTTCAGCGGTCTGCACGACGGAGACGGCGTCCTGCACGTTCCGCTGCGCCTGGCCGATGCCTTTGACCTGGGCCTTCAGCCTTTCGCTGATCGCCAGGCCGGCGGCGTCGTCCGCGGCACGGTTGATGCGGTAGCCCGAGGACAGGCGTTCCATCGCTTTGCCGATGCCTTCGCTCGTCGACACCAGGTTCCGGTGCGCGTTGAAGGCTTCCATGTTGGTCTGAACACGAAGGGACATTCCGATCTCTCTCCTTGGATCGTTGGTTGATGGTCCCGAGGCGACATCCGTGTCGCCCCATGGTTTATGTCGTCCCTCTGATCGGCAGGACGGGAGGAACCTTTAGGGATCTTCTGGTGGCGGCCGTCCGAGGGGCGGTGCCCTGGGCGTCTCATGGAGGTCCTGGCAGGCTGTGACCTCCATGAGACGCCCAGGACGGAGGGAGTGCGGTGTTCCTCCGGGGGTCCGTGCGTGAGTTGCCACACCTCGGCCGATCCCGAAGGACGTGCCGCACATTCGTGCCCTATGGGGGCACCAATGTGCGGCACGGAGATGGGCGGGGCAGATCCACCCCCTGTAGGGGGGTCAACCTGCCGCGCACATAGGTCGGTGTTGTGCGACACGCACGGAAGCGTGGACTTCCCGACATCTCCCGCACGTCTCCCGGGACGGCGTCGGAGTTTCTCCTCACCTCTCATACCCCGGCCGTCCCGGCCACGGCCACAGCCTGCCCGGGCTGTGGCCGGGACGGCCATGCTCGCCGGGACGCCTTGCGTCCCTTTCCCCGGGGACCCGCTAGACCGGGCGGGCGACGAGGAGGTACTGGTAGGCGGTGAGGCGTTGGCGGGCGAGGGACTCGTCCGTACCGAGGGCGGCGAGGAAGCGGGCCAGGTGGTCGACGGTGGGAGGTGGGGGCTGGGCGAGGGTCGTCGATGCGGCGGACTCGACCGTGAAGCCGCATTCGCGGAGCATCAGCTCGGCCTCGGCGAGGGTGAAGAAGTGGACGTGGGTGCGGTCGAGGAGGCCGGCGTCGGCGTAGGGCCAGCGGTCGTTGGCGAGGAGGGGGAGGACGACCGACCAGTGGCCGACGTTGGGGATCGAGCAGACGAGGACGCCGTCGTCGGCGAGCCAGGGGCGGAGGGTACGGAGGAGGCGATGGGGGTCGCGGAGGTGCTCGAGGACGTCGCCGAAGATCATCGCGTCGAAGCTGCCGCGCTCGAAGGGGAGGTCGTCGAGGTCGTCGAGGTCGGCCTCGACCACGGCGTCGAGACGCTCGCGGGCGCGGGCGGCGGCATCGGGAGAGAGCTCGAGGCCCATCACGCTGGCCCCGCGTTCCTCGCGCAGGGCACCGCCGAGCGCGCCCGCGCCGCAACCCACGTCGAGGACCCGGCCCGCCTCCGCAGGCACCAGTGCGCGGAGCTCGGGCCGGTCGAATTCGAAGTAGGCGTCGTCCTGGGGGCTCACGTGATGGTGACGGTCGGGTGCTTGCGGTTGAAGGCGGCTTTGTCGGCGGCGATCGTCCGTTCGATCCAGGCGCGGAGCGCCGGGTCCTCGCTGCGGACGGTGGCCGAGAGCGCGTGGCGGATCCGGGACTCGTGCACGAGGCGTGGCGGCCGATCGACCGCGCGCAGTCGGAGCAGGAGGTCGGTGTCCTGGAACCAGACGCGCAGCGCCGGGTCGAAGAACTCGCCGGCGGCATGGGATATCTCGGCGATCGTTCCGGCGCCGACCCCGAAGCACCAGGCGGCGAAGTCCTCGCGCATCGCGCCTTCGACGGTCCGCGGGAAGACGACCGCGGCGCCCTCGTCGAGCGCCGCGCGCAGCGGCTCCCACCACCCGTCGAGCACCTCGACGTCATCGTTCATCACCACCGCGTAGGGAGTGTCGACGGCGCGCAGCCCGGCGTTCACCGGCGCGGTGAAGCCCTGCGGCGGCGAGCCGTTGTCGAAGACGACGACCTGGTGCGCGGCGGCGGTGTTCACGGCGATCGCCGCCAGGCAGTCGCGCACCCTGGGCGCGGTGGCGTCGAGGGTGGGGACGACGATGGTGAGCTCGGCGCGGTCGCCGGGCGCCTGGCGGGCGGCGACGGTCGCGCCGGCCGGGGCGGCGATGGCGTCCGGGGCGGTGATGACGTCCCCGCGCCGTGCGAGCTCCGCGCAGACCGCGGCGAGCTCGAACCCCGGCGCGGCCCCCGCCGCGTCCCGGAGGCAATCCACGTCGCGGCGACGCAAAGCGAGGGCGTGGGTGGAGGTCGGATGCGCCGCCGGCTCGCCTGGTAGCCCCGCCGCCGATCCCCGGGGTTGATGGGCCGAAAACTTGTCTATCTGTCTAGTTTTCGGCCCGTCGACAACGAGGTGGGCGAGGGCGTCGGGCGACAGGAGGGCCGGGCCGCGGAGGAGGACGATGGTGTCGGCGCTCGCCTGGGCAGCGGCGCGGATCGCGCTTGCGACGAAGCCCTCGCGGCGCTCGTTGCGCAGCACCTTGACGTCACCGCTCAGACCGGCGAGGAGGTCGCCGAGGTCGGGGGACGCGTCGTCGACGAGGATCGCCTCGAAGGTCGGCTCGTCGGCGAGCGCGGCGAGGGCCTCCAGGCAGCGGAGGGTCCGCTCGCGGCCTCCGTCGAGGTGGACGATGACGCTGACGGCAGCCATCGCTCAGCCCAGGGCGACCGCCGGCTCGCCGAGCCCGGTCACCGCGTCCACCCGCACGGCCCATTCGTCGTCGACGATCTCCAGCTCGCCGTGGCCGAGCCGCAGGCCGTTGACGTAAAGGTCGATCGGGTCCTCGAGCCGGCGGTCGAGCTCGACCACCGCGCCGACCCCGAGCGCCACTACCTCCGCCAGCGGCAGACGTGCGCGGCCGAGCTCGGCCCAGACCCGCACCGGCACCTGGCCGAGCGCGCCGCGGAGCGCCGGGTCGGCCTCCCCGCCGCCCTCCTCCACGGCGCCCGCCGCCCGATGGGCGCCGGTCGCCAGCCGCGCCAATCCGTCCGCGGCGCCGGGCTCGAGCGCCTCCAACACCTGGACCGCGCGCCGGCTGCCGCTGCGCCCCGGCTTCGCCCGCATCACCCGCACACCCTCCACGCAGAGGCCGAGCCCTTCGCCGACCCGCCCGCCGAGCCGCAGCGTCGTCCCCGGCACCAGCCCGAGGACCTCCGCCGCGGGCGTCTGCGGCCCGGCGATCTCCGCCCGCAGGGCGATCTCGATCCCGGCCATCGCCTCGCGCAGCCGCAGGCCGGTCACCGGGTCCGGCGCGTCGTCTCCGTCGCCACGGCGCCCGAGGATGCGCTCCTCGACCGGGGCGATCGCGCGGTGCGGCAGCAGCAGCGTCAGCGCGAACTCGCAGCCCAGTATGCGCGCTTGCATCGCCAGCTCCAGGGTCGGCTCGGAGACCGGCGCCACCCCGGCCGTCTCCAGCTGCGAATCGATCCCGGCCAGCGCCAGTTCGGCACCGGTCAGGTCGCGCCAGACCGCGGTCAGCTGGGAAAGCATGTCGTCGAAGAGGCGCCGGGCGAGCGCCAGGTCGATCTCGGACAGCCGCCGGTCCGGCGGCGGCTCCTCCGGCCCGCCCGAGAGCAGTGACTCGATCCCGGTGAGGATGAAGCCGGAGTCGGCGGCGAGGAGGACCTGTGTCCCGGTCGGCTGCAGCTCGACCACCGCGCAGAGGGCGGACGAGGCGAGCCGCTCGTGGGCGTTGGCCCAGGTGAGCTGGGTCGCCTCGACGAACTCGAGTTCGATCGGCAGCCGCAGCTCCGCCGAGAGCCGCGTCGAGCTCGTGCGGCAGAACGCTGCCAGCGCCCGCCCGAGCCGCCGCTCGTGGTCCGGCGTGAACTTGGTCGGCCGGGTGAAGTCGATCTTCTTCATCGTGGTCATCCGAGACCCTCCTCCTGCTCGGCGAGCCCGGCGGACCGCCGTTTGATCTCCTCCAGCAGCGCGGTGCGGCGTTGTTCGGCGAACGACCGTGCCGCGGCCTCCTCGGCGACCGCAAGATGGCGCCAGACCGTCACCGCGAGGAACCAGCAGACCATGTAGCCGACGACCCCGGCGATCAGCGCGCGCACCCCGATCGTCGCCGGCGGCACGCCGGAGGCGAGCCCGAGCAGGGCGACGAGGGCGAAGCAGCCGATGCCACCCCAGCCGCGCGCCGCCTCGATCTGGCGGAGGGCCCGCGGGTGGTCGCGGAGGCGGATCGTGACCTCCTCCTGCGGGATCCCGTCGAAGTTCTCCTTGCGGTCGGAGGCGATGGGACGGGCCGGGCTCATGGCACGATCCTCGAGGCCAGGTCACGCGGATCGGCGGGGGCCAGCTCGACCACGGTCTCGGCGACGTAGTGGACCGGCAGCGAGGTGCGGATCGCGACGTCGACCGCGGCGCCGATGTAGCTGGTGTCGGCGGCGGCGCTGACCAGGATCCGGTTCGGCGCGAGGCCCTTGAGGCTCTCGTGCATCTCGACCGCGGCCGGGGACGCGGTGCCGGCTCGCACCGCCAGGTGGATCTCGTCGACCCCGGCGGCGCCGAGCGTCGCGCCGAGGGACTCGACCGTGACGCCGCTGCTCGGCGCGGCGGCGGGAGTGTCGATCAGGACCAGCTGCGCCGACGCGCCGAGCAGCGCCACCGCGAGGTCCTCGTAGGAGATCGCTTCCACCCCGACGCCCGAGCCCGCGAGCATCGCCCGCAGCGCGGCGCCGCCGTCGGCCGGTTCGAGCGTCAGGCAGGCGACGTTCTGGCCGGCGGCGGCGTGTGCGGCGGCGACGCGGGCGACAGCGGCGGTTTTCCCCGTCCCGGCGGGGCCGACGACCGCCAGGTGGCGCCGCCCCGGGCCGGGCGCCGGGGCGACCGGCAGCCGCAGCGCCAGCTCGTTGCGGACCAGGGTGCGCAGGCGGCTGGGGGTGGCGAAGGGGGCGACGTTGGCGACCACCGCCTCGACGACGTCGGCCGCGAGATCGGCGCCGAGCCCGGCCGCGACCATGCCCTCGCGGAGGGAAGCGATCCGGCGCGGCTCGGGAGTGGGGTCGACCTCGCTCTCCGGCTCCGACTCGACGGCCGACTCGGCCGCGGCGTAACCCTTCGCGGCCTGGGACGGCTGCGGGGTCATCTCCTCGAGTAGGTCCGCGAACGGCTTCGCTTCGCCTACCAACCGCTTCACAGCAGGCGTTTCGAGGCCCTCGCGGGTCGCCGCGTCGTTGCGGACGATGTGCGGTTCGCTCACCGCGGGCGGCTCGATGACCGTTTCGGGCCGATCCCCGCCGTCGTCATACACATCGATCCGCGGGGCCCCTGGCCGCGCGTCGACCTCCACGCACTTCTTCTGGAAGAAGCCGGCGACGCCGCCGATCAACCCCTCGCGGCGGGTGACTATCACCGCCTCCGGCCCGAGCTCGGCGCGGATCCGGGGCAGCAGCTCCTCGATCGACGCCCCTCGGTAGGTCTTCGTCTCCGTCTTGGCCTGGTCGGCCACGAGTACGTCGCTCATACCTGGACAACCCCCATGTTCTCGACCCGGACTCCGGGCACGATCTCGTTGTAGGAACAGACAGTCAGTTGTGGCAGCGACTGCTCGCACAGCCGCCGCAGGTGGCGGCGGGCGCGGCCCGAGCAGAGCAGCACCGGCCGCGCGCCCTGGGCGAGCGCCGAGGCGAGCTGGTGGTCGAGAGCCGACACCAGCGCCTGCGCGCGCGAGGGCTCCATCGCCAGCTGCTCGCCGTCGGGCGTCTGGGCCAGCGATTCGCCGATCTCCTGCTCGACCGCCGGGTCGAGCGAGATCGCCCGCAGGCGCATCGCCGCGTCGAGGTGGGGCGCCGTGATCGTCCGCCCGAGCGCCGCCCGCGCGTACTCGGCCAGCACCGCCGGGTCGCGGGTGAGGCGCGACTTGTCTCCGATCTCCTCGACGATCGCGCCGAGGTCGCGGATCGGCACGCCCTCGCGGAGCAGCGCCTGCAGCACCCGCTGGACCTCGCCGAGCGAGAGCTGCTCCGGCACGACCTCCTCGACCGCCGCCGCGTTCGTCTCCTTCAGCCCGTCGAGGAGCTTCTTCGTCTCCTGGCGGGTGAGGAGCTCGGCGGCGTGGCCGCGGATCGTCTCCGTGAGGTGGGTGGCGACGACCGATTCGGGGTCGACGACGGTGTAGCCGAGCGCCTCCGCTTCGGCCCGCGCCGCGTCCGGCACCCAGGTCGCGGGGAGGCCGAAGGCGGGCTCGGTGGTCGGCACGCCGGGTAGCTGCCCGACCCCCTCACCGGAGTCCATCGCCAGCTGGTGCCCCGGCATGACCCGCCCGCGCGCGACCTCCGAGCCACGCACGCGCAGCACGTATTCGTGGGAGTCGAGGCCGAGCTCGTCGTGGATGCGGACGGCCGGGATCACCGTTCCCAGCTCGCTCGCCAGCTGCTTGCGCATCGCTCCGACCCGGCCCATCAGCCCGCCGCCTTGGCCGGCTTCGACCAGCGGCACGAGGCCGAAGCCGATCGCCAGCTCCAGCGGGTCGACGGCCGTTGCGGTGTCGGCAGTCGGGCCCGGCAGGAGCTCCGGCACGCCCGGCCCGAGCTGCGGGGGCGCCCCCGGCCCGCCCATGAGCGCGGGCGCCCCCGCGGGCTGCGGCAGCCCGTCCTTCATCGCGTAGGCGACCCCGGCCAACGCACCACCGATCAAGAGAAACGGGATCTTCGGCAGGCCCGGCACGAGCGCGAACGCGCAGATCACCCCGGCGGCGACCATCGGCGCCTTGCGCTGGGCGAAGATCTGCCCGGCGATGTCGTTGCCGAGGTCGCGCTCCGAGGCCGAGCGCGTCACCAGGATCCCCGCCGCGACCGAGATGAGGAGCGCCGGGATCTGCGCCGCCAGGCCGTCGCCCACCGTCAGCAGCGAGTAGTGCTGCACCGCTTCCGGGAAGGAGAGGTGTTGCTGCATCACCCCGACGACGATCCCGCCGATCAGGTTGATCATCACGATCAGGATGCCCGCGATCGCGTCGCCTTTGACGAATTTCGAGGCGCCGTCCATCGCGCCGTAGAAGTCGGCTTCACGGGCGATGTCGTCGCGGCGTTCGTGCGCCTGCTGGTCGTTGATCTGGCCGGCGTTCAGGTCGGCGTCGATCGCCATCTGCTTGCCCGGCATCGCGTCGAGGGTGAAGCGCGCGGCGACCTCGGCGACGCGCCCGGCGCCGTTGGTGACGACGACGAACTGGATCACGATCAGGATCAGGAAGACGACCAGCCCGACGACGACGTTGCCGCCGACGACGAAGGAGCCGAACGCCTTCACCACCGAGCCGCCGTCGCCGTGGAGGAGGATCTGGCGCGTCACCGAGACGTTGATCGCCAGGCGGAACATCGTCGTCAGCAGCAGCAGGGAGGGGAAGGCGGCGAAGTCGAGTGCTCGCGGCACGTACAGGGTCGCCACCACGATCGTGATCGCCGAGGCGATGTTGAGGGTGATGAAGAGGTCGATCACCCCCGGCGGCAGCGGGATGATCATCATCACGACGACCATCACCACCGCGACCGCGGCGACCAGGTCGGCGTGCGCCATCAGCTTCTTCATCGCCCCGCTCATGCCGCCACGCTCGCGATCGGCGCCCGCCGGCGGGCGGTCCGGTAGACGTAGGCGAGGAGCTCGGCGATCGCACGGTAGAAGTCAGCCGGGATTTCGGCATCCAGCGGCACCGCGTCGAAGAGCGAGCGGGCCAGCGGCTTGTCCTCGACCACCGGCACGCCGACGCCTTCGGCGACCTTGCGGATCTCCAGCGCGATCAGGTCCTGCCCCTTCGCGACGACCACCGGCGCGGGCCGCTTGCCGTCGTAGGCGAGGGCGACCGCGAAGTGGGTCGGGTTGGCGACGACGACATCCGCGCCCAGCACCGCCGACATCATCCGCCCGCGCGACATCTGCTGGGCCTTGCGGCGCATCGACGCCCGCAGCTCCGGGGACAGCTGCTCTTCTTTGTGCTCGCGTTTGACCTCCTCTTTGGTCATCCGCAGCTGTTTCTCGTGTTTGTGGCGCTGCCAGAGCAGGTCGAGCGCGCCGATCAGCAGGTAGGCAGCGGCGGCCTTCCAGGCGATGCCGGCGGAGAGCTTGGCGATCGCGGCGCCGAAGGCGGGCGGTTCGATGCCGGTCATCGCGGCGAGCTCGGTCATGTTCGGCAGCAGCGCCATCGCCGCGATCGCGCCGACCGCAGTCACCTTCATCAGCGCCTTCGCCAGCTCCACCCAGCCGTTCGGCCCGAGCAGGTTTTTCGCCCCCTGGACCGGGTTCAGTCGTTTGAAATCCGGTTTCAGGCCCGAGGGGTTGAGGCGGATGCCGACCTGGCCGAGGTTGACGACCAGCGCCGCCGCGAAGCAGGCGAGCGCCACCGGGGCGATCGCCATCGCCATCGCCATCCCGGCCGTCCCGGCGAGGCTGCCGAGCCCCGAGCCTGACGCCTTGTCGGGGTTCCCGGCGTCGGCGAGCATCCCGCGCATCGTGTCGGCGAGGCCGCTTGCGATGTGGGGGCCGAAGACGGCCAGGGAACCGAGCGCTGCGACCAGCACGACGGCCCCGTTCAGGTCGGTCGATTTCGCCACCTGCCCTTTCTTGCGGGCGTCCTGGCGACGTTTCGGAGTCGCTTTCTCGGTCTTGTCGGCCTGCCCGGACACGCTCACCCCACCCCGATCCCGGAGAGGCCGGTTTCGACCGAGCTCTGCAGTTGGTCGTAGAACCAGGTGCCCATGAAGGGCAGCGCGGCGGCGACGACCAGGAGTCCGACGATGATCTTCACCGGGAAGCCGACCGCGAAGATGTTCAGCTGCGGGACGACGCGGGAGACGACGCCGAAGGCGACGTCGGTGAGGATCAGCGCCAGTAGCACCGGCGCCGCCACCTCGAGCGCCGCGGTGAAGATTCCGATGAAGGCGTGGGACACCGCCGAGGTCAGTTTCGCGATCGACGGGAACTCCAGCATCGGCACCAGTTCGTAGGTGCGCGAGAGCCCGCGGATCACCCACGCCTCGCCGTCGATGACGATGAAGACGAGGATCCCGACCATCGCGTAGAGCTGCGACATCGTCCCCGACTGGGTGTTGTCCACCGGATTGATCAGCGAGCCGAAGTTGAGGCCGATCTGGGTGTCGATCATCGCCCCGGCGGCGTCGACGGCGGCGAAGAGGCAGGCGATGGCCATCGCGAAGGCGAGGCCGACGACGATTTCCTTCAGCGCCAGCTCGACGATCCGCATCGCGTCGGCGGGGATCGCCTGGCCGTCCAGGGCGAGCGGGGCGAGGCCGATCGAGATGCCGACGGCGACGATCACCCGCGCCCGGATCGGCACCATCGAGGAGGAGAACGGCGGCGCCAGCAGGAAGAGCGGCGAGACCCGGGCGAGGACGAGGATGAAGCCGACCACGGTGTTGCGGTCGAGCGTTTCGATCGTCACGCTCATTCTTCGTTGACCAGCCCGGGGATCGAGTGGTAGAGGTCGGTGGTGTAGCCGACGACCTGGTTCAGCATCCACGGCCCGGCGACGATCAGGACCACCGCCACGGCGAGGATCTTGGGGATGAAGGAGAGGGTCATCTCCTGGATCTGCGTGACCGCCTGGAAGACCGAGACCAGCAGGCCGACGACGAGCCCGGCGAGGAGCAGCGGCAGGCCGACCTTGAACGCGAGCATGAGCGCGTCCGTCGCAAGCTTCATCACCTCGTCCTGGTTCATCAGTGGAAGCTTTCGACCACCGACTGGAAGACAAGCGACCACCCGTCGACCAGGACGAAGAGCAGGATCTTGAAAGGCAGCGAGATGAACGAGGGAGGCAGCATGATCATCCCCATCGACATCAAGGTCGAGCTGACCACCAGGTCGATGATCAGGAACGGTAAGAAGATGAGGAAGCCGATCTCGAAGGCCTTCTTCAACTCCGAGGTGATGAAGGCCGGGATCAGCACGTAGGTCGGCACGTCTTCCCGGGTCTTCGGCTTTTCGACCTTGGCGAGGCCGAGGAAGAGTTCGAGCTCGTCGTTGCCGGTCTGCTTGAACATGAATTCACGCAGCGGTTCCTCGGCGCGTTCGAGGGCGACCTTGTCGGAGATCTGGTGCGCGGTCAGCGGGTCGACGGCGTCTTCCTTGATCGCCTTCAACGTCGGCGCCATCACGAACAGCGTGAGGAAGAAGGCGATCCCGATCAGCACCTGGTTGGGCGGCGCCGTCGGCGTGCCGAGGCCGGTGCGGACGAAGCCGAGGACGATCAGGATGCGGGTGAAGCCGGTGGTGCAGAAGATCAGCGCCGGGATGAGGGTGAGGCCGCCGAGCAGGATCAGCAGCTGGACCGCGTTCCCGCCGCCTTCGATCTTCATCCGCGCACCGTCCAGGCGCGGAGTTGGTCGAGAGCGCGGCGGCCGAACTCACTTGCGCTCGGCGGCCCCGCGGCGCCGCTCCGCGTCGGCCCCTCGCTCTCCATCTTCAGGGGCGCCGGTTCCTCGTCTTCCTCCAGCAGCCCGAGGCTTCGCGCCTCCTCCTCGGTGTAGCTTCGCACCGGGGTGACCCCGTGCTCGCCGGAGCCGACGACGAGGATCTCGCGGCCCGCCCGCACCACGTGCAGAGACCGGTTCTGGCCGAGCGGCAGCGTCGCCATCGAGGCGAGGCCGGTCCCGGCGGCCTTCTTCTCCTTGCCGGCCTTGTAGTGCTTCATCACCCAGCGCAGGCCGAAGATGACCGCCAGCACGATCGCCAGGCCGACGATCGTCTTCGCGATCGAGCCGCCACCGGCCGCGTGGGCGCTCGTGGTCGCGCCGCCGAGGTCGAGCGGTTGCGATTCGCTCCCTCCGGAGGACGGCGAGGCGGCGGCGAGGAGGAAATTTGCGGACAGGTTCATCGGGAGGGCTCGTGTGAGCACCCCCGGTGATCGGCCTGAACGTCCAGCGCTTTAGGCGGTCATCACCTCCTGATCGGGGTCGGCCCCCGCGTTGCCTGGTTCTGGATTCCCCGCCTCATCGATTTCGGGTGGAGGGGGCGGCGCCTCGACCACCGGCGCGGCGATCTCGGTGATCCGCAGGCCGAGTTCCTCCTCGATCGCGACCACCTCGCCGCGCGCGATCACCCGCCCGTTCACCAGTAGATCGACCGGGTCCCCGGCCAGCCGCCCGACGGTGACGACGCTGCCGATCCCGAGCGCCAAGGCGTCCCCGATCGTCATCCGCGTCCGCCCGATCTCGACCGCCAGTTCGACCGGCACGTTCTGCAGTCGGCCGAGGTCGGCGCCGCCGCCGGCCGTGGCCGCGCCGCCATCGAGCTCCTCGTAGATCCTGTTCTGGGTCTGGGACTCCATCGCATCTCCCTCCATCACTGCACCACCAGGTCGGTGAAGACGATCCCCTTCACCCTCACGTCGGTGGTCTTGTCGACTTCCTTGCGGATCCGCGCCTGGATCCGGTGACGCTGGGCGCGCGAGGTGAGTGCGCCGGCCGGCATCCCGGTCAGGTTGTCGGTGACGACCTGGCGAACCAGCGGTTCCTGTTCGAGCGTGCCGAAGCCTTCCGGCGGGGCCGCGCCCGCGCCACCGCCGGTCGACTGCCCCGGCGCCAACACCAGCGCCACGGTCACTTTCGCGTACCGCCCGTCCGCCAGGTTGAGGAGGAATTCTTTCGGCATCACGTAGACGGTGCCTTCCACCTTTACCTTCGACTCCGACTTTGGCGCCAGCACCATTTTGTAGGCAAGGCCGGCGACGACCAGCACGCCGATCGCGATCAAGATGAGCTTTTTGCTGCCCTTCATCGCGGGCCACCTCCTTCCGGGCCGCTGCCGCGCAGCAGGGCGATTTCCACCCGACGGTTGCGCGAGCGTCCGCCTTCGGTCGTGTTCGTGGCGATCGGGCGCTCGCCTGCCACGCCGCTCGCTTCGAGCCTGCTCGCCGCCACCCCCTCGCCGATCATGAACCGGACGACGCCGGTCGCACGGGCCACGGAAAGCTCCCAGTTGCTGGGGAATCGCGAGGTCGAGATCGGCAGGTCGTCGGTGTTGCCCTCGACCGAGATGTCGTGACTGCGGTCGACGTTGACGAGGTGGGAGATCTCGGCCAGGAGCGGCCCCGCCTCGGGCTTCAGGGTCGCCGAGCCGGATGCGAAGAGCACATGGTCGGTCAGCAGGCGGATGACCAGGCCCCGCCGCGTGATCGTCGTCTCGATCGATTCGGAGAAGCCGTGTTCGCGTGCGTAGGCGTCGAGCTTTTCCTTGAGCCGGCGGAACTGTTCCTGTTCGGCGTGCAGCGAGGTGGCACCCGCGCGTTTCGCCTGCAGAGCGGCGATCGCCGCTTCGGCTTTGTGTTCGGTGGCTTCCGAGCCGCCGTTGGGGATGATCGAGCCGCCGCCGCTCAGGATGTGGGGGCTGAAGGCCTGCTCCAGGGTCTCCTTCAGCGTCTTGAACTTGGAGATGTTCACCGCCGAGATCGAGAAGAGCACGACGAAGAGGGCGAGCAGCAGCGTGATCATGTCGGCGTAGGTGAGAAGCCAGCGCTCGCTCGACCCGCCGCCCTCGCCGCCGAGGTCGCCGCGCCGCGATTGCTGGCGTCGCCGCCGCGAGGAGGGGGGTCGCATCAGGCTGCCGCCTTCACCGGCTCGGCCGGGGCGTCGGCCTTGCCTTTGGCTTTGGCGGGCTCCGCGGCGGCCTTCACCGCCCGCCGCTCCTCCGGCGGCACGAAGGCCTCGAGCTTGTCGGCGACGACCCGCGGGTTGTCGCCCGCCTGGATCGCCAGCAGGCCCTCGATGGTCAGTTCGCGCAGCGAGGTCTCGGCGTCGGCGATGTGGTGGAGCTTCGAGGCGACCGGGAGGAAGACGACGTTGGCCGAGGCGACGCCGTAGAGGGTCGCGATGAAGGCGCCGGAGATCGCCGGGCCGAGCGTCGCCGGCTGGTCGAGGTTCTGCAGCACGTGGACGAGCCCGAGGACGGTGCCGAGGATCCCCATCGTCGGCGCGAAGCCGCCCGCTTTCTCGAAGATCGCCCGATCGGCCGCGGCGCGCCCCGAGGCACCGTCGATTTCGTTCTCCAGCACCTGCAGGATGACCTCCGGTTCGGTGCCGTCGACGACCAGTTGCAGGCCTTTGCGGGTGAACTCATCGTCGAGGTCGGCGACGCCGGACTCCAGCGCCAGCAGGCCTTCGCGCCGCGCCTTCTCGGCGAGCGAGACGAGCAGGTCCACGCGGCCCGACATGTCGTGCTGCTCCGCCGACATCGCCCGTTTGTAGAGGCTCGGGATGCGCTTGATCGACTCCATCGAGGTGGAGGCGAGAGTGGCGCCGAGGGTGCCCCCGAACACGATCAGGATCGCGGGTGGATCGAGGAAGGAGCCGACCTGGCTGCCCTCCATCGTCGCGCCCACCAAAAGGCCCACCACGGCGAGCCCGATTCCTATCGCGGTCGAGGCCTTCATCAGTTCTCCGCCGGGTAATCGACAGCGCGGAGCCGCGCTTCAGCGATCTGCGGGCCGGTGCGCTTCAGCGCCCGCTCGAGGATCCCGACCCGCCACTCGCGCACCGCCGCCGTCACCGAGTCCGGCGACTCGGCGACGACGAGCTTCGCCCCCGTGCTCAGGGTCACGGTGGTGTCCGGCGTCGACTCGACCGTGAGGACGAGGTCCGGGTTCAGGTCGAACTCGTGTTCAGACCCGCCGAGTCGGTGCAGGCGGATCATCGCTTCAGGTTGACCAGGTTCTGCAGCATTTCGTCTGCGGTCGAGATCACCCGCGAGTTGGCTTCGAAGCCGCGCTGCGCGTCGATCATGTTGGTGAATTCGCTCGCCAGTTCGACGTTCGACATCTCCAGCGTGCCGCTGATCGTCAGGCCGAAGCCTTCGCCCGGCGTGCCGTCCTGGGCTTTGCCGGAGGCGGCGCTTTCGATCCAGTTGGAGCCGGTGGTGCGCTGCAGACCGGCCTCGTTCTGGAATTTGGCGATCGAGATGTAGCCCGCGGTGACACGTTCGCCGCCGCCTTCCGGCACGTATGAGACGGAGCCGTCCTGGCCGATCGATACGTCCGTCGCGCCTTTCGGCACGTTGATGTAGGTGTCGGGAGCGCCGCCGCCCGGGGCTTTCTTGCCGAGCACGTACTCGCCGCCCTGGGTGCAGAGATAGCCTTCCTGGTTGAAGGTGAAGTTGCCCGCGCGGGTGTATTCGACCGCTTTCGGGAGCGTCGCCGGCGGGGCGCCGTCGCCGATGATGAACATGCCTTCGCCCTCGATCGAGAGGTCGGTCGTTTCGCCGGTCGACTGCTGGGAGCCTTCGCCCATCAGGTTGTCGATCGAGCCGAGCTGCACGCCGAGCCCGACCTGCGCCGGGTTGCGGCCCGCCTGGCCGTTGCCCGGGGCGGTCGCCCCGAT
>JAFDWG010000325.1 GCA_018268605.1 Actinomycetota bacterium | reverse complement strand
CGGCTCGGCGAGGGCGCGGCGATGATCCGCTCCAAGGGCGAGGCCGGGACCGGCAACGTGGTCGAGGCGGTCCGCCACATGCGCGAGATCACCTCCGGCATCAAGCGGCTCTCGCTGCTGCGCCCGGAGGAGCTCGCCGCCGCCGCCAAAGAACTTCCGGCGCCGCTCGAGGTCGTCCAGGAGGTCGCCGCCGCTGGACGCCTGCCGGTGCCGCTCTTCTGCGCCGGCGGGATCGCCACGCCGGCCGACGCGGCGCTGATGATGCAACTCGGTGCCGAGGGCAACTTCGTCGGCTCGGGGATCTTCAAATCCTCCGATCCGGCCCGCCGCGCCCGGGCGATCGTCGAGGCGACCACGCACTACGAGGACCCCGAGCGGGTCGCCGCGGCCTCGATCGGCCTCGGCGAGGCGATGTCGGGCCTCGAGATCGGGCCGCTCGAGGCCGAGGGCGCACTACTTCAGCATCGCGGGAGCTGACCTGAAGGTCGGCGTCCTAGCCCTCCAGGGCGACTTCGAGGCGCACGCGCAGACGCTGCGGAAACTCGGCGCGGAAGCGGTCGAGGTGCGCACCCCGGAGCAGTTGGAGGGCCTCGACGGGCTCGTCATCCCCGGTGGGGAGTCGACGACGATGACCCGGCTGATCGAGTCCGCCGGGATCGAGCCCGCGCTGCGCACCCACCATGAGGCAGGGCGGCCGATCCTCGGCACCTGCGCCGGGATGATCGTCTGCGACGCCGAGCACCTCGGCTTCATCGACGCCTCGACGCGGCGCAACGCCTTCGGCCGGCAGCTGCAGAGCTTCGAGGCGGACCTCGAGGTGACGGGAGTGGGGGAGGAGCCGCTGCGAGCCGTCTTCATCCGGGCACCGTGGGTGGAGCGGATCGCCGAGGATGTCGAGACTCTCGCGACGTGGGGGGGCCATCCGGTGGCGATCCGTGGCGGCAGCGTCCTGGCGTCGGCCTTCCATCCCGAGCTGACCGACGACCCGCGCTTCCACGCGCTATTCATGGCGATGATCACGAAAGCACAAGAGAGAGAGGCGGCACGAGGATGAGTGGCGACCCGAAGGTCCAGAACCTGGCGAAGATCCTGGTCGGCTACTCGACCAAAGTGCAGGAGGGCGAGGTCGTCTCGATCGACGGCGAGAACGCCGCCGCTCCGCTCCTCCTCGCTGTGTACGAGGAGGTGCTGAAGGCCGGAGGCAACCCGGTGCTGAACGTGGCCCTCGACGGCCAGATCGCCGCCTATTTCAAGCATGCCACCGACAAGCAGCTCGAATGGATCTCGCCGTTCGCGGAGTGGATGGTCGACAACGCCGACGTCCGGATCGCGATCGGAGCCACGACCAACACGCGCGAGCTCTCCGGAGTGCCGCCGGAGCGCCAGTCCCTGCGCCAGTCGGTGACCGGGGACCTGATGCAGCGGGCGATGAAACGGAGCGCGGACGGTGACTTCCGCTGGGTCTACACCATCTTCCCGACCTCGGCCTATGCCTCCGAGGCGGAGATGAGCCTGGCCGACTACGAAGATTTCTATTACGGCGCCTGTCTCGCCGACAGCGGCGATCCGCTCACCACCTGGAAGAAGGCCTCCGAGGAGACCGAACGCCTGGCCGAGTGGATCGAGGGCCACGAGGAGGTGCGGATCACCGCGCCCGGTACCGACATCAAGCTCGGCATCGCCGGCCGCAGGTTCATCCCCTGCGTCGGCGACCACAACATGCCCGACGGCGAGTTCTTCACCGGGCCGATCGAGGACGCCACCGAAGGCGAAGTCTCGTTCCACCTGCCCGCCGTGATCGGTGGACGTGAGGTCTCCGGCGTGCGCCTCAAGTTCGAGGCGGGGAAGATCGTCGACGCGAGCGCCGAGCG
The DNA here is from genome assembly GCA_018268605.1 of Actinomycetota bacterium. Classification (GTDB taxonomy): domain Bacteria; phylum Actinomycetota; class Thermoleophilia; order Solirubrobacterales; family 70-9; genus VAYN01. The sequence continues at coordinate 21,216 of JAFDWG010000325.1, read as the reverse complement.
GGGCGAGGAGTTCCTGATCGCCCAGCTCGACACCGACGAGGGCGCCCGCACACTCGGCGAGCTCGGGATCGGCACCAACTACGGCATCGACCGGGGTACCCGTGAGGTCCTGCTCGACGAGAAGATCGGCGGCACCATCCACATGGCCTTCGGCCAGGCGTACCCCGAGTCCGGCGGAACGAACGAGTCCGCGGTCCACACCGACCTCGTCTGCGACCTCCGCCTCGGCGGCAAGCTCGAAGTCGACGGCGTCGTGATGCAGGAAGACGGCAAGTTCATCGTCTGAAGCCAGACCGGCGGGTCAGAGGTGCTGCTGCACGACGATCGCGGCGAAACCGATGATGACCGTCAACCCAACCGAGAAGCGTCAGTTATTCGGCAATGGTGAGCCCGCCAGGAGGAAGAACCAGACCATCAGGGCGAGAGCGGCGAGCATCACCGAGGACATCATCACGGCCTCGACCACGGTGACCGCGCTCTGGACCGGCGCCGCGTCGCGCATGCTCTTCAGCCAGCCCGGACGGCTCTGGACCAGGCGGTTGGAGCCGGTCACCCGGACGTAGAGGTCGTTCAGGCGGCCGATGATCCAGGCGTCGATCAGGACCGTGACGATGATCCCGACGATCACGATCATGTAGGGGCCGATGCTTGGGAACTGGCTTTTTGCGAGCTTCGAGGCGATGTAGACCCAGCCCAGCGGGATCAGCGTCCAGAGCGAGAAGGCGGCCAGGAGCATGGCGAAGAAGACCGCGGTCGCGGCGACATTCTTGCCCCAGATCCTTACCGTCGTTTCCATGGCCCTTCCCCTCTCATAGAATGACACCTGATGTCAGGACATTCCAAGTGGTCATCGATCAAACACAAGAAGGGCGCGGCCGACGCGAAACGCGGCAAGCTCTTCTCCAAGCTCGCCCGCGCGATCACGGTCGCCGCGCGTGACGGCGGCGGCGACATCGAGGGGAACCCGGCCCTTGGTACCGCCGTGCAGAAGGCGCGCGAAGCGTCGATGCCCAAAGACAAAATCCAGAAAGCGATCGACACCGGCACCGGGGCCGGCAACGATGGCGCCAACTACGAACACGTGCTCTACGAGGGCTACGGCCCGGCCGGGGTCGCGGTCCTGGTCGAGGCGCTCACCGACAACCGCAACCGCGCCGGCGCCGAGATCCGCCACGCCTTCTCGACCCACGGCGGGGGCCTCGGGGAGCCCGGTTCGGTGGCGTGGAACTTCGAGAAAAAGGGCGTCGTCGTGCTGGATGGCGCTCGCTACACCGAGGACGACGTGATGCCGGCCATCGACGCCGGCGCCGAAGACGTCCAGGAGGAGGGCGACAAAATGCGCGTCCTCAGCGAGCCCTCGGACCTCACGGCGGTCAAAGTCGCCCTCGAAGAGGCGGGAGTGGAGATCGAGTCTGCCGCCCTGGCAACCGAACCGAAATCCACGGTCGAACTGAAGGGTCATGACGCCCAGCGCATGATCGACCTTCTCGAAGTCCTCGACGACCAGGACGACGTCGACCAGGTGTACGCCAACTTCGATATCCCGGATTCGGTGATGGAGGAGTTGGCGGCCTGACGTCGTTCCGGCCGAGGCGGCCGTCCGAGGGGCAGTACCTTGAGGGAGTGCGGTGTTCTCCGGGCCCCGCTCGCCGCCACGCCTTGCGTCCCTTGCCCTGAACCCACTCGCGGCGGGGGTCCGGCAGGCATCCGATCCCACGCCCAGAATCAGTGTCTTATGCAAGTTGTGATGGGAATCGACCCTGGAGCGGCGAATCTCGGCTTCGGCATCGTCCGGGTCGAGGGCAACCGCATGGTCGCGCTCGACGGCGGTGTGGTCGAGACGGGGCCGGAGATGCCGATGGAGAGGCGGCTGCAGAAGATCCACACTGCCATCGGGGAACTGATGGCCTGGCATGAACCTCGCGCGATGGCGCTGGAGCAGGTGTACTTCGGCCGCAATGTCGGCTCGGCGATGGTGGTCGGCCAGGCGAGCGGGGTCGCGATGCTCGCCGCCGCGGAGCGCGGGATCCCGTGCACCGCCTACACGCCACAGGCGATCAAGATGGCCGTCTGTGGTTCGGGCGCCGCGGACAAGGCCCAGGTCCAGCGGATGGTCGGCACGCTGCTCGGCCTGTCCGAGCCACCGACCCCCGACCATGCCGCGGACGCGCTCGCCGTCGCGATCTGCCACGGCGGGGGAGAAGGGCGACGCCAGGCATTGGCGCTCAGCGGGGCGGCCGAGCCGATCGATGCCAAGCGGCGCATCGCACCGAGGGTGACCGGATGATCGCGGCCGTCAAGGGCGAGGTCCTCGTCCGCCGTCCTGACCACGTGGTGATCGACGCCCACGGCGTCGGCTACCGGCTGGCGGTGTCCTCGGAGACCCTGAAGTCCGTCCCCGCCGCCGGATCGGAGACATTCCTGCACGCCGAGCTGATCGCCCGCGAGGACTCGCTCGCCCTCTACGGCTTCGCCACCGAAGACGAGCGGGAGCTCTTCCGGATGCTGATCTCGGTCAGCGGGGTCGGTCCCAAAGTGGCGATGGCAGCCCTCTCCGGCGGCAGCTCGCGGGAGTTGCTGCGCGCGATCGCCGCCGGCGACACCAAGCGCTTCCAGGCGGTGCCGGGGATCGGCAAACGGACGGCCGAGAGGATCATCGTCGAGCTGCGTGAGAAGGTCGCCGGAGCGCTCGAGGTGGAGTCGGCGATCCTCGCCGCCGAGGAAGGCGACGCTCGCTCGCTCGCTCGCGACGGCCTCGTCAACCTCGGCTATCAGCCGCTGGAGGCCGAGCAGCTGCTCGACGGCCTCGAGGGCGACGACGCCGAGGTGCTCCTGGCAGGCGCGCTCCGCAAGGCAGGCGCGAATCGGTGATGAGCGACTTCGACCCCACCGGCGACGGCCCGATCGGCGCCAACCGGATCCGCACGCCCGGCATCGACGGAGACCCGGTTCCGGTCGACGCCGAGGTGAAGGTGCACGACGCGCGCGCGGACGTCGAGGACCTCGACCGCAGCCTCCGCCCGCCGACCCTCGCCGACTTCGTCAACCAGGTGCAGGTGACCGAGCAACTCGGGATATTCATCGAGGCGGCGCGCCGTCGCGGCGAGCCGCTCGACCACGTCCTCCTGGCCGGCCCGCCGGGCCTGGGCAAGACCTCGCTGGCGAACATCGTCGCCGCCGAGCTCGGCGTCCCGCTGGTGCAGACCGCGGGCCCGGCGCTCGAGCGCAAGGCCGACGTCGCCTCCTTCCTCACCGCCCTGGAGCCCGGCAGCGTCTTCTTCATCGACGAGATCCACCGACTCGGCCGTGCGGTCGAGGAGACGCTCTATCCGGCGATGGAGGACGGGGAGCTGCCGGTCGTCCTCGGGCAGGGAGCAGGCGCGCGCACGGTCACGCTGCCCCTGCCGCCCTTCACGCTGATCGGCGCGACCACCCGCGCGGGCCTTCTGACCACCCCGCTCCGCGACCGCTTCGGCGTCAGCCACCGCCTCGAGCACTACAGCCCCGAGCACCTGGCCTTGATCGTCGAGCGTTCCGCCGGGATCCTCGAGGTCGAGATCGACGCAGAGGGCGCGCACACGATCGCGTCGCGCTCGCGCGGCACGCCGCGCGTCGCCAACCGGCTGTTGAAGCGGGTGCGCGATTACGCAGAGGTGAAGGAGAGGGGGACGATCGACGCCGACGTGGCGGCGGGTGCCTTGGCGATGCTCGAGGTCGACGAGGCAGGTCTCGACCGCGCCGATCGCGCACTGCTCGACGTCGTCGCGACGAAATTCGCCGGTGGCCCAGTGGGCCTCTCGACCCTCGCGATCGCGATCGGGGAGGAGCAGGACACGATCGAGGACGTGCTCGAGCCCTACCTCCTGCAGCAGGGCCTCCTGAAACGGACCCCCCGCGGCCGGGTTCTCACCCAGCGCGCCTACGACCACCTGGGCTTACCGGCCCCAGAAGGCGCGGCGAGCCTGTTCTGAGGCCGGCGCCAGATTGTGTACCCGCTCGGCCGCTCGCGCTTAACTCCTCCTGAAACCTGATCATCTAGCCTGTCGCAACCATGCCGTTTTTCATCTGCCCCAACTGCGGTCACCGCGAGGTCAGCGGCTCGAGGACCGAAGGATTCAGCCGCCGCCCCAAGGGTTGCTCGAAATGTGGCTTCGGATTCGTATTCGAACTACTCGACGATTATTATCCGGCTCCGAACGCGGCGTTCTTCGTCTGCGATCAGCAGGAACGGGTTATCGACGCGGGCAAGGGGAGCTACGAGTTGACGGGTTTGACCGATGAGGACGTGATCGGACGTCCGGTGCGCGAGGTGCTCGGCCTGGATTGGATCGACCCGGGCGATGGTGGCCCGGAGGCCGACACGGACAAAGACGGCACGACGGATCCGATCGAGACTTCGCTCGAGTGGGGCGTGCGCTCCCTCGGCAAGCGTGTGTCGGTCAACGCCGAGGGCGATCTTCCGGCGAAAGCCGTCGCCGACGTCTTCCCCGCCTATGACGACGACGGCGGGCTCTTGCTTGTCCTGACCCCGGAGGGGTAGGCACTCGTGGGTTCCAGGCGGCAGCACCTCTTCGTCCTGCTCTTCGTGATCGCGTTGGTGGCCATCTCGGGCATCGTCATCGCGACCAAGGAAACGAAGCTGGGTCTCGATCTGCAGGGCGGCCTGCAGCTGGTCTACGAAGGCCAGCCGACCGGCACGGCGACCGAAGTCTCCGGCCAGGACATCGAAGACTCGATCAACATCATCGAAAAGCGGATCAACAACCTCGGCGTGTCCGAGGCTGAAGTCGCGCGACTCGGCAACACCAACATCACGGTCGGCCTGCCCGGGGTCACCGACGCCAACCGCGCCGCCGAACAGGTGGGGACGACCGCGCAGCTCTTCTTCTACGACTGGGAGCCGAACCTGCTCGGCCAGGAGCGCGTCATCGGCGGCCACCCGGGCACCCAGGCGCCTCCCGCGGCGATGAAAAAGCTCGAAAAAGAATGGGAAGAAGCCGGCCGCAACACGAAAAGCTTCGAGAGCAAAATCCTGATGTCGTCCGGTGCCTACCCGAACGCCTACCAGGCGGCGCTGCTGGCGGAGAAACAGACGCCGAAAACCAAAGCGGAATGCGAAAAATGCTCGGTCGCCAAGCCCCGCTTCTACCTCTTCGAAGACAACTCGAAGCACAAGCTGCTCGCCGGCCCCGTGCTGAGCGAAAAGGACCTCTACGAATCCCCGACCGGTGAAACGCTGTCGAAGAACGGGACGACGGTCATCGAAATCCCGGCGGGAACCGTCCTCGTCTCCGAACTTCCCACTGACAACACCGGGAAAGTCGACGAAACGGCCCAGCCCGGCTGGTTCGCGCTGAACGACGAATACGCGCTCTCCGGTCGCGAAATCACCGAACCGAAGCAGGAATACGGGCAGAACAACGAACCTAACGTCGCCTTCAAATTCACCGACCAGGGTCGGGAAAACTTCCAGAACGTCACCCGCAAGATCGCCCTGCGAGGCCAGTCGCAGGCCATCGCCGGTGAAGAAGCGGCGGCGCGGTCGGGCCACTTCGCGGTCATCCTCGACAACGAAGTCAAGAGCCGCCCGATCATCAACTTCCAGGAAAACCCGGATGGGATCGACGGCCGCCAAGGCGCCCAGATCTCGGGCGGGTTCTCCGGCGAACACGGCCTTGAAGAGGCGCAGGAACTCGCGACCACGCTGCAGATCGGCGCCCTGCCGATCGAACTGCGCCTGATCTCCGAGACGCAGGTCTCGGCGACGCTCGGCTCGCAGGCGCTCCACGATGGCATCAAGGCCGGGATCATCGGCCTCGCCCTCGTCATCATCTTCCTGCTCGCCTACTACCGCTTCCTCGGGCTGATCTCGGTCATCGCGCTGGCCGCCTACGGGGTGATCTTCTTCGCGATGATCAAACTGATCCCGATCACCCTGACGCTGCCGGGGATCGCGGGCCTGGTGCTGACGATCGGGGTCGCGGCCGACTCGAACATCGTCATATTCGAGCGAATAAAGGAGGAGGTCCGGGCTGGTCGCTCGATGCAGAGCGCGATCACCGCCGGCTACAAACGCGGGATCTCGACGATCATCGACGCGAACGTCGTCACGATCCTCACCGCGTTCATCCTCTTTGTCCTCGCCACCGCGGGCGTCAAGGGCTTCGCCTTCACCCTCGGTGTGGGCACGCTCACCTCGCTGCTGACCGCCGTCGTCTTCACTCAGGCGCTGCTCGGGACGATGAGCAACTCGAAGCTGCTGAAGTCGCGCAACGCGCTCGGAGCCGGCGGCGAGGGGCGCAACTGGCGCCTCGACTTCATGGGCTCCAGCCGCTGGTTCTTCACCTTCTCGGGGATCATCTTGATCATCGGTGCGGTCGCGCTGTCGACGAAGGAGCTGAACTTCGGCATCGACTTCAAGTCGGGCACGCGGATGACTGCGGCTCTCGAAAAGCCGACCAATGAGGAGGCGGTCAAATCGAGCCTCGAAGAATCGGGGGTCGAAAACGCCGAGGTGCAGCAGGTCACGGTCCCGCACTTCGGCTCCAACGTCTTCCAGATCGAGTCGGCCCAGCTGCAGCCGGGTGAAGTCCACAGCGTCGAAAAAGAACTCGCCGCCGACTACGGGATCAGTCCCCAGGGCTTCGAAAGCACCAGCGTCGGGCCGACCTTCGGCAACCAGGTGGCGGAATCCGCCGTCAAGGCGCTGATCTTCTCGCTGCTCGTGATCCTGATCTACGTCGCCCTGCGATTCGAGCCGAAATTCGCGGTCCCGGTGCTGATCGCGTTGTTCCACGACATCCTGATCACCGGCGGCGTCTACGCGCTGACCGGCAAAGAAGTCTCAAGCGGGACGGTGGCCGCCTTCCTGACCATCTTGGGCTATTCGCTGTACGACACGATCATCGTGTTCGACCGAATACGAGAGAACATGCCGCGCATGCCGCGCGCGGCGTTCTCGCAGATCGTCAACCGCTCGATGAGCGAGGTCATGACCCGGTCGCTGGCGACCAGCTTCTCGACCCTGCTCGCGGTGCTTTCGCTGCTGATCTTCGGCACCTCGACGCTGCAGGACTTCGCCTTCGCGATGCTCATCGGGATCGCCTCCGGCACCTACTCCTCGATCTTCATCGCCTCGCCGGTGCTGACCGCCTGGAAGGAACGCGAGCCGGGCTTCATCCGGCGGCGTCAACGGATCGCCGAGGTGGAGGGCGGCCTGGTGCCCGCGTACGCCGACGGCACGCAGGTGGTCAGGCTTGCCGACGACGACGAGACCGAAGCGGAGATCGCCGCCGACGTCGAGCGCGAAGCGCCCCCTTCGGAGGACCGGCCGCGGGCCCGCCTGTTCGGCAGGAGCCAGGTCGCCGAGGCCGAGACCGAGGCGCCCGAGGTGGCCGCGGCATCGCAAGAGGTCGAGGCGCCGGAGGCGCCGAGCGCGCCTGAGCCCCAGCAGGCGCCCGCGCCGACCCCGCGAGGGAACGGCGCCACCGCCAACCCGGAGTCGGCAGAGCGGCGCAAACGGAACGAGGAACGGCGGGAAAAACGCGCCCAGCGGCGCAAAGGGAAGAGGCGATGAGCGAGGTGACCGACTGATGGCTGTCCTGGTGTGGCTCACGATGGGTATCGCCCTCTGGCACTTCACGGTCTTCCTGCCCGATCGCTTCTGGCAGGGGATCGTCGGGGCCTTCGTCGGCGCAGTCCTCGGCGCGCTGGCGGTCGGCGCGATCGTGCTCGTGATCGACGGCCAATCGGTCGGCAACACGACGATCGGCACCGCCCTCTCGGCGATCCCGGGGGTCCTGATCGGCCTCGGCGTCGTCTGGCTGATCGGCAGCCGCGAACCGCACTACGACTAGAACGTCGTCTACGGGGATCTTGCGGGCAGAGCGCCGGCCTTTTGCCGCCGGACGTCTTCCTAGCCTGGTTGTGTGCCGGAATCCGTCAAGGCGTTCGCCGCCGACCCATATGACTTCGCCGAGGCTCGCGCCCTTTCCGACGAGCTCGGACTGAGCCGCCCGGTCGCCGTGACGCTCGTCCGGCGCGGGTACCGCACGCCGGAGGAGGCACGGGCCTTCCTCGCCGCCGACGAGTCCCATCCGCCGGAGATGTTCGAGGGGATGGACGAGGTCGTCGGCCTCGTGCTCGGGGCGATCGAGGCGGGCGAGCGGATCACCGTCCACGGGGACTTCGACGTCGACGGCGTCAGCGCCACCGCGCTGATGATCTCGACCCTGCGTGGGCTCGGGGCCGATTGCGACTGGCTGATCCCGGATCGGATCGCCGACGGCTACGGTCTCGGCTCGGCGAACGTGGAGAAGCTCGCGCAGCGCGGGACCGGTCTGCTGATCACGGTCGATTGCGGCATCACCGCGGTCGAGCAGGTCGCACAGGCGCAGGACCTGGGGATGGAAGTGATCGTCACCGATCACCATCAGCGCGGCGAGGAGCTGCCGCCCTGCCTGATCCTGCACCCGGAGGTCTCCGGCTACCCGTTCCCGTCGTTGTGCGGGACGGCGGTCGCCTGGAAGCTCGCCTGCGCGCTCCGCGAAGGCAGGGACGCCGAGAAGGATCTGGACCTCGTCGCCCTGGCCACGGTCGCCGACGTCGTCCCGCTGATCGGCGAGAACCGGTCGCTGGTCAAGCGCGGCCTCGCCGAGATACGGCGGACCGGCAGGGTCGGACTGCGGGCGCTGATGGCGGCCTCGAAATGCGACTCTAGCCGCCTCGACGAGGGCGACCTGGGATTCCGGCTCGCCCCGCGGATCAACGCCGCCGGCCGCCTCTACCGAGCGGACGCGGGGGTCGAGCTGCTGCTCACCGACGACGAGGCGCGGGCGAAGCAGATCGCCGAGGAGCTCGGTCGCGCCAATTCGGAGCGGCGGGCGACCGAGCGCGAGGTCGACGCGGCCGCCGAAGCTGCCCGGCGCGAGCTACCCGACGAGCTGAAGGATGCCAACGGGCTCGTCCTGGCCGGCGAGGGATGGCACCCCGGCGTGGTCGGCATCGTCGCCTCGCGCCTGGTCGAGCGCCATCACCGCCCCGTGGTCGTGATCTCGCTCGACGGCGAGGGGGGAGGGCGCGGCTCGGGTCGCAGCATTCCCGGCTTCGACCTGCACGCCGCGCTCGCTGCCTGCTCCGAGCACCTGGAGAGCTTCGGTGGCCACAAGGCCGCTGCGGGGTTATCGCTCCGGGCCGAGAACGTGGAGGCGTTCCGCGCGGCATTCGCCGCCCACGCGGGCGAAGTTCTCGGTCCCGACGACCTGAAGCGGACCGAGCGGATCGATGCGATGGTCGGCGGCGTAGGGCTCGGCCTCGACCTGGCCGAAGAGCTCGGGCAGCTGGCACCGTTCGGGATGGGCAATCCCGGCGTGCGCCTGATGGTGCCATCCGCGCGGGTGACCGACGTACGGACCATGGGCGAGGAGGGCAGGCACTCGAGGTTCAGCCTTCACAGCGGCTCGCATCGCGCTCTCGGCGTCGCCTTCGGCCGCACCAGCTTCGGCGTCGAGGACGAGGACATGCTCGACGCCGCCGTCCGCCTCGAGGTCAATCACTGGAACGGGGCGGTCGAGCCGCGCGTGATCCTGCGCGAGGTCTACCCGCTGGTGGCCGAGGCCGATGCCCTGTCCCCGCATCCCTGTGACTGTGCGGAAGCCGAGTGGTGGGCGCGCTTCGAGGCCGAGCTCGGCCGCGAGCCGGGCGAGGGTGTGGAGCGAAACCATCCCGATGAGGCGGAAAGGCTCCACGGGCGTCTCGCGGGCGGACCGCGGAAGGTCGTTCGGGGCGCCGGCTCATCCCCGACCGCGACGATCGCCGAGCTCGTGTCTAGCGGCGCCGGAGTGCTCGCGGTCACCGCCGACGCCTCGCGGCGGGCGGCGCTCGCCAACGGGGCCACCGGGCTCGCCCGGTTCAACGGCGGGGCGGCGCTGATCGCCTGCCACCGCTGTGGGTCCGGGGCGGTGGCCGGGCTCGCGGCGCGGGCGAACAGCGGGCTGGCTCTGGTCGATTACGCGGCGCTGGCGCTGGCCCCCGACCTCGCGGCCTCCTTCGAACACGTGGTCCTCGTCGACACTCCGCGGTCGCGCCTCGACAAGGAACGGGTCGCCGTCCCCTCCGCCGCCGCGGGCGATGGCGATGGGCCGGTGGCGGCGCCCGGCGCCGACAAGGCGGCATTGCTCGAGGTCGCACGTGCGGCGATGCTCAGCGCCGGCGACGGCCTCGACGAGGAGGAGGTCCCGCGGGCCGCCCCGGGCTTCCTCCACCCGCTCTACTCCGACGCCGAGCGGGAGTTCGGCCTCGGCGTGCTCGGCCGGCAAGCCCCCTCGCGGGAGACGATCGCCGGCGTCTTCCGGTCGCTGCGTTCGGTCGGCGAGGCGTCCGGGCCCGAGCTCCGCGCGACGCTGGCCGGGCTCGGCCCGCACTGCCTCGACCCCGAGACCGCGGCGCGCTGCTTCCGCGTGCTGCGGGAGCTGGGGCTCGTTGCCGGCGACACGAATGGCGGCGCCGGCTCGGTCGGCGTCGTATCCTCTGAAGGGACGGATCTTGATCGCTCGGCGTCGTTCCGCGCCTACAGCGAGCAGCACTCGGAGGCACAGTCATTTCTGCAGAGCCAAAAATCTCCCTAGAGCGCAAAGAGCTGCTCGGCGACCTGTTCGCGGTCATCGAGGAGTTCGACTCTGCCCAGGAGGAGGGTACGGCCGGCGGGGCCGCCGTCGCGGTCGCGACGATCGACCGGGACAAAGTCGCCCAGGCCTTCGAATTCGCCTGTGACCACCACGGAGACCAGAAGCGCTACTCGGGTGACGAGTTCATCACCCACCCGGTAGGGGTGGCCCAGATCTGCGCCGGGATGCGGCTGGACACCGACACGCTCTGCGCGGCGCTCCTCCACGACACGGTCGAGGACACGAGCGCGACCCTGGACGAGGTCCGCGAGGAATTCGGCGAGGAAATCGCCGCGCTGGTCGACGGCGTCACCAAGTTGACCGGGATGAACTTCGAGAGTCGCGACGAGCGCCAGGCCGAGAACTACCGCAAGATGATGGTGGCGATGGCCACCGACGTCAGGGTGATCCTGATCAAGCTGGCCGACCGGCTTCACAACATGCGCACGCTCGGCGCGCTGCCGAAGCAGAAGCAGACCCTGAAGTCCCACGAGACGCTGGAGATCTACGCGCCGCTCGCGCACCGCCTGGGGATCCACGCGATCAAGTGGGAGCTCGAGGATCTCGCGTTCGCCACGCTCCACCCGCGCAAGTACGCGGAAATCAAGCAGCTGGTCGCCCAGCAGCGCGACGAGCGCGAGAAGTACGTTGCCGAGGCGGGCGAGTTCCTTGCCGAGGAGCTGGACGAGGTCGGCATCCGCGCCGAGATCTCCGGCCGCGCCAAGCACTTCTACTCGATCTACACGAAGATGGCCAAAAAGGGCCGCGAGTTCAACGAGATCTTCGACCTCACCGCGATGCGCGTGATCGTCGGCTCGGTGAAGGACTGTTACGGCGCGATCGGCGTCATCCACTCGCTCTGGAAGCCGCTGCCCGGCCGCTTCAAGGACTTCGTCGCGATGCCGAAGGCCAACATGTACCAGGCGCTCCACACGACGGTGATCGGGCCGGAGGGCAAGCCGCTCGAGATCCAGATCCGCACGGAGGAGATGCACAAGCTCGCCGAGTACGGGATCGCCGCCCACGTCGCCTACAAAGAGGGCGGCCAGGGGGACCCCCAGCGGGAGAAGATGACCTGGCTGCGCCAGCTGGTCGAGGCGGAGGGCGAACAGGACCCGACCGAGTTCCTCGAATCGCTGAAGGTCGACCTCTTCGAGGACGAGGTCTTCGTCTTCACGCCGAAGGGTGAAGTGAAGAACCTCTCGGCCGGCTCGACCCCGCTCGACTTCGCCTACGCGGTGCACACCGACGTCGGCCACAGCTGCGTCGGCGCGAAGGTGAACGGAGCGATCGTCCCGCTCCACTACCAGTTGCGCTCGGGCGACATCGTCGAGGTGCTGACCGCGAAGCAGAAACGTGCGCCCTCGATGGACTGGCTGAAACTGGTCCGTACCAGCCGCGCCCGCAACAAGATCCGGGCCTGGTTCAAAGAGGAGCGGCGTGAGGACGCCGAGCGTGACGGTCGCGAGGGCCTCGAGGAGGCGCTGAAAAAGCGCGGCGTGCCGATGCAGAAAATCGCCGGTTCGGCGCTGCTCGCCGACGTCATCCGCGAGATGGGCTTCCGCAAAGGGACCGAGTTCTACATCGCCCTCGGCCAGGGCAAAGTGTCGACCAAGACGGTCGTCAACAAAATCCTGCAGCGGCTGAGAGCGGGGGAGGCGGTCGATGCCGACGCCGTTCTGCCCGCAACCGAGCACTCCGATCGCGCCCGGCGCACCAAGGACGCCTCCAACTACGGAATCGTCGTGAAGGGCGTCGAGGACGTCGCGGTCCGGCTCGCCAAGTGCTGCCGACCGGTTCCCGGCGACGAGATCGCGGGCTACGTCAGCCTCGGCCGCGGGATCACCATCCACCGGACCGACTGCAAAAACGTGAAGGCGCTGAAACGGGCACCGGAGCGCTTCGTCGACGTCGCCTGGGAGGGCGACAACGAGGCGTCCTACCGGGTCGAAGTACAGATCGACGCCTACGATCGCACCCGCCTGCTCGAGGACCTGTCCCGGACGTTCTCGGAGGGCGGCATCAACATCATCGGCGCCTCCTGCACGACCAGCCACCCGATGGTGAAAAACAAGTTCGTGATCGAGGTCGGCGACACCGAGCAGCTCAAACACTGCATCACTCGACTGCGCAACGTCGAGTCTGTGTTTGATGCCTACCGCATAACTCCGACCGCCTGAACGATGGGCTTGACCGTCGCCGTCACCGGGCCGACGGGGGAGGTCGGAGGCTCGCTGATCGACGCGCTCGAGGCAAGTGAGGCGATTGCGGCTGTGCGGGGGATGGCGCGCCGGCCCTTCGACCCGGCTTCCGCGGGTTGGCGCAAGGCGACCTACCAGCGCGGGGACATCCTCGACCGTGGCCACCTGGCCGAGCTCTTCGACGGCGCCGACGTCGTCGTCCACCTCGCCTTCGCGATCTTCGGTGACCGGGAGGAGACCAGGCGGATCAACCTCGAGGGCAGCCGCAATGTCTTCGAAGCCGCGGCCGAGGCCGGGGTGGGGCGGCTCGTCTACGCCTCATCGGTGGCCGCCTACGGCTTTCACCCCGACAACCCGCAGCCGCTCACGGAGGAGACGCCGGCGATCGGCTCGTCTCGCTTCTACTACTCGCAGCAGAAGGCGGAGTTGGAGGAGACCCTCGACGACGTCCTGGCGGGGTCCGACATCGACGCCTATGTCGTCCGTCCGTGCATCGTGGCGGGGCCGCGGGCGACGATGCTGATCGAGCAGACGGTCGACGCCGCCCGCCTCGGCGACCCGACGCCGCGCCTTCGCCGCCACGTCCTCGACCGGATCCCGCTACTGCGGCCGATCCTCCCCGACGCCGGCGTCCCCCTCCAGCTCGTCCACCACGACGATGTCGCCACCGCCCTCGTCGCCGCGGTCGAGGGCAAGGGCAACCCTGGCGCCTATAACCTCGCCGGCGATGGAGAGATCCTCATCTCCCACATCGCCCGCGCACTCGGCTGGCGCTCGGTCCGCGTCCCCCGCCCGGCCCTCGGCGTCGGCACCGCCGTCGCCGGCCGACTCTCTTTCATCAGCCCCCAGCTCGAGTGGGCAACCGCCCTTACCACCCCGGTGATCATGGACACCGCAAAGGCCCGCGAGCAGCTCGGCTGGGTGCCGAGGTTCGACGCGTCGGAGACGCTGATGCAGACGGCGGTCTCGGCCCGCGAAACGGGGTTGCTGGACTGAGACAAAGGACGCGAGATGGCCGGGTTATGAGGGGCAGCGCGGCGGGCCGGGTCGTACGCCGGGCTCCGAACGGTCAGGAATCAACACCGCAGCCTTGCGGTGTTCGAAAACCGTCGTATAGGCGAATAGCGAACACCGCAGATCCCTGACCGTTCGAATGGGCGGAACCCTCCTGTCCTGGGCTCCGCACCTAGGACTGCCGCCCCGCTCAGGCGATGATCGTCAACGCACCAGGCTCGATGCCCAGCTCGACCTTCGTCCGCTCGCCGATGTAGTCGCCGTCGACCTGGAGCTGGAAGGAGCGGGGGGCGCCGGAGCGGTCCTCGGAGATCGACTCGATAGTCGCCTTGGACACGCCCTCGAAACCGACGATCTGGCGGTGGCGGACCGCGGGCTTCTTCTGCGAGAAGAGCTTCGGCAGGAGGGTGGGCATGTCGCGCTGGGCGGCACGCTTCAAGACGGCGAGCGAGAGAGTGCCGCTGTCGATCGCGACGTTCTCGTTGACGTAGACCGGTTTGGTGGAGAAGTAGGTGAAGGGGTCGGAGTTCTGGGCGATCGCGGTGACACCCTCGACCGGGGCGCGGTCGTCGACGGCGACGCGCAGGCGCACCGGATTGACCAGGTAGCTGCGGTAGAAGGCCGAGACGCCGGCCCAGCTGTAGAACCAAGGGCCGAAGCGGGCCTTCAGCCTGGGCCGGGAGTCCACCCGCTTCACCACCGTGGCGTCGATGCCCGCGCCGCAGGCGAAGACGAAGTAGCGGTCGTCGACGCGGCCAAGATCGATCTTCCGCGGCTCCCACTCGTCGGCGAGAGAGAGGAGGTGCTCGGTCGCGTCGACCACATCGTTGGGGATGCCGAGGCTGCGCGCCACCACGTTCGCCGAGCCGCCGGGGAGGATCGCCATCGGCATATCGGTCCCGGCGAGGCCGTTGGCGACCTCGTTCAAGGTGCCGTCGCCGCCGAAGGAGACGACCACGTCGTAGCCGCCGTCGCGCGCCTCGCGGCCGATCTCGGTCGCATGGTTCTGCGCCTGCGTCTGCACCGCCTCGACCTCATAGCGGCCCTGGAGCGCATAGACGACGAGGTTTCGCAGCCGATCCGACACGGTCGTCGCGTACGGATTCACGATGATCAGCATCCGTTTCTTTGCCGGTTTTCCCGACCTCCGCGCGCCGAACGAGACCATCTACGCCGAGAGCCTACGCGACCGCTTCGAAGCGGATCACGCCGTCGTCGTCGATCTCGCGGACACGGCCTTCGTCCTCGAGGATGTCCATGTGGCCGATCACCTCGGAGAGGGTGAGGAAGGCCTGGGTGACGGCGATGTTGCCCCACATCGACTGGGCCAGCTCGTAGCCCGAGCGAGGGCCGTCCGAGAGCAGGCGCTCCAGTTTCTCCTTGCGGCGATCGGTCGAGGCCAGGCGGGTCTCGATCAGGGAGCGGTGGTCGTCGATCGGCTCCCCGTGGCCGCCGAGGAGGATGCTGCCCTCAGGAAGCCCGCGGGTCTTGCCCAGCGAGTCGAGGTAGGCGATCAGTGAGCGCGTGCGGCCAGGCGAGCCGTCGAGCGGCCGGCTGATCAGCGGATTCGAGGAGATATGGGGGAGGAGGTGGTCGCCGACGAAGCCGAGCTGGCGCTCGGCGTCCCAGAAGACGGTGTCCATGACACTGTGCCCGGGGCGGTGCTGGACCTCGAGCCTGCGCCCGGCGAGCTCTACCACGTCGCCGTCGGCCAGCCGCCGCGTCACGTTCACCGGCGCGCCCCAGCCGCGATAGGAGGAGGAGACCGAGCGCAACGCCAGCGCGATCTCCTCCGGGATGCCGCTGCTCAGCATCAGTTCGACCGCCAGGGCGTCGTCGGCATCGGCTTCGGCGGTGTAGTTGGCCAGGCGCTCCGCCGCCGCGCCCAGCGCGCCGACCTCGGCCCCCGAATGCTCGACCACGATCTGGGCCAGGCCCAGGTGGTCGGTGTGGTTGTGGGTGAGGAGGATCAGGCCGATGTCCTCGATCGAGTGCCCGTGGGCGGCGATCGATTCGCTCAGCATGTCGAGTGCCGTCCCGTAGTTGGGCCCGCCGTCGATCAGGGTCAGCGGGTCGTCCTCGATCAGGTAGGAGTTGACCTTGCCGACCGCGAAAGGGGTCGGGATCGCCAACCGGTGCACGCCCGCGAGGGCCGCCTGCTCGAGCGCCTCCTCGGGGGTGGTCGTCACCCGCGGATCAATCCCAGGACCTCGTCGCGGCGGCGCTCCATGTCCCCCCGGGAGACCAGCGACTCGAGGTTCAGCCGCAGCAGCGGCTCGGTGTTCGACGGGCGTACATTGAAGTGCCAATCCTCGTAATCGACCGAGACGCCGTCGAGTTCGGCGATCCTCCCGTCGGAGTAGCGCTCGCGGATCTCGTCGAGCTTCCCCGCCTGGTCGGCGACCTGCGAGTTGATCTCCCCGGAGATGAAGTACTTCGAGCGGAACTCGTCCATGAGATCGCCGATCGTCCGCCCCTCCTTGGAGAGCAGCTCCAGCATCAACAGCGCCGGGATCGCCCCCGAGTCGGCGTTCCAGAAGTCGCGGAAGTAGTAGTGGCCGGACACCTCGCCGCCGAAGGCAGCGCCCTCCTCGCGCATCCGCGCCTTGAAGAAGGCGTGGCCGACCCGCGAAAGGTCGGAGCGGCCGCCTTCGGCGGCGACCAGATCCGGTACCGCGCGGCTCGAGCGCGGGTCGTAGAGGATCGTCGCGCCGGGGTCCTTGGCGAGGATCGAGCGCGCCAGGAGGGCGCAGATGAAGTCGCCGTCGCAGAACTCTCCGGAGCCGTCGATGAAGAAGCAGCGGTCCGCGTCGCCGTCCCAGGCGATGCCCAGGTCAGCGCCGGTCGAGCGCACCCGGTCCATGATCATCCGCCGGTTCTCCTCCAGCAGCGGGTTCGGCTCGTGGTCGGGGAACTCGCCGTTCGGCTCGAAGTACATCTTCTCCAGCTCCAGCGGCATCTTTTCGAGGATCGGGCCGACCATCGGGCCGCCCATCCCGTTGCCGCCGTCGACCACGACCTTCATCGGCTTGACCGCCGCCGGGTCGATGAATCCCAGCGCATGGGCGCGGTATTCGTCCCAGATGTCGACCTCCTCGAGCTCACCGCCGCCCGGGGCCCCACCGAGCCCGGCTTCGATCTCCGTCTTCACTTCGCCGATCCCGGCGTCCCCGGAGAGCGGCAGCGCGCCCTCGCGGACAAGCTTCACACCGGTATATGCCTTCGGATTGTGGGACGCGGTGACCATCGCGCCGCCGTCGAGGCCCCGCGAGCCGACCAGGTGGTAGAGCATCTCGGTGGCGACCATGCCCGCGTCGACCACATGGGCGCCCTCGAAGATCATCCCGTCGCGCAGCTCCGCCGCCATCTTCGGCGCGGTCAGCCGCATGTCGCGACCGAGGCCGACGCGCAGCTCTCCGGCCGGCTTGTCACGCAGCCGTCGCAGGACGCGCACGAAAGCGCGCCCGATCGCGTTCGCGGTGCCCTCGTCCATCTCCTCGCCGTAGAGGCCACGGATGTCGTAGGCCTTGAAGATCTGGGGGTTCAGGTCCAATTGGTCCCTTTCAGGGCGGAGTAGCTCTGCTCGATCGTCTGGGGCATCACTTTGGTGTCGGCGATCACCGGCATGAAGTTGTTGTCGCCGGACCAGCGCGGGACCACGTGCATGTGGATGTGGTGCTCGACCCCGGCTCCGGCGATCCGCCCCTGGTTGAAGCCGACGTTGAAGCCGTGCGGCGAGTAGGCGTCCTCGAGTCGGCGGATCCCGGCCTGGGCGAGCGCCATCATCTCGGCGGTCGTCTCCGGCGGGATCTCCTGGATCGCGCCGATGTGCTCGTAAGGCGCCACCATCAGGTGCCCGTTCGTATACGGGTAGAGGTTGAGGATCACGAAGGCGCGCTCACCGCGGTGGACGATCAGGTTGCCCTCGTCGTCATCCTGCGCGGGCTTGGCGCAGAAGATGCACTCCTCCTCGATGTCCTTGGCGGCGTCTGACACGTAGGCGAGGCGCCATGGCGCCCAGATCCGAAAATTTGCCACGGGCGGTGAGCCTATGCGAAGCCGCGCCCGGACGCGGAAGGGCGGGCGCGAGATCGCCCGGTAATCATGGGTGCGCTCGCCCGGGAGCAGAGGACGGGCCGCTTATCTAGAGCCATCCGCGTCGCTTGAACCAGAGGACCATGCCGACGAGGATGATGAACATCCCGCCGAGGACGTAGAAGAAGTCGGCCAGGTTGTCCTGCCCTGGCACCCTCACGTTCATGCCCCAGATGCTCGCGATCAGGGTCAGCGGCAGGATCACGACGCTGATCGAGGTCAGCACGCGGAGGATGTCGTTGAGGCGGTGCGAGATCACCGACTCGTTGGTCTCCTCGAGTGCCTCGATCACCTCCTTGTAGTTCTCGAGCATGTCCCAGATCCGCTCGTGCGAGTCGACGATGTCGTCGAAGTAGATCTCGAGGTCGAAGTCGGGGGAGAGGTAGCGAGATTTCACTTTCTCCAGATCGCGCAGCACCGGCCGCTGCGGCCGGATGACCTTGCGGAAGTTGATGATCTCCTGCTTGGCATTGGAGATGTCGCGGACGATGTCCTCGGAGCGGCCCTCGAAGATGTCGTCCTCCAAGGCATCCAGCTTGTTGCCGATCTTGCGCAGCATCGGGAAGCAGTAGTCGAAGCAGTCGTCGACGAGGCGGTAGAGGAGATAGCCCGAGCCGCGGGAGAAGAGCTGCTCCCGAAGCTCCTCTTTGGAGCGACAGCGCTCGAAGAGGTACTCGACCGGCTGCAGTGGCTGGTTCGGGATCGTGACGAGGAAGTCGGGGCCGACGAAGAGGTCCAGCTCGCCCGCGCCGAGACGCTTGGCCGCGCGGTCGAAGACCGGCAGGTTCAGGACGCTGAAGAGGTAGTCGTCGTAGATGTCGATCTTCGGGCGCTGGTTTCGGGAGAGGACGTCCTCGAGATCCAGGGCGTGGAAGTCGAAGTGCTCCTCGAGCCAGGCACGCTCCAGTGCGCCCGCGTGCTCGATGTTGACCCAGCGCAGGCCACCCCACTCGATCTGCTCGACCCGCGGGGTTTGTTGCTCAGCGGACTCGACCGGTGCGACGAGCTCGCCGCGACGGGTGCGTCGCAGCCGTGGTTTCGGGAGGTTCGGCATCGAGGCCGCCCGTCGTCTCGTCGTAGGGGAGAATCGCGATCACAGGTGTAGGTTAGCCGCCGGCGAGGCATCGGAAACGTCTTCTGGTTCGTGGTAGGCTTCGCCCACACATAAGCGCCACATCTAGAGGGGTGGAGGGACTGGCCCAGTGAAGCCCCGGCAACCATCTCGGATCGAAAGGTCCGAGGCAGGTGCCAACTCCAGCAGATCGCAGTTGATCTGACAGATGTGGGGGATGTCCGATCGGACTTCGCCCCACGTGGCGAAGTCTTTTTCACATAAGGGAAGTGATCGGATGCCAGTCGAAGGTTTGAAGTGCAAGGAGTGCGGGACGAAGTACCAGGAGTCCGCCGCATATTTCTGCGAACACTGCTTCGGCCCGCTTGAGGTCTCCTACGACCACTCGGGGCTGGACGCGGCGGAGGCCAAGCGGCGGATCCAGGCCGGTTCCCACGGGATCTGGCGCTACAGCGACTTTCTTCCGACCTCCGGCAAGCCCGGCGGCGACCCGCTGGAGCCGGGGCTGACGCCGCTGGTCCGCGCCGACCGGTTGGCGGATCTGCTCGGCACCGAAGCCGAGGTCTACATCAAGAACGACGCCGCCAATCCGACCCACTCCTTCAAGGACCGGGTCGTCGCGGTCGCCGTCGCCAAGGCCATGGAGCTCGGCTTCACGACGATCGCCTGCGCCTCGACCGGGAACCTCGCCAATGCGGTCGCCGCCCGCGCCGCCGCCGAGGGCCTCGAGTCCTACGTGCTCGTCCCGGCCGACCTCGAGGAACAGAAGCTGATCGCCTCCGACGTCTACGGGACCAACCTGGTCGGTGTCCGCGGCAACTACGACGCCGTCAACCGGCTCTGCACCGAACTCGTCGACGCCCAGCCCTGGGCATTCGTGAACGTCAACCTGCGCCCTTACTACGCCGAGGGCTCGAAGACGCTCGCCTTCGAGACGGTCGAGCAGCTCGGCTGGGAACTCCCCGACCGGGTCGTCGCGCCGATCGGCTCGGGCTCACTCTTCACCAAACTGGGCCGCGGGTTCCAGGAATGGATCGACCTCGGCCTGGTCGAGGGCGAGCAGCCGCATTTCCACGGGGCCCAGGCCGACGGCTGCAGCCCGGTGGCGACCGCCTTCGCCGAAGGCCGCGACGTGGTCAAGCCGCAGCGCCCTGACACGATCGCCAAGAGCCTCGCGATCGGCGACCCGGCCGACGGTCCCTACGCGATCGAGCACGCCCGCGCCACCGGCGGCAACATCAGCTCCGTCTCCGACGGCGAGATCCGCGAAGGGATCAAGCTGCTCGCCGAAGGCACCGGGATCTTCACCGAGACCGCCGGCGGCGTCACGATCGCCGTCCTGCGCAAGCTGGCCCAGCGGGGCGAGTTCAAGGCCGGCGAGAAGGTCGTCGCCTACATCACCGGCGAGGGTCTGAAGACTCTGGACGCCACGCGCGATAGCTTCTCGATGCACGAGATCGATCCGAGTCTCGACGCATTCGATGCCGAGTTCGCCGCCCAGGAGGTAAGTGCCTAGATGAGCGTCACCGTCAAGATCCCGACCCAGCTCCGCGTCGCCACCGGCGGCCAGTCCGAGGTCGAGGTCGAGGGAACCAACGTCGGCGAGGCGCTCGACGCCGTCTTCGCCGCCTACGGCGATCTGCGCGAGCGGATCACCCAGGACGGCACCCTGCGCCGTTTCGTCAACGTCTACGTCTCCGGCGAGGATATCCGCTTCCAGCAGGGCCTCGAGACCCAGATCAAAGAGGGCGACGAGGTCACGATCCTTCCTGCCGTAGCGGGAGGGTGAGCAAGCCGCCGGTCGTCGTCCTCTGCGGGGGGCGAGGTACCAGGCTGCGCGAGAAGACCGAGTCGATCCCGAAGCCGCTGGTCGAGATCGGCGGCCGGCCGATCGTCTGGCACGTGATCGGGATCTACGCGGCGCAGGGCTTCGACCGGTTCCTGCTCGCCACCGGTTACCTGGGGGAGCAGGTGGAGTTCTTCGTCGCCGCGGAGCGCTGGCCTGACGGAGTCACGGTGGAGTGCGTGGACACCGGCCTCGACACGCCCACCGGGGGGCGGATCGCGGTGCTGGGTGAGCGGTTGTCCGGCGGGACGTTCTGCGCCACCTATGCCGACGGTGTGGCGGACGTGGACCTGGCGGAACTCCTGGATAGCCATCGGGCCTCCG
>JAFDWG010000324.1 GCA_018268605.1 Actinomycetota bacterium | reverse complement strand
TACCCGGCCGAGCGCTACGCCGCCGAGCTCGCCTGGCTCGCCGACCCGCGCCACGCCGACGGGGAGCGCTGGCGCTCCTACCTCGAGTCCCAGCAGGAGCGGCTCGCCGACCTCGACTCCCACCTCCCCGAGGTGTACCTGGCGGTCTCCCTGACCGAGGGGCGGCAGGGCGGCGGTCCGCTACGGTCGCTCGATCGAGCTCGCCGGCGCCTCGAGGAGATCGCCGGGGTCGGCGCTCCGAGCCCGATCTCCGCCTCGGAGCTGCGGGTCCACGCCGAGGCCGAGCGCCGCGCCTTCGGGCGGGCCGCCTCGGTGATCGACCTGCGCCGCGCCACCACCGCGGAGCTGCAATGGCTGCTGCTGCGGGCCGCCTGTCGCGGTCTCGGCGAGCCGCCGCTCGAGGAGGCCTGGGAGCCCGACGCACTGATCCTCGGCGACCCCGAGGGCGAGGCGAGCTATGAGCCGCTCGAATCCGACCTCTGGTCGACGGCGGCCGCGCCGATGCGCGAGGAGCCGGGCCGATCGCCCTCGCTCGTGGTCGAGTCGGAGCTCGGCGACTCCCACCAGGCCTTCCTCTGCCTCGGCTCGCTCGCCGAGGAGGCGGAGTTCCCCGGCGCGGCCGAGCTGCTCTTCGCCCCGCTCGAAGGCGTGGGGCCGGTCGACGCGGTCCTCCATGCCGACCTCGTCGCCAACCGCGAGGCGCTGGCGCAGGTCCGACGGCGGGTCCTCGACGCCGAGCACACTTATAAGGAGCAGCTCGCCGGCTCCCCGACGGGCCCGGGGGCGCTCGCCGAGGAGGACCGCGAGCTGGCGCGCGAGTACGAGGCGATCCTCTCCTCGGTCGCGCGCCCGCCGATGCTGCGGGCCTCGATCTCGCTGGCCGTGGCCGCGGCGGATCCCGAGACCCTCGAGGCCCGGATCACGACGCTCCGCGAGCGCTACGGGCAGGTCGCCCTGCACCGCCCCCGCGGCCTCCAGCACGCCCTCTTCGCCGAGCACCTGCCGCGGCCCGACGGCGGCGCCGTCGCCGACTACCGCCGCCAGATGACCGCCGAGCAGGTCGCGGCGACGGTGCCGGTGGCGACCGCAGCGGTCGGCTCGCCCGGGGGCGTCTACCTCGGCTTCGACCCCGTCGCCGGCAGGCCGGTGCGGTTCGACCCGACCGAGGCGCCGCGGGACTCGCGCCCCTCGGCGGTCCTCCTCACCGGCACCCTCGGCTCGGGCAAGACGATCGCCGCCCAGGCGATCGCCCACGCGGCGCTCCTGCGCGGCTCGCTGGTGATCGACTTCGACCCGAAGCCCGACCACCGGCTCGCCGAGATGCCCGAGCTGGAGGGCGAGGTCGAGCTGCTCGAGCTCTCGGCCGACCCCGAGCACCGAGGCAAGCTCGATCCGCTCGCGATCGGCTTGCCCGAGTTGCGCGAGGAGCTCGCCTCCTCCTACCTGCTCGAGTTGTTGCGTGACCCGCCGCCGTCGTGGGAGGTGGCGATCGACCGCGCGGTGCGCGACGCCGTGCGCGAGGGCGAGGGGAGCCTGCGGGCGGTCGTCGAGCGTCTGCGCGCGGCCGACGCCCACGGCGCCCGCGAGGCGGCCGAGGCGCTCGAGGTAATCTCCGACTTCGGCCTCGCCCGACTCGGCTTCGCGGAGGCGGCGGCCTGATGGCGGCGCCGAACCTGATCACGATCCGGATGCCGGGCCTCAACCTGCCCGAGCCCGGCACCGAGCGCGCCGCCTACACGCGCTCGGAGCGGGTCTCGGTGGCGACCCTGGCGCTGGTCGCCGCCCTGGCCCTGAAGCTGATCTCCGGCGATCGCTCGCGCCACAAGCTCGTCGTCCTCGACGAGGCCTGGGCGCTCTTCGCCTCCTCGCAGGGGCGGGCCCTCCTCAACCGTCTGGTGCGGCTCGGGCGCGCGTTCAACGCGACGATCCTCCTGGTCAGCCAGCGGGTCGAGGACCTCGGCGAGCTCTCGCAGCTGGTCGGGGTCACGCTCCTCTTCGGCCAGGACTCGATCAGGGCCGCGGCGGCGGGGATCGCGGAGATCGGCCTCGACCCCGAGGAGGGCGGACTCGCCCAGCGGGTGACCGAGTACCGGCGGGGGCGGTGCCTGATGCGCGACCTCGACGGCAGGGTCGGCGAGGTCCAGGTCGATCCGCTGCCGGAGCTCCTGGCAGCCCTCGACACGACCCCGCGGGAGCGTTCGCGATGAGGCGGCGAATCCTGCTGGTGCTGCCGGCGGCCGGGGCACTGGTCCTGCTCTGCGGCCCGGTCGCGCAAGCCGACGTCTGGGCGAACGTGGGGCCGGCCCCCTCGCTGGCCGGGCTGGCGACGCGCTATCCGCTCGGCAACTACGCCCTCGACGAGCACTTCACGGCGGTCTCGGCCGGCGTCTTCAGCGGCGTCGACGTCTCCGGCCTCCTACCGATGATCGCCTACTTTTTCGCCAACGAGCTCTGGCAGCTCACCGCCTGGCTCGCGAATCTGCTGATCGAACTCTTCGCCTTCGCCTTCTCGCTCGACCTGGTGAACGGATCGGCGGCGACGAACGGCGCCGGCGCCCTCGGGCCGGTCTCGCGCGCGATCTCCTCGATCTACGCCGACGTCTTCGGCGGTCCCTGGATGGTGCTCGCGGTATCGGTGTCGGGCTGCTGGGCGATGTGGAAGGCGCTGGTGCAGAGGCGCTACGCGGAGACCGCCGGCCAGCTCGCCCTCTCCCTCGTCTACGTCGGGATCGCCTTCCTCTTCGTCCTGCAGCCGGCGCAGACGATCGGCGAGGCCTCGCACTGGACGAACGCGATGTCGGGGGCGTTCCTCTCGATCGCCAAGGACGGCGAGCCCGTCAGCCAGGGTGAAGCGAAGGAAGCGGGCGCGAACCAGCTGTTCGGCCTGCTGGTCGCCCAGCCCTGGTCGGTGCTCGAGTTCGGTGGCCTCGATCACTGCGTGAAGGCAGGGGGAGGGGAGGAACCTGAATCGGTCGCGGTGCAGCCGCTGCCCGAAGGCGCAGCGCGGCGGCTGGAATCCGGGGAACAGGTCTCGGCGGGCGGCAAGACCTGCATCGACAACCTAAAGAAGTACGGGCCGCACTTCCTGCGCTTCGAACCGGGGTCGGACGATCGCGACGGAGAGTTCGAAGCCCTCTCGCACGGCGACTCGTCGAAGCTACCCGACGCCGACCCCGGCAAGAAGGACGGCAACTACGAACTCGGCCCGGTCGACACCCCCGCCGCGGCGGCGATGGAAAAGGGCGGCCAGTACCAGCGGCTGCTGGTCGCGATCGTCGTCTTCTGCGCCGAGCTCGGCGCCTTCGTCCTGCTGGGGGCGCTCTCGATCGGGGTGATCACCGCCCAGGTCCTGTTGCTCCTCCTGCTCGCCTTCAGCCCGGTCGCCCTGGTCGCGGCGGCGATCCCCGGGAGAGGGCATCAGTTCTTCAAGGGGTGGCTCTCGAAGCTGGCCGGCCTGCTGCTGCGGAAGGCCGCCTACTCGCTGGTGCTCGCGGTGCTGCTGGCGGTCTGCGCGGCGATCTCGGCCGCCACCTCCGAGCTCGGCTGGCTGCTCTCGTTCGGGCTGCAGTGCGCCTTCTTCTGGGCGGTCTTCCTGCAGCGACGCTCGCTCACCGACGGCCTGATCGGCGCTGTCACCGGGCCGGGGGTGCCGGGAGGGGGGAAGGCGCTCGAGGTGCTGGCGCTCTACTCGGGGGCGAGGCTCGGGGCGAGGACCGTGACCCGGCCGGTCAGGGCGGTTGGCTCGCGGATGCGTCAAGGCCGCCCGCGGGACGCCGCGCGAGGAGACGCGACGAGCGCACAGCCGGCGGGAGGCGACGGCTCGACACCGGATCGCCGGCCCGGGACCGGCCGGAGCGGGGACGATCCGCCCCGACCCGCGGCACGATCTGAGGCAGCCGAAGCCGCAGGGACTTCCTCGGCCCAGGGCGAGCGGCGGGTGGCGAGGACCGAGCGGCCGGTCCCGGCGAGGCGCGGGCCCGAGCGGGAGCGAGCGGCCGACCGTGAGGACCGCCCGCGGCGGGAGAGCCGCGCGGACCAGCAGCGGCGACGGGCGGGCGTCGATCGGAGCACCGAGCGGCGCCAGGCCGCGGAGGGATCCGAGAAGCGGAAGCCCAAGGGGCGGGCCGACTCCGAACGTCGGGCCGCGGACTCCTCGCCGCCGCGGCCGAACCGGGCCGGGAAGCGAGCGCAGTCGACGCCCCCGCCCGCCGGCTCTCCGCGGCCGCGCGAGGGCGGCCTCGGCGAGGAGCTGCGAGCTGACGCCGAGCGGGCGCGGGCGGAGCGGAGGAAGGCTGGATCCGAGGCTGCGCCGCGCGAGGAGTCCGCGGCCCGAGCGCCCCAGGCAAAGCCAGCCCCGAGCCATCGCAGGCCGGACGATTCAGAGGAGGGGCGATGACGAGCGGCGCCCGCAAGGCCTGGCCGCTCGCCGCGGCCGGCACGGCGGCTCTGATCGCCGCACTCATCACCGCGGCGATCATGGCGACCTTCGGCGCCCAGCTCGGATGCGTGGGCGGCGGGGCCACTGGAATCGCTGGGGGGCCGGCGCCGGCGGGTAAGGCGCTCAGCGAACTCCCCGCCGCCCGCCTCCACATATATATGGGGGCGGGGGCACGGTTCAACATCAGCTGGCCCTTCCTCGCCGCGATCGGTGTGCAGGAGTGCGGGACCGACGGGCACTGCGGGGTCGCGCCCTCGGGTTGCGCCGGGGTGATGGAGATCGCCTACGTGCGGGGCTCGGAATGCAGCCCGGATCCCTCGGTGCCGACCCTCTGGGAGCGCTTCAGGGTCGACGCCGACGGCAACGGCGCCTCGATCTTCGACCCGGCCGACGCGATCTTCACCGCGGCGCGGATCTTCCGCTCTGACCTCGGCGCCCCTCCCGCCGGCGGCGCTTACGAGGGCTACTACCGGGCCGCCTGCAGTTACTACGGCGCCTGCGCCGACGGGATCGTCGACTACGCCCACGAGGTGATGGCCCGGGCGGTCTCCTTCGGGTTCAGCCAGGAAGGCTGGGTCTCAGGTGGCGCCCACGAATCTGTCCGGGTGTCGCAGGGGGCCGGGTGCGGCGGGTCGGCCGCGGTCGGGACCGGGGCCTCGGGCTCGGCGATCGTCAGGATCGCGCGCTCCCAGCTCGGCGTGACCGAGAGTCCCCTCGGCTCCAACTGCTCGAAGTTCGGCCCCTGCGAGGAATGGTGCGCGCTCTTCGTCGCCTGGGTCTGGGAGCACGCCGGGGTCCCGATGCAGGGTGGCACCGCGCCCTATGCGTACTCGGGTTCCTTCTACGGCTGGGTGAAGGAACACGGCGGGCGGGTCCTGCCGCCGGGCGCTACGCCCTCGCCCGGCGACGCCGTCCTCTACGGCTGGGGCCCGACCGCCTCCGAACACGTCGGCATCGTCGAGTCGGTCCTCGGCGGCGAGATCGTCACGATCGAGGGCAACTTCGGCGACCGGGTCGCCCGGGTCGGGCCGTTCCCTCCGGGCCTCGCGGTCGCGGAGGGGGAGGCCGGCCCGATATACGCCTACGCCGAGCCACCCGGCCTCGGTCACGAAGGGGGTCGGTCGTGATCGGGCGGCTGCGCGTGCTCCTCGAGCGTCCTCTCGACCCGGAGGTGGCGAGGCAGGTGGTGCTGCTCGCGATGGTCGTGACCGTCGGCCTCGCCTGCCTGGTCGCCGCTTCGGTCCGCGAGGACGGACAAGCAGCAGGTGACCACCCGGCAACGGCGCCGACCGAAGGGGTGGGGCAGCCCGAGCGCGCCGCGCCGAGGCCCGCGGGCCCTTCCGGCGCAGCGCGACGACAAGACCCCCAGGACCGACCGGGGACCTCGGCCCACGGAAGAGCCGAGCGAGAGCTCGAAACCCACCGGGCGCTGCAGCATGTGCCGTGGCGGCACGGTGGGGTGTCGGTCACGCTGGTCGGCGCCCGCGACGGTCGGGCGGTGCTCGAGGTCCGGGCGCCCTCGACGGCCGCCGCCCGTCGCGGCTGGGCATGGTTCCTGCGCCGCTTCGACGACCCCGGTCGCGCCTATCTTCCGCGCCTCCGGGCGGAGAGCGGTCCGCGCCCCATCCAGCCGACTCAGGCCCACCTGCGGGCCACCCCCGAGGCCCGTCTACGGGCCCGCCCGCCGGCCACCCCGATCTCGCCGCCGAGCGGCGGTTCTCCGCATCACACCGGCGAATCCCGTGGTCGGAATCTGCCGAGATCTCCCCGCCACACCAAGGCGGATCGCTGATGGGTCCCTCTCGCCGCACCGATGATGGCTGGCCGATCGTCCTCGTCGTCGCCGCGATCGTCGCGCTCGCCGCCTGGCATCTCCTCTCCGAGGCGCACCTCCATCCTCACCTGGACGGTGTCCATCCCGCCTCGCTGATCCCCTTCGCACTCGGCGCGACCGCGATCGCCTCGGCGCCGGCGACACACCGCATCCTTGCCACCCGCCGCACGCTCGCTTCGCGGCGTGCGGTCGCGATAGTCCCGGCCGACGGCTTCGCGCCGCGACCGGAGACGGTCGCGGCCTTCGCCGCCGGCCTGGCCCAGGCCGGGCACCGGGTCGGCGGCTGGACCGACCGACCGGCGAGCGCGGTCCGGGTCCGGCTGACCAACGATGCCTCGGGCCGGCTCGTCTACGTCATCGAGGTTCCCGAGCGAGAGCTGCCCCGGTTGCGGACCGCCCTCCGTCCATACAGGGGCGTCGAGATCAAGGACGCATCCGAGGTCCTGGCGGTCGAGGGCGAGGGTGAGGGCGAGAGCGAACTGAAGACGGTCCGCGCCGAGATGGTCCTCGCCCGACCGCCCTCGGAGCCGCTCGCGCGCCTGCCGCTCGACCCTGATCCGTTGACCCCGTTCGCCGCGGCGCTCGCTGGCGTGCGCCGTGACCGCGGCGAGGTGGCGGAGGTGAACGTCGACCTCCTGCCCGCGGCGGGGTTCCGCGCGGCGAGGCTTCGGCGGCGGATGCGCAGACAGGCGAGGAGACGGAACCGCGAGCCCGGATTGTCGGTCGCCGAGGTACTCGGCGGCGAGCGCCAGGCTCGTGGTCGCGACCCCGTCGACCTCCTCGACCGCCGGATGCTGGGCCGGGCGCTCGAGTCGAAGCTGCGGGACGGCTCGACCCTCTTTGAGGCGCAGATCCTCCTTCGCGTGAGCGCGCCTGGGAAGGGGCGGGCGAAGATGCTGATGGCGGGTATCCGCGACGCCTTCGCTCGGAGCGCCGATCGCAACTATCTGCGGGTCCGCGGGATCCCGCTGCTCGGTCTCGACTTCCTCGGCTCCGACCTGCCGGGGCGGAGGCGGCGCTTCGATCGGCGGGCGGAGACCGGGCTCTTCCGTCCCGCGAGGAGGGCCGTCGTCACCGCGGCCGAGGTGATCGGGTTCCTGAAGCCGCCGACCCTGGCCTGTCCGGTCGAGGCGGTGCTCCGCTCCGGCGCGGTCCTGTCCCCGCCTCCGCCACTCCCCGAATTCTCCCCGGAGAGGCAGGATCTGATCCCGGTCGGTCGCATCTCGGCCGAGGGCGGCGGGCGTCTGGTCGGGGTGCGGGCCGAGGAGAGCTTCTTCACCTATGTCGCCGGTCGCTCCCGCTACGGCAAGACCGAGGCGGCGATCGCGATGTTCACCCACCTGGTCCGCTCCGGCCAGGGCGGACTCTTCCTCGACCCCCACGGTGACGCGCTCGAGCGGATTCGCCCCTATCTGGGCGATCCACAGGTGGCGGGCCGGGTGGTCGAGATCGACCTTGGCCCAGGCGGCCCCGAATCTCAGCCTGCCTGGAACCTCTTCGGGATGCGAGGCGCCGACCCGGAGGCGCGGGTCGACGCGATCGTCGCCGCCTTTGCAGCGGCGGTGGGATGGGGCGAGCAGTCGACGCGGGCGATCAACCTGACCACGCAGGCCGCGGCGGCGTTGGCGAGGGTTGCCGAGGTGGTGCCGGAGGAGATCGCGCCGACGATCTTCCAGCTGCCGACCCTTCTCACCGACGAGTCATGGCGCGAGGCGGTGATCCCATTCCTCCCGGCCCACGCCCGCGGCTTTTGGACCGATCGCTTCCCGCTCCTGTCCCCCGAGGCGGTGACGCCGGTGACGAACCTGGTCGACCGCCTCCGCACCTCGCGGGCGACCACCGCGCTCTTCGGGCAGAGCGAGGGGACCTTCTCGGTGCGCGAGGCGATGGATGAGGGATTGATCGTCCTCGCCTGTCCGGGCTCGGGCGGACCACGGGAGAAGCTGGTCGCCGGCCTCCTGGCCTTCGACCTCCTCCACGCCGCCCGCTCACGGGCGGCGCTCGATCCGGAGAAACGGAAGAGATTCGTCGCCGTCTTCGACGAGGTTCAGTCCTACGACAGCGAGAGCCTCGCCGCCCTGCTCGAGCAGTCGGCCAAGTTCGGGTTGCGGGGGATATTCCTGAACCAGGACCCCGAGCGGCTGCGGCCGGCGACCCTGCACGCGCTGACCACCAACCGCTCCCACCTCCTAGTCTCGGCGCTCAACTCCCACGCCGCCGCCCTGGTCGCTCGGGAGCTCGGTGGTGGCGTCGACCCGGCGGCATTGACGCGACTCCGTCGCTACCACTTCGTCGCCCAGGTCACCGAGGGCGGCGAGCTCTCCGCGCCCTTCGCCCTGCGTGGCGTGCGGGTCGAGGACGGGCTCGGGAAAGGGAGCCCCGAGGCGCTCGCCGATCTGCGCATCGCGGTCGAGGCGTCGGGCTGCAGGCGCAAGGCGGTCGAGGCGCTGGCCCACCAGGAGACGCTCGATGCCCGCATCCTCGAGGCACTGGAACGCCTCGGCGAGGGTGAGGCGGGAGCGCCTGCGCCAGCGCAAAGAGGGTCGCCGCCCTCGGCGCTCGGGGTCTCGCGCAGGAGGAACGGATGAAGACGAGGACCCCCGTGATCCCGAACCCGCAGGGGCTGCCGGCGGCGACGATCGAGATCGTCGCCTCGCTCGCCGTCCACCGGGCCCTCTCCGCACGGCAGATCGCGACGATCCACCTGCCGAAAGCGAAGGAGCGCTGGTGCAGGCGGGTCCTCTCGCGGATCGCCGCGGCCGGCCTGGTCGACCACACCCGCACGAGCGGCGCCCCGCAGCGGCTCTGGTTCGCGACCGAGGAGGGGATCCGGGTCGCGGTGGGTGCGGGGACGTTGCCGCGGGCCCCGAGGGTGATGTCGGCCGAGGAGGTACGGGGACCCCTGCAGGCGCACACCGTCGCGGTCAACGAGGCGGCGATCGCCTTCCTGCGCGCCGCCCGCGAACGTGGCGAGGACTTCGGCCCGCTCGCATGGCGCCACGAGGTCGCCCATCCGCTCCACCCGGGCGCCCGCGGCAGGCGGGCGCGGGTGGTGATCGCCGACGCCGTCCTCACCTACCTACGACTGACCGAGGAGGAGGTGCTGGTCGAGCAGCGCTTCCTCGAGCTCGACCGGGCGACCTTGCCGGTGGACGCGATGGCGGCCGAGCTGGCGAGATACGCCGAGCTCTTCGCGGCGCAGGGCAAGGACCGCACGCCGGTGTGGCGCCGTCGCTACCCAGTGTTCCCGGGGGTCCTCTGCGTCCTCGCCGGCGCCGGACGGGAGGTGCTCGAACGCCGCCGCGACACCGCGCTTGCCCTGCTCCGGGCAAAGCCGGGGTTGTCCCGAAGCCCTGAGGTCGCGGTCCGCATCTGCCTGCTCGAGGACCTCGTTGCCTGCGGTCCCTATGCGCCGATCTTCCGCGGCCTCCGTGAGCCGGGCCTCGAGATCGACTGGCTCGGCCGGGTGGCGGATTGATGACCACGAAGTCCGAGCAGAAGGGAGCCGGGGGAGGCCGGCGGAGGCGCGACCCGGCGGCCTGCCATCGCAAAGGTCCTCGCCGGCCTGCGGCCCGCCTGCTGCAAGGCGACTGCCTCGAGGTGCTCGGCACGCTCGAGTCGGCCGGCATCGACGCGATCGTCACCGACCCTCCCTACGGGATCGGCTTCCAGAACGAGCGCTGGGACGGTACGGCGCTCCGCGAGGCGGCGAGACGGTCCGGCCGGAAGCGGCTGAGCCCCAACCAGGCTTTCGAGGTCTGGTGCCGCCTCTGGGGCGAGGCATGCCTGCGGGTGCTGAAGCCCGGCGCCCACCTCCTCGCCTTCGGCTCGCCGCGGACCATCCATCGGCTCGAGTCCGGGATCGAGGACGCGGGCCTCGAGATCCGCGACCGGCTGATGTGGCTCTACGGGGAGGGGATGCCGAAGTCGCGCCGCTACCCGAGAGGGCGGGCGACCGCCCTCAAGCCGGCCTACGAGCCGATCGTCCTGGCACGCAGGCCGCTCGCCGGCACCACCGAGGAGACGATCGACCGCTTCGGTACCGGCGCGCTCCACGTCGACGGCTGTCGGGTCGCGGGCCGCCACCCCGCCAACGTGATCCTCGGGCACGAGCCCGGCTGCGGGGAGGAGGGCTGCGCGCCGGGATGCACCGCGGCGGCCGTCGACGCCTGCGCCGCGCGCGCTCACCCTGGAAAGCGGATCGCCCCCAGTCGGTTCCTCTACTGCCCGAAGGCGACCCGGGCCGAGCGCGACGCCGGCTGCGAGGAGTTGCCGGCACGGGTCCTCGACCTCTTCCCGAACGCCAAAGGGAAAGCCCCGGCTCGAGCCCGCAACCCGCACCCGACGGTGAAGCCGCTCGAGCTGATGCGGTGGCTAGTGCGGCTCGCCTGCCCGCCCGGCGGGCTCGTCCTCGACCCGACCGTGGGTTCGGGGACGACGGGCGCCGCGGCGGTGCTCGAGGGTCGGCGCTTCGTCGGCATCGAGCTCGAGCCCTCCTACCTCGAGATCGCCGCCGCCCGCATCGCCCATCGGGAAGGTGAAGTCCATGACCCGGGTTGCGCGGACACAGGCGGGCGGGCGCGGCGCTCGCCGCGCCCGAAGCGTGGCGGGAAGCGGTGAGCGATGCGGCTCCCGATCTCGACTCGCTTTGCCGGCGGCGCGGAGCTATGGTCCGTGCGCAAGAGAAACAGATGACCGGGAGGCGCGCCAACGCCCCCCGGTCGGGCGCCGAAGGACAGAGCTTCGACGCGAAAGTGGAGCCTAGCCGGGAGTGCGATCGCCCTCGGACGTGCCGGCTCCCAGCGCCGCCGCCTCCTTCTCGCCCGAGAGGAGGCGGTGTGATGAGTGCAGCAGTAGGACGCGGATCGGGACGGGAGGCCAGGGACCGATGAGCCTCCCGACGCTGGGGTCGATCCTGCTCGTCCTGATCCTCGCCTGGACCCTCGGCGGGGCGCTTCTGAGGCTCGGCGGCTTGATCCTGATCCTAGTGGGCGCGCTCTGCCTCGCACTCGGTGGAGGCCCGGTCGGGCTCCTCTTGATCGGCCTCGGCGCGGTCCTGTGGGCGCTCGGACAAGCGCACCATGCCCTGCGCCACGGCACCTACCGTGGGCCTCTTGCGCGCCTCGCCTTCGAAGGCCGGGATCGGCGGGAACCGGCGGTGCCGCAGGAGACGGGCCTGACGGTCGATGCAGCAGAACGAGCCTCCGGGCCGGGACGTCGCGCCAGGGCTCCGAGACCGAGGAGGTGCGGATGAGCGCCGTGGAGGAGAGGGCCGACGCACCCATGATCCGGCGCCTGATCGGCCGCACGTTGGCCGACGACGCCCTCGCCGACGAGGTCGCCGACCTGCTCTTCGCGCACGTCGTCGAGGGCCGCCTCGGCACCGAGGAGCTCGCCGGGCGCCTCCCCGGATTGATCGAGGGGGCACTTCGGGCCGCGGCGGAGGACGACTGGCGGGCCATCGCCACGGAGTTGATCGCCGAGGCCCGCGAGACCAACGAGGCGGTCGGGCCTCCGCGCGCGGAGGCCGGCGCAGAATCGCTGCGCTTCATCGACTGCGATCGGCAGCGCTACTCGGAGCGGGTCCCCGGCGCCGAGGCGGGGGAGTTCTTCATCGGCGACTTCCTCGACGGCGGAGGTACCGGCGACGACGGCGAATTCAAGGTGACGCTGATCGAGCTCGGGCAGGGCGGTCCGTGGGGTCTATATCCGCATCTCGAGGCATTCGGCGAGGGGAACGCGGCGCTGCGGCGCGCTATCGCCGCCGGTCTCTTGGACTCGTTGGGCCGGGTCGGCAGTCGCGAGGAGTTCGCGCGGCGATTGATCGGGCTCGGCTTCATCGATCGCTCCGACACGCCGCTCGCCGCGGCCGGGGCGGAGGGTTGAAGATGTCGGCCGCGCCGGAGATCGTCGTCTATGTCCCGGCGGGAGGTCATCCCGCGACCGCCGGGATCGCGCGTGGCTCGGCGATCCTGGGTCGGCTTGTTCCCGGCGGCGAGGAGGTCCGGATCTACTTCGAGGGCGGCGTTTACGGGCAGGTCAACATGAGGACGCTCGCCGATCGTGCCCGCCACGCCTTCGGGCGGTTGGTCGAGAACTACCCGACCAAGGCGTGCAGGCTGGTACCGCGCGAGGCGCTGGTCGCGGTCGGGACCTTCGAGTCGCGGGCCGGGCGGATCATGCTCACGGGACCGCATTCCGAGACCGTCGTGGCGGCCTGGCTCGGCGTGATCGGTCTCGCCCCCGAGGAGTTGGCCTCGGGGTGCAGTTAGCGATCGAGACCGTCGACGAGCTCGCCGGGCTCCACACCGAGGCCGTGGGCCAGGCGCAGGATCGTCGTCAGGCGCGGCTCGCGACCGCCGCGCTCGATCCGACCGATGCTGGTCGAGTGGATGCCGGAGGCGTGGGCGAGTCCGTCCTGGGAGATGCCTTCCCTGGCCCGCAGCTCACGCATTCGGTCCCCGAAGGCCCGGCTGGCAAGTTCGGCGTCTTCGTAGATCGGGCCCGACACGTCTGGGAGCGTGGCGGCTCCCGACCGAACGGACCAGAGCGTAGCGGTAGGGAGCGCATTGGCCTAGAGCGCGTTGGTCGGGTACGCTGTCGGCGTTCAGGGGAATTCGGACCATGGAGGTGGCCGAGTGGATGATGTAGTCGGCCGGATCATCGAGCACCCGATCCGTAAGAGGATGATCGAGGCGCTGTGGCACTCGAGTGAGCCGCTCTCGGCGCGGCGCTTCCATTCCGAATACACCGACGGCTCGGCCACCCTGGCAACGATCGGCTACCACGTCCGCGTCCTTGAGCGCGACGGCGTCGCCAGGGTGGAGGAGGTCGACGGCGAAGAGTCGATCGAGCGCTTCGTCGTCCTCGCCGGACCGAATTGCGGCGAGGCGGTCCGTCGGCTCGGGCTGACCTGACGGGCTGGTCTGCTCGTTCAGGAACCGGCTGCGGGCTGGTACTGGCGCCCGTCCTTCTTGACCCGACCTTCTTTCTCGAGGTCGCCCAGCACGCGGTAGAGATAGTTCGGCTGGATTTTCATCCTCTTCGCGATGTCGGAGGCGGTGATGCCAGGAGATTTCTCGATCAGGCCGACCGCCTGATCCGCGCGACTGCCACCCCGACGGCGGCGGCTTTTGGTCGTGGATTTCGTCCTCGCTTTGGCTTTGCTTCCGCGCGGTCTACCACGCCCGCGCCTCGTCGCTTTCCCGCCGAGCGCAGCCAGAGCGCGCTCGAGGCGCTGTCGCTCCTCGTTCAACTCGTTGAGGCGCCTGCTGATCAGGTCATGTGCGTCGTCGAGTACCGCCGATGATCTCGGCATCCCGCTCCCTTCGATTCAGGACTGGTGATCGAGCCCCGCAGTCTTCCACAACCGACTGTGAGTACACGGTCGTTCTCCGGTGTCAGGCATTGAGCTTGACGACCAAGTTGCTCTGGTCGACCGTATAGATGTCGATGCGCAACATTTCTCTGACCCTGATCGGAACGCGCTCCGCGGCCGCAAGGGCGACGTTGGGAACCACCAATGCGAAGCGGGCGATCGGCTGATCTGCGATCGGCATCCGCCGGAGGAGTTGTCCATAGAGGGTGTCCACATCGAGGCCGATCGCCGCAGTTCGACCCTTCGCCTCCGCGTAGAGCGTTTCCGGCCCACGACGTGCCGCCACCGTCGCAGAAGTCGACCTCCCGTTCCACCTGCCATCCGTCTCTTTCGAGAAACCGGCAGAAGCTGACTACCACGCGCTCCTCGTCACCTCATCGTTCGCGCGGCCTTCGTCGGGAGCTTTCATATCGCGTGAAAGCTAACGCGAAGCGCTGTCGGTGATGCCAATGCGGCAAGATTGCCGGGTGCCGATCGGCGGGGCAGACCTCCGGAATTGGACGAACACGGCGATAGCCGCCGAGTGTGGCGTGGCACACGGTGAATACAGGCGCGCGAAGAACGAGCGCTACCGGCGGTACTTCGCCGCCAATCCCCAGCTCGCTGGCGATCATCCACTGCGGGCGCGCGACATCGCCAGCGCCCTTCCTCCTGGATGGGATGTGCTGGCCGATCGGATCCCGGAATCCGAGCTCCATCGTGAGCACCTCTCAGCCAACTCCAGTCAGATCCTCGCCCTCGGCTCCTGGGCCCGGCCGTCGCCCGACGTCCTGCGCTTGACTGGCTGTTCGGCAGCCTGGAGCCATGGATGCCGGCCAGCGCCGGGACCCCGTTTACAACGCAGTTCGAGAAGAAGCTCGAGCCCGACACGTTGGGCGAGCGGCCGCGGCAGACGGCGCTCGATTTCTTTGCCGAATCGTCCGGGTCGGTCCTCTGGATGGAGGCGAAGTGGACTGAGCCCGGCATTAGCGCCTGTGGTTGCGAGGAACCCGACGTCGGTCACTGCAGCGAGCGGATACTCGGCCGGGATGCGTATTGGACGGCTGCCGAACGCATCTTCGGTCTCAACCGGCCGGAGGAGGGGACCCCCTGCCCGATCCACGCCGGCTACCAGGCCGTCCGGAATTCCGCCGCGGCGATCGCTCTCGGCGGTGGCCGGGAAGCGGCGTTCGGTCTGATCTACGACGCCGACAATCCCTACTTCCGTCCCACTGGGCGTTGGCCGGGTTGGCCGGTGGTCCTTCGGGAGACGGTGGCCGACTACGGCGACGGCGGTGTGAACTTTGTGTCCGTCTCCTGGCAGGAGCTGATCAGAGATCTGCCGGTCGGGCCGGAGGTCTTGAAGTGGGCGGCGGAGAAGCACGGCTTACGATCCGACGTCTGATCCAAGATCGCCCACGTAAGGGGCCGTAGCCTGGCGCGCTGATCGGGTACGGATTCCCCGATTGCCCTAGAGAGCGCCGAGCTCCGCTAGCGCGGTTCTGACAGCATCGGCGACGTCGTCTCGGGTGTCGTCCCGTAAGACCCGGACCCTTCCGACCTGATCTCCGAGTTCCTCAAATCGTCTGAGGTAGCCCTCGCCGACGGCCTCCAGGTAGGTGCCGTCGAAGCCGACCTCATAGGCCCGACCACGCTGCTCGATGCGTTCCAACAGGTGCTTCGTCTCAAGCTCCAGGAAGATGGCGAAGTCAGGAGGGGGGCAGGAGCCCGAGGTGTGATCGTAGATCGAACGGAAGAGCTCGTACTCCCGTCCCGCCAGATTCACGTCCGCGAAGACGAGATCCTTTACCGGCGAGAAGTCGAGGATCGTGGATCCCTGCAGGTCGCGGTACTGGTGATAATGGACGAGAACGAAGCAGAGCTCGGTCTCAAACGTATATCGCTCGACGTCTCTGTAGAAATCGTCCAGAAAGGGGACGTCGGCAGAGCGCTCGTGCGCGAAGTCGACCCCGATCATGCCGGCGAGGAGCTCGGCGGTGGTCGTCTTGCCCGAGCCGGGCAGGCCCTCGAGCGAGATCGTCACGGCCGCTCCCACAGCACCTCCTCGATCACACCGCCGCATCGACGTCTCTCGGCACGCACGGCCACCTCCTCAATCCGCTCGACCCCGCCTTCGACCGCGAGCTCGACGATCGCGTTCTTGCCGCGGGCGCGTCGGCGCTCCGCGAACGGATAGTCCTCGATCGAAAGGAACGTCTGGGAGCCGCGGGGGCGGGGGTTGTAGAGGGTCGAACCCGAGTTGATCGGGGAGAGCCTCACCTTCGGACCGTCGCGATCAACGAGCGTCGCCGTGTCGACGATGATCACATCGTGAGCATCCTCCTTGTAAGCCCTGGCGCCGAGGAGGTTCTCGAGGTGAGGTTCGTCGAGCCAGAAGAAGACCCGGGAGTTCAGGGTCTCGAGCCAATCGCCGAGCGTCATGTCTGTAAGGCACTTCTCGAGGGCCTTCTCCCTAAGAGGCAGTTGGTCCCGGACGACGGCCGTGCCGAGCTCGCCGTGCTCCAGCGGGATCGAGTGGCGGCGACGGGTGCTGAGGATTTCCTCACGGAGTGCCCCGTCGACTTCATAGAGGTCGACGAGGGAACGGGTCGAGAGGAGGCCGTCTCGCCGGACGCTCGGCCATGAGCTGAGGTTGGCCATATGGAACAGGCGTGGGTAGTGCACGGCGATCTCCTCGGGCTTCATGCCGGTTTCCTACCAGGCTCGTCTGTCGATGACGCTACGGAGGTGGAACCTGGTCGAGATCAGGGAGACGGGCGCCCCGGAGACCCGCTCGACCTCCTCGATGAACCGGATCGTCTCCGGCTGCAGCTGATCGAAGCGGCGGGCGTCGCGATTCTTCACGTCCAGATAGTCGACGAAGGTTAGTGCGATGTCGGTCGCCCCGTTCAACTCGGCGCTCCTCCGGAGGAGGTCCCAATCGAACTCGCCGACGCGACGTTTTTTCTTGGATACCGAGCCTTTCTCGACCCGGCGGAACTCCTTCAGCGCAATGCCCGAACGTCGTGATATCTCGGTCCAGTTCGTCGGCTGGCTCATTGGCCCCGAGGTTTTCCCTTTGCCGGACGGGCTCTGGACACGGATTGGATAGGTCCGGCACACCATGATCACCCGGCGAACCCGCGAGGGCGAGATGCCCATCTCCGCCAGGCATCCGGCCGCGGTGGTGTCGCGCGAAGTCACGTGTGGGTAGTGGCCGTGGTAAAGACTCAGTCCTGAGCCCTGGGTCCCCTCGAGGAGGATCCTCGATCCCCTCGAATAGGCGTCAGCGAGTATCTCGCCGGTCGGAGCGATGAACGGCTCCAGCGCTTTTACGTCTCGCGCGAGTTCTGCCGGCTTGTCCCTTTCGGTGATACGCCGGGCGGTGGCGACGCCGACGCCCTTCCCGGTGGAGCCGATGGTGTTCATGAGACCGCCCTCGGCCTCGATGTCGGAGGCGTTGATGATCATCGCCTGTGGATCGATGTGAAGACGTCCGTACTCGACCTCGGATTCGGCGATCTCATTGAAAAGGACATCGATGTCGAGGACTGCTCCGGGTCCGATCACGATCGGCGCTTCGCCGGAGCGCGTGGCGGAGGGCAGGAGCCGGTGGGTCAGGGTCATGTCCAGCGGCACCTTGTGACCGGCGTTGGGGCCGCCGACGCGAC
Organism: Actinomycetota bacterium; assembly: GCA_018268605.1. Lineage (GTDB taxonomy): Bacteria > Actinomycetota > Thermoleophilia > Solirubrobacterales > 70-9 > VAYN01. The sequence goes on along the minus strand of JAFDWG010000324.1, from coordinate 18,082 downwards.
AGAGAAGGTCGTACTCCGGCCCGATCGCAAAGGCGATGTTGCCCTTGCCCTCGCTTCCGTACTGCCCGCCGACGATCACGTCCACGAGCGCCCCTGGATCGCGGGCATTGAGCCCCAGATAGCTGGCCGCCCTGACGGCGACGTCGGGACGCGTGCTCCTGCCGGTGTCGATGACCACGTCGGCGTCGTCCGCCAGCAGCGGCACGCGCTTCTCCGTTCTGTCCTTGAGGACCTCGGCGTAACTTGCGCGCTCCGCGAAACGAGACTTAGGCCTTCGGGCGTAGCGTCGTTCCAGTGCCGCCAGGGGTGCCGTCAGATGAACATGAACCACTGCGCGGGAAAGACCACTGCGAAGGCCCTCGATCTGCTCGAGCGTGCGTACTGCGTCGATCACGATCACCGCGTCGGAGGGCATCTCTTCGATTCCTTGCGCGAAGCCCTCGGCTATCCAGGCGCCATCCGTCTCCCGATCGAGCCTCGAGCCGAGTTTCTGCATCGCCCACCGCTCGCGCTTAACTTTCCCTTCGGAGATCGCTTCGAGGAGCGTGCTCGTCTTTAGATGCCTGGCGCCGAATCTCTCCGCGAGACGCCGGGCGAGCGTGGTCTTCCCTGAGGACACCGGACCTGAGAGGACGACCACGACGCCGGACATCAGGATCTACACGTTCAGTCGGAGCTCGGTGTAGGGCTCCGGATCGTCGGCGATCTCCTGGCTCGGTGGCACGTACACCGTGACCGGGACGCCTGCCCGTATGACGGTCTCCTCGATGATCTCGCGGACGAGGGGCCACCGCCCGCCCGCCTGCCCCGCACCAATGCGGGGCATGTGAAGGCTCGCCCCCGTTTCCGCGGCTGTGCTGGCGACTGCCGACAGCGCGTCACGCAGCGCGCTGTAGCGGATTCGGGCTTTCTTCGAGGGGCCGTAGCCTTTCTGGGCCACCACGCTGGCCACCGAAAGGCCGCCGCCCATCCTGACTATTCGGGTCGCACCGAGATGGAGGCGAGCTGAATCTTCATCGACCCAGGAGCGGAAATCGTCTTGGCTCTGGGGGTGTCTCTGGCTCAGGGCACGGGCGAACTGGCCACCCCAGTTCGCGGTCCGGTCATTGACGAGGTGGACGATCATCCGCTCGCCGCTGCCGTGAGGTCTCGTCGCATCACCGTGGCGTTCATCGATCTGGATGCGCTTGACCCGGGACACTCCCTTCGGCCTGAGCCAGCCGAGGACTCGTGGGAGTCTCTGACCCGGATAGGGCGGGGTACCGACGGCCTGCACCGAGAGACCGCGCGGCGAGTCGGGCCAGTCTTCCTCGCCCCGGGCCGTGAAGCCGACGGCCGTACACGCCGCCAGTACCGATTCGCCCGGAAGCTCGGTCCCGCGACGGATCTTCGGTCCCCAGGCGAGGGAGGGGACGGTGTAATCGATGCGGAAACTCGAGTCGAGTGCGTCCGGGTGCGTCCGCGCGGCCGCGAACATTGCCACCGGGTAGTTAGCCAGCTTGGTGGCACGGCGGAGGAGGGCCTCGGTGGAAACACCGAAGGTCGCACGTAGAGCCATTAGCTCCTCGATGCGCATCGGTTTCCGGGCGTGCTCGCCGAGGACTTCGGTGGGCATGAGGATCTCCGCGGCAGCGACGTTGCAGAGCATCTCGAGCTGCCAGCCGTCGGTAGGGCCGGCGGAGGGGTTGTGTCGATAGCGGGGTTCGCGGGTGACGTCGCCGAACAAGGTGTGGGCGATCTCGTGGGCGATCGAGAAACGCACCCTGTCGCGAGGTCGCGTGGGGTTGTATTCGATCGCGACACCGCCGTCGGCCGGGACCGTCCGAGCTTCCCGGAGCTCGTTGCGAGGAATGACCTCGACATCGCGTAGACGGGCGAGCTCGAAGGGGTCGAAGGGAGGGCCTTTCCAACCTGCCTCAACGGCCTCGAAAACGGCCGTTCTTGCCGCTTCTTCGACCGCCTCGAGCGGATCTCGCGACCCGGCGAAAGCGAGTACGGATTCGTTCGTCCAGTAGTCACCCATTGATACGGTCGAATCTAGCCGGCTGGTCGGTCATGGCCAAGCCGATCAAGGCGACATATCGATCGGCCGAACACAGTTCGAGGCGGGACCTTGAGGCGACCGAACCAGTCGGAACGGTCCGTCACAGATCGTCCTAGGCGTTGAGATCCGTGCGAAGCATATGAAGGTCGTCAGCCGCGACATCCAGGATTTCGTTCCCGCACTCGACACAGTAGTTCCTCTTCCCGCCGCTGGCGGGATCTCGCACGACCAGGCAGCGTTCCCCACCGGAGATCGCGTGCTTTTTGCGATTGCGGTGACAAATCCGCTTCCTCTTCGCTTCCTCGACGGTGACCGAGTTGAGGACCTGCTTGATCTTTGCCACTACCCGCCTCCCAATTCCCCGCGCAACCGATCCCGTACGCGGTCTCCGATTTCGTCGAGCGAATGCAACGCCGTCTCGGCTTGATCAGCCGACAGCCTCTTGCGGGATTTAGACGGCACCCCGAGCGATTTGTTGATCTCCTGGTTGACGAGCACGGTCACCCGCTGCACGTTGGGAGCCGGGAGACCACCGAGCGCCTTGGCGACGTCGCGCCCTGGACGCGACAGTCCGAGGTCTTTGAGGATGCGGGCCACTACCGATCCCGTCCGCTGGCTCAGACGGCTTCGCGCTGCCTGGCGCCGGCGTTGAGGGGTGACGGGTATCGGCGCCGGCAAGTCCTGCTCGGCGGCGAGTTTCTGCCGCAGCTGGTCGCGGAGTCTCTCCTTGTCGACAAGATCCCTGAGCACCACACCGGGGGCAACTTCTTTCGAGAGCAGCTCGTCCAGGACGCGATCGTCCTCGGGGTCGAGAAACGCCCGGTCGACAAAATGACTCACGAGCTCGCTGTCGACCAGACTGATCGTGTCGAAGCGCCGAGGCTCTCCAACGCCGCCCTGCGGCTCATCCTCGCCTGGCTCCGCGGCGAGCCAGTCGTGAATCAGGCGCTGATCCTCGAGGTCCAGCTCCCGGAACTCGTCCCACCGCTCCTCGTTGTTGAGCCCGACGTGAGAGACGACGTACCCGACGTTGTCCGGGTGGTCAGGCTCGTTCTGGACGACGACCCGCATGACCCGCCCGAGGAACTGGATGTATGGCGCGAGGCTGCGGTACGGGCGGAAAACGGCGGCGACGCTCAGGCGCGGATGGTCGAAGCCCTCACCTAGCATCTGAACCTGCACGATGCAGTCCAGCTGATTCGTCTGCAGGCGATCGAGAACGGCTTCGCGTTCTTCTTCGCTCATCTCGTTGTGGATCTCGGCCGCCCGATAACCGCATTCCCCGTAGATCGCGCTCACCTGGCGCGCGTGGTCGACTGAGCACGCCGCGGCGATCACCTGGTGCGGAATGCCGGTCTCCGCCCGCAACGCATTGCAGGTCTGGATGCTCGCCTCGGCGATGTGCCGGTTGCACTCGGGCGATAGGGCCACGCCGCGGCGGAACCATTGCTCTTCCCGTAGTTCGAGGACTTCCTCCAACGTGTGCTCGCTGGTGTCGCCCTCGAAGGTGAAGGTCAGCTCTGAAGGAGCCACGCTTCGGGTTCGGATCTGCTTGATGAACCCGTTCATCATGGCCCGGGCAAAGGGGTACCGGTAGATAACGTCGCCTTCAAGCGGAAGTTCGTCAGCGCGAAACGGCGTAGCCGTCAAGCTGACGACCTTGGCGTCGGGAAAGCGCCGGAAGACCTTTTGCCAGCTCGCCGCCGCCGCGTGATGGCCCTCATCGACCAGGATCAGATCGAAGAAATTTGGCGGGAACTGCGGCAGCCAGCGATCGGCCGAGCTGACCAACTGTTGGATATTGGTGACGACGAAGTGGCTCTCGGTGCAGTCGTGGATATTCGCGTCCTGGCTGTCGAGGACGGCGAAGTACGGGCCGTTCTGGAAGTCATCGAGTACGCGGGTCTTCGCCCAAAAGCACTCGCGGCTCGCGATATCCAGGGCGGTCGCAACCCCTTTCCGGATCGTCAGATTGGGCGTAACGACCAGGACGCGGCTGCTGGAGATCCCGAACGGCAGCGTCGCCATGATGCCGGTCTTCCCACAGCCGACAGGGATCTGGAGGATCGCAGGCGCATCCTCCGATTCGAAGTGCTCGCGTACCGCGCGGTGCGCGCCCCGCTGGGGCTCGCGGAGCAGATCGTTCGCCTCGACGTTTGCGTTTGCCGTCTGGAAGAGGCGTCCAGGATCAGAAGTGCCGGCCGCGGCCCGCTGGTATTCGAGCCGGAAGGGCTCAAGGTCGGCCCGGCGGTAGTAGCGATAGCGATTGCTCGGATGCCTGACCGCCTCGATCCGCCCCTGCTTTTCCCACCTCCGCATCGTCTGCGCTGAAACGCCGACGTACTCAGCTGCGTCGCTGACGCGCAGGTAATCTTCTCCTAGATCAACCACCATCAACATTGTACAAGATTACCGACCCCCGAAGGGGAGTTCCAGTGGAGATGCGCCGGAACGGGCCCAGGCGACCGACCTAGCGAGGCGCGCCCGCGCGAATCTCTGCGGCAGCTCGGGCGGGCGGAAGCCCCGAAGAACACAGCAGGCAGCTCGAATCGCTCCCGGTGGCAGACTCGCCCCCAGTGCGGTTGTATCCCCGCTTTTAAGCCAAATGCAGCACTTCTGAAAAGCGGTACACGGCCGCAGGTTCCTGAAAAGCCCGGCCCCGCTTCCTACTCCCGAATCTCAATCCCCGGGTTTCTTTGGCGGGTTCGAGTCCCGTCGCTCCCGTTGCTCCTCAGCGGGTACGGAGCCGACGTGTCGGCCGGGCGCCGCGGACGACGAGCGCGATTTTGACCAGGCAAGACAAGGCGCCGACCACGACCCAGGTGCCCGACTCCTCGACCGGCTCGGGAGGTCTGGGCCCCGGCCACCGCGTTGCCGTCCAGTTCGACCCCCGGTTCGCCGTCGAAAGCTTCCAGCAGGCCTTCGGCGACGTCGATATCCGAGGCCGAGGTGAGGATCGTCGCCGCGACGATGCTCGCCGCTTCGAACTGTCGCGCGCTTGGGTGGAGTCGGAGCTGGGATCGGTGAACGCACGCGAGACGTCGAAGCTCCCCGGCGCGGCGCCGCAGATCATCGCGACGGCGAGGAACACCACCAGGGCCACGAGGGCGAGGCGTCGAGGGCGGCGGTGGCGATGCCGGTGAGACGCTGGGACATCGAGGGATCCTCTGGAGGCGCAGCGGTCGGTGCGATCGGGTGAGGGTGCCTTTGTTCGAAGATGCGCACGGCGTCACGCTCAGGCATCGACCCCCAGGGGACCGTCAAGCACCGTGGGGATGTATTCGAGCAATTGGATCTGGCCGTCGAAGGTGCGGCTTTCGGTGAGTTCGAGAGAGAGGTCCGGGTAGCCGTCGAAGATGCGCTCTCTTCCGGTCACGCCGGTGATCACCGGGAACACGACCACACGGAAACGGTCGACCAGCCCGGCTGCAATCAGCGATCGGCTCAGGCTGAGGCTGCCGAGAGTGCGCAGCTGGGCTGATTCGCGTCTCTTCATTTCTCGGACGGCCGCGATCGCGCTACCGCTGACCAGCTCGGAGTTGGCCCATGTCAGCGGCTCGGTGATGGTGGCGGAGAACACCACCTTGCGCGCTCTATTCAACGCCTCGGTCCCAGGGTCGTCCGCCTCTCCGGCGAAGCGCGCCATGTCCCGGTAGGTGGTCGCACCCATGAGATGAATGGGCTCCTCCTGGCCGTCCTCCCCCAGCCAGGCGAGGTATTGGGGTCCCTCCATACCCCAGAAGCCGGGCCATCCCTCGCCGGCTCCGTAGCCGTCGAGCGAAATGATGAAGTCCACCATCAACGTCGACATTGCAACTGCCTTCCGTTGGACCCGGCCCGGCTGCTCATCGTTGGCTCACGATCGGCCTCCCGCGCGATCCGCCTTGCTCGCACCGCCGCGAGTACTCATCGGGCCGCGCGACCATGACCCCGAACATCGCGCCGAACATCGCGACGTGCTCGATCGTCATCAGGATCGCCAGGTTCTCGACCACGGCTGCCTCGGCCAGGACGATCACGGCCGACGCCGGGACCAGCATCGCCGCCGCCATCTCCAGGCACGGCGCCCAGGCGTGGCCTCGCCACCGCATCCAGGGGATCATCGGCACAGTCATGATCACCGCCATGCGGGCGAGCATCAGGGTCGGGTCGTCCGTATCGAGCGAGGGGAACGTGGCGCCGGTCACCAGGCGGGCGGGAAGGGCCAGCAACCCCATGCCGACCAGCATCACGATCGCCATCTCCGCGTAGTGGCGGGCGAAATCGCGGGTCAGGGACGTCTTGAAGAACTTGAGTGGCTGTGTCATCGGAGCGTCCTCCATGCTTTAAAGCAATTATCTTCGCGTTTGTCTGAAGCTACACGACCCTCCGCAAAAGCGCAACAGTTCGCGTTTAGAATCGTCGTCCGATGGATGACGGAGCGGCGATAAAGAGGCGACCGGGCGGGCGATCGGCGCAGGTGCGAGCCCGGGTGCAGGCGGCGGTGGTCGAGCTACTGGCTGACCATCAGCTGGAGGAGGTGACGATCCCCCGGGTCGCGGAGCGGGCGGGCGTCCACCAGGCGACCCTCTATCGGCGCTGGGGGAACATCGCCGGCCTCGTCGACGACATCGTCGCCGAGCGGCTCGGCGAACTTGCGCCGATCCCCGATACGGGGACCCTGCGCGGCGACCTCGAACTGGCGGCGGTCCGCTTCGCCGAGGCGATCGCACCGCTCGGCGCGATCATGATCCGCGCCGCCGCGCTCGCGGCGCCGGACGCCGACTCGGCGGTTTCCTTCAAGACCCGAGCGACCCAACTGCAGGCGATGCTCGACCGCGCCGCCGCACGCGGCGAGAAGACGCCGACCCTGACCGAGCTGCTCGAGAGCATCACCGCGCCGCTCTACTTCCAGGAGCTCTTCTTCGGCCGCCCGGCCGATGCCGAGCACGCCAGGGAGCTGGTCGACCGCCTGCTGATCTACGTCGAGGCATCCCGCTGATCGCCGCGGCGGCGATGGCGGGTCATAGCTCGATCGGCGGTCCGACCACCTCGACCACGGGCATCTCGCCGGCGGCCCAGGCAGGCGGATCGGCGCCGTCGCGCTCCGCCCAGCGCCGTGCCAGCGTCCGCTCGAAACCGCCCGGCGTGCAGACCAGCAGGTAACGGCTCGGCTCCTCGCTGCGGTTGGCGAGGGTGTGGACGGAGCCGCGGGGAGCGAAGACCAACTCCCCCGGCCCCGCCGTGCTCACGTCCTCGCCGATCTGAAACGTCAGCTCGCCCTCCAGCACGTAGAAGGCCTCGTCGAAGTCATGGCGATGCAGTGGCGGCCCCTGCCAGCGGCCGGGCGCCGAGTTCTCCATCACCGCGACCTCGCCGTCACTCTGGTGCGAGCCGAGCAGGAACCGGGTGCCGAACTCCGGCGCGGCGCTCATCGGACCGCCCCGATCGCGGGCCGCGAGGGGACGGGGGCACGCCCGCCCGTCGGCTCTCCCGATGCGGTCCCGCTGGGCGGGGCGGTTTCCTCGCCCAACTTCGCTTCCTCCAGCCGCCAGACCAAGCCCAGCGCCGCCAGCGCCAGGGGCGCCGCGATCCCGAAGACCAGCCGCACCCCCGGCACGACCCCGCCCTCGGAGGCAAAGACCGCGCCAAGGACCGCCGCCCCGACCGCGCCGCCGAGGGCGCGGAAGAAGTTGGTGGTCGCCATCGCGGTGCCGAGCCGGCTGCGATCGACGCCGTTCTGCACGATCACGGTCAGGATCTGGCCGACCATCCCGAAACCGAGGCCGAAGACGCCGAGGCAAAGGACGGTCGCGAGCTGCGAGCGCGCGCCGACCAGCGCCGCCATTCCCGCCAGGCCGGCAGCCATCAACGTCAGGCCGGCCAGCGGGTAGCGCCTGTAACGGCCGCCGCGCGAGATCCGTCGCCCGGCGAAGTTGGTCGAGGCGGTGACCCCGATCATCATCGCGACCAGCAGGAGGCCGGCCCTGGTCGGGGTCGCCCCGGTCGCCGCCTGCAGGAAGACCGGCGCGAAGACGGTCACCGCGAAGAGGCTGGCGGTGATCAGGAAGAAGGCGGCGCTGGCAAGCGCCACGGTCGGCACCCGCAGCAGGTCGAGCGGCACCGCCGGGTCTGCGGCCCGGCGCTCGCGCCAGACGAGGGCGCCCGTCCCGGCGAGGAGCGCCGCACCGAGACCGACGATCTCGGCCGAGCCCCAGGCGAACTTCGAGCCGCCCCAGATGCAGATCAGCATCAGCGTGCAGGTGGCGGACGCAAGCAGCAACGCGCCGGCGTAGTCGAAACGCGCCGCCGGGCGCTCGCCGGGTACCGCCGGGAAGCGCAGCCGCAGCCCGGTCAGCGCCGCCAGGCCGAGGGGCAAGTTGACGTAGAAGACCCAGCGCCAGCTGACCTGTTCGGTCAGGAGGCCGCCGAGGAGAGGGCCGGCGACGGTGGCGAGGGCGAAGACGGCGGCGATGTACCCCTGGTAGCGGGCCCGTTCGCGGGGTGAGACGAGGTCGCCGACCGCGGCCATCGCCAGCGTCATCAGGCCGCCGGCGGCCGCGCCCTGCACCGCCCGGGCGGCGATCAACGCGGTCATGTCACCGGCCAGTCCGCAGACCGCCGAGGCGGCGAGGAATAGTGCCAGCGAAGCCTCGAGCACGAAGCGGCGCCCGACCCGGTCACCGAGCTTGCCCCAGACCGGGATGGTCGCGGCGGAGGCGACGACGTAGGCGCTGACCACCCAGGAGACGTCGGCAAGGGAGCCGAGGTCGCGGGCGATCGTCGGCAGCGCGGTGGCGAGGATCGTCTGGTCGAGCACCGCGGGGAGCATCGCCAGGACGATCACGACGAAGGAAATGGATAGTTTGGGCAGGCGCATCTCGGACCTCCGTTCGAGTCCTGATTCATGGAGTTGCTAAAAACTTAGAGTCACCCTAACATTGATCCCACGATGACGCAACCCCTTGGCCTGCGCGAGCGCAAGAAGGCCGCAACCCGACAGCTGATCGCCGAGACCGCCCGTCGCCTCTTCGCCGAGCGCGGCTTCGAGCAGGTCACGGTCGCGGAGGTCGCAGTCGCCGCCGACGTCTCCGAGGCGACCGTCTTCAACTACTTCCCCAGCAAGGAGGACCTCCTCTACAGCGGCCTCGAGGTATTCGAGACGGCGCTGCTGGCGGCGATCCGCGAGCGGCCCGACGGCGAGTCGGCGCTCGCCGCCTTCGGCCGCTTCGTCACCGAGCCGCGCGGCGTGCTCGCCTCCAAGGACCCTGAGCTGATCGAGCGCCACGCGGCGACGACCCGGGTGATCGAGGGGAGCCCGGCGCTGCTCGCCCGCGAAGAGAAGATCCTCGCGGGCTTCGTCGACTCGCTCGCGGAGCTGCTGCGGGAGGAGACCAAGGCCAAGGCCGACGATCCCGAACCCTGGGTCGTCGCCAACGCACTGATGGGCGTGCACCGGGCGCTGATCAGGTTCAGTCGTCGGGAGGTGCTCGCCGGGACCCGCAATCCGCAGCTTTCGCGGCGAGTTCGCGCCCAGGCGAAACGCTCCCTTGCCTCGCTCGGGCGCGGACTCGACTCTTACGCCGTCAGGGGCGAGACGACTCCTTGATCCGAGCTGAGCCCCAGCATGTCCTGCCGCCGTTGCGTCGCGTCGGTCCGAGAGGAGGTCTCCGACCTCAAAGGCGTCGAGTCGGTCGAGGTCGATCTCGGCTCAGGCAGGGTATCGACGGCCGGGGCGGAGACGGACCGATCAGGGTCGGCTCAATGTTCGGAAGTCATCGTCACCGCCGAGGGGTTGGAGCCGACCGCCGTCGAGTGGATCATCGGGGTCCCCAAGGGCGAGCTGCCGATGGCGCCGGGCCGTCCCGCCGACCCCTTAGCGCCGCCGCCGGGCTCCGCCTCCAGATCGATCAGGAATCGAGAAGCGACGGCAGGCCGAGGGACATACCGTCGCGGGACCGCGATCAACGAAAGGAGAAGTGTCGATGAAGACGATGACGTGCAAGCAGTTGGGCGGCCCCTGCGACTTCGCCCACCATGGAGAGAACGCGAACGAGGTGATCAAGGCGCAGGACCGTCACCTGAAAGAGGTCGTCGCGGAAGGCGACGCCGCGCATGAGCCGGCCCTCGCGGAGATGAAGGGTCGCTGGAAGCATCCGATCTCGGGGATGGGCTGGTACAGGAAGGCGAAACGGGACTTCGCGAACCTGCCCGAGGATTGAGCCTGCCGCCGGCTCAGCCGTCCACGGCCAGGACGTATGCCACTCTCGACACTGTCACCGAGCTCGCCTGGGACAACTTCGCCGTGACGAGGCAGCGGATCGCCACGTTGCCGTTGCCTCCGGTTCCGGAGTAGGCCATGGTGCCGTCGAGCAGCAGGTCGCGGCCGGGCTCGAGCCCGTTGGCGTCCTGGTGCGGCGGGATGATCGGGGTGATTTCGAGGGTTTCGCCGCTGAGAATCACTTCCGGGTTGAACGCGCCGGAGGAGGGCACGCCGGGAACCGACGGCCAGCCGTACAGGGAGATCTGCCACTGGAAGCTGAGCGGCGCGCGACGGTCATAGCGCGGCGGAAGGCATTTGAAGACGAACTTCTTGTCGGGGCCCTCCAGGAGCGGATTCGACGGGCTGGTGGGGGGTTCGACGCGGACCGGGGCGGGGTTGTCGACCTCGATCCGCGCCGGGCCTTGGGGCTTGGGTGCGTTCTGCGGCACGAAGACGACGTTGCTGTCGGCCGAGTTGCCGCCGGCTTCGTTGATCGCCGTGACGCGGCAGAAGATCTTGTGCAGCTCGAGCGCGGCGGTGATCTTCAGCGTCTGCTTGGAGCCGGGGATCCGCACGTCGCGGGTCTGGCCGCGCCGGACGGTGTTGGCGGGCACCATCTTGTACCAGGCGAAGCGGAACGTCTTGGGGTAATGGAGCCACACTCCCGTCTGGCAGAACTGGGTGGCGCCGAAGCCGACGTTGGGCGTGATCCTCGGTTGGCTGTGCATCGTGTGAGGCGTCCGGGTGAAGCTCGAAGCCAGCACCGGCTTGGTCGCCACGTTCGGCACACCGGGGGTATCGGCGGACGCCGAGCCCGCCGTGTTGGTCGCGGTGACGGTGCACTTGATGGACACACTGAGCGGTTCCAGGTCCGGGACCACGTAGGTGGATTCGGTGCCGACCTTGACGGTGACGGAGGTCACCCGCTGCGGGTGGGCACCCGGCACCAGCTGCGAGGTCGTCTGCGTCCAGGAGTAGGTGAGGCTCGGGCTCCCGCTCCAGGACCCGGGGTTGCAGGTCAGGGTCTGCCCGGCGCTCGCGGTGCCGGAGATCGAGGGCGCCACGGTGTTCGTCGGAGACGCGAGCGGCGGTGGCCCGGCTTCGCCGTAGGAGATGGTCGCCTGGATCGGGACCACCTGACCGTTGTCTTCGGTGGTCGCGACCGTCTGCGAAGACCCTTCGGCGGCGAACGGGGCCGCGAAGAAGCGGATTCCATCCACTCCGTTCACTCCCGGCTCGATCGGCGTGTTCCCGTCGTCGACGGGTTGCAGGGCGATCCTGGAGCCGGCCGCGATCGGGGTGTTGTCGCCGGGGAACGGTCCGTTGAGTGCGTCGACCCCCGTCGCGCTCGTTACCGCCACCGGGCCGATGGTCGCGACCGCGCGCAGATCGGTCGCGGCGGCGTCGATCGGCGCGAGGACCCGGAGGACGAACTGCTTCCCCGTCGCCACTCCGGCGCTGAGGAAGCTCCATGACGTGATGTAACCCGTCTGCGGTGCCGCGACCGTGTAGTTGCTGCTCGCGTCGCCCTGGAAGACCGGGATGTTCTGCCCGAGGAAGTCGCCGGTCGAGAGCGGGTTGGGGACGAGGCTGGTGTCGCCGACGACCACCGTCGCGGCCTGCGCGCTGGGCGCGGCGAACAGTCCCGACAGGAGAACCACGAGAGCGAGCTTGCGAGCTGTCATCGATTGTGCCCCGTGATCGGGCCTCGCCTCCGCGGTGAGGCCGGGTTTCTGAGCTAACGCAACGTATCCGAAGGAAACCTCGGAGTGCAAGGAAAATTTGCGCGGCGAAATTGACGCGAAGGGACGTTGGATCGTGGACGTTGACCGGTCGGTGATCGCGTGAGACGGTGGGGTCCCCCGGCGGCCTGCGCGAGCCTGCGTCTGCCGCTCACTCATTCGGCCCAAGGAGGCCCACATGAAACGACTGAAGCTCGGCAGGCCCTCGCCGGCGATGGTGGTAGCGCTGGTGGCGCTGGTCCTCTCGCTGGCCGGATCGGCCTTCGCCGCCGTGAAGATCGGCACCAAGTCTCTGCAGAACGCCGCGGTCACGACGAAGAAGCTCAAGAACCGCGCGGTCACCGCGGCGAAGCTGGCCGAAGGCTCGGTGTCGACGGGCAAGCTCGCGGAAGGTTCGGTGTCCAGCGGCAAGCTGACCGAAGGCGCGGTCACCACCGGCAAGTTGGCCGAAGCGGCGGTCAGCGCACAGAAGCTTGCCCCGGGTGAGCGCTCCGAAGGCTTCGTCACCTCTCAGCTGGGTCAGATCGCGCTAGGGGCGGGGGCGAGCACGACGATCGCCTCGCTGAACCTGCCGGCAGGCGGGAGCTACGTCATCTCCGCCTCGGCCGATCTCGGCAACGACGCCGCCACCCCGAACCTCCTGGGCTGTCAGCTCCGCGAAAACGGCACCGTGATCGCGGGCGGCTCGGCCAACCTCGCCCCCCTTGCGGTCTTCAGTCAGGAGACGGCGCTGACCGGTGCCTCCGGTGGCGGCACGGTCACGCTTGCCTGCGAAGCGGAAAAAGGCGCCCAGGCCCGCAGCCGGGTGATGACCGCGGTGCGGGTCGGCAGCTTGAGCAGGCAGTAGGCAGCGCGGAGCAGCTGGGGCGTCACCGCGCCACCGGGAGCGCGCAGCGGAAGCTCTTCCCCTAGAGCTTCCGCTGTGCCATCGGTGGCCTCTCCTCATCGGGGTCAGCCTGGTGTAGGTCGGCGACGCTGCCGATGAACCACTGATCGAACTCGTGGTCGGAGGCGCCGATCGAGTCGAGGAAGCCGTCGGCCCCGTCTCCCTCGGCGACGACGAGCACGAGAAAGCCACCGTCGGGCAGCGGCTGCAGGTAAGCGCGATGCTCATCGAGGCCGTGGCGGCTGTTCATATCCGCGAACTCGGCCGCTTTCGGTCCCGACAGTTCCGCCGTCCAGGCTTCCCAGGCGTCGAGCTTCTCGGGTGCAAGGGGTATCGCCATCGCGGGCATGAAGTCCTCCGTTCGTTGGGGGTCAGACCACCTGAACCGGCCGCAGTCTCGCTCCGTGGTGACGGCCAGTCAACGGGAGGAAGCGAAGGTAAGAAAATCCGAACCAAAATCTCTCCGACCGACCTCCGGTGACGAAAGATCGCCGGAATCGTTCATCGAGAAGTGCCCTGTTGGTGTTGGTCGCGGCTGTCTTGGTGGCGGTGATCCGGCCGGTCGGAGGGCAGGCGGAAATCGTCGATCTGGTCCAGCCGGAATTCGCGAGCGAAAAAGGGGCATCGGTGGTGCAGAAGGTCGCCGAGACCCGATGAGCGCGCGCGGCTTCGCGGTCATCGTGGCTGGGCCCTCTCTTTGCCGCCATCCCTTACGGGTGTAGCGTGAGCAGATGAGGTTCCCTGCCCGCCAGCTGACGCCCGCCGCGGTTGCCGCGGCCGCGCTCGGCCTCGCCGCCGCCGTCGTCCTCCTCATCGGCTCCGCCCACGCAGCCTTCCCCGGCAGGCCAGGGGTGATCGCCTTCGACAGCTCGGCGCAGAGCGGTGGCGGGGAGTCGGAGGAAACCTGCGGTGGCGAAGGGGACGCGATCTTCACCGTCCACTCCGACGGCAGCCACCGGATCCGGCTGGCGACGGGCGACGATCCCTCCTACTCGCCCAACGGCAAGCTGATCGTCTTCAGCGTCTGCGACGGCGTCCAGGAGGACCTGATGGTGATGAGAGCCGACGGGTCCGGCGCCCGCAAGCTGACCGATACGCCGAAGGTCTCCGAGAACGAACCCACCTTCAGCGCCGACGGCAAGCGCGTCTACTTCGCGCGTGACTCCGGCGGCAAGGGCTACAGCCAGATCTACTCGATCGGGATCGAAGGCAAGGGCCTTAAGGAGCTGACCGCGAAGCGCCACGAAACCTCCGACAACAGCCCGGCCGCCGCCGCGAACGGGCGCTTCGTCGTCTTCGACCGCGAGGGCCAGATCTACACGATGCGACCGGACGGCAGCCACCTGACGAAGCTGGCAAGCGGCTGGGATCCGACCGTTTCCCCCCAGAGCAACCGCGTCGCCTACTCCTTCCGCGGCCAGATCTACCTGATCGGCGCGGCCGGAGGCGGCCCCCGGCAACTGACCCATCTGCGCAGCGGGCGCTTCGCCGACGTCACCGCGCTCTCGCCGAGCTACTCGCCCGACGGCAGTTGGATCGCCTTCGCGCTCGAGGAGTCGATCTCCAACGGCCCCGGCTTCAACGACTCGCAGAAGCTCGACAAGGTCTCCGTCGCGACCGGCAAGGTGGTGACCTTGACCAAGACCAAGGTCGGCGGCTTCCACCCCGATTGGCAGCCGCTGCACTGACCGGCTAGTACGCCTCCGGATCGGCGTTCGCGTAGGTCGCGGCGAGTAGTCGCTCGGTGGTCCTCAGGTTCTCCGCGAGGCGGGCTGCCGCGAGGTCGGCGTCCCCCTTGACGACCGCGTCGAGGATCTCCTCGTGCTCGGCGACGAAGGCGTCGGGATCGGGACGGACGCCGGCGGACAGGCGGACGTAGCGCTCGGCGCTCGACCAGAGGAGATGGAGGATGTGGTCGGTCCAGGGCGATTCGGCGACCTCGTAGAGGCGGAAGTGGAACCGTTCGTGGGCTTGGTAGGCGGCCGGCTCGTCCCCTCGGTCGAATCCGGCCCTCATATCCGCAAGCGCGGCCTCGGCGTCACTTAGTGCCTCGGGAGTGATGTGTGCGACCGCCTGGCGGATCGCATGCTCCTCGAGCACCAGGCGGGTCTCGTAGATGTCGGTCATGTCGGCGATCGAGATCTCGGTCACGGTCGCGCCTCGATTGGGCTCGATCCGGACCATCCGCTCGGCCTCCAGGCGTTGCAGTGCCTCGCGCACCGGGATGAAGCTGACGCCGTGTTCGGCGGCGAGGCGAGACAGGATCAGGCGCGAGCCCGGTTCGTAGGCACCCCGCAGGATGCTCTCCCGCAGGGCGGCGTGAACCTGGTCGACGCTCGTCCCGTGATGCACGATTCTATAATATAAAATCCTATGGACCGGACCCGATACACCGCGACGTCGCTTGCCCTTTCGACGCCGCAGGCGGCCGCGACCGCCGCGGGCCAGGCCGCCTTCGAACGCGGCGGCAACGCCTTCGACGCCTGCCTCGCCGCGGCACTCTCGCTCACGGTCATCTACCCGGACAACTGTGCGCTCGGGGGGGACCTGATCGCCCTCGTCCATCGCGCCGACGGCAACCGCACCATCATCAATTCCTCCGGCCCGGCCGCCTCTGGCGTCGACGTCGATGCTCTGCGCGAGGCCGGCGCCCGTATGCCGACCACCGGGCCGGCGCCGATCACGGTGCCCGGACTGATCGGCGGGCTCGGCAGGCTCTGGTCGGAGGGGGCGGCCCTCGGCTGGGAGGAGGCGTTCCGGGCGGCGATCGAGCAGGCTCGCGACGGCGTCACCGTGGTCCCGAGCCTCGCCACCTCAATCGCGATCGAGGCGGAGGCGCTCGGCCGCGACCCCGGCTGCCGGGAGACCTTCTACATCGAAGGCCGCCCGCTTCGGGCCGGCGACGTGCTCCGCCAGTCGGCCCTCGCGAAGACCCTGGAGACGCTCGCCGCCGAGGGCCCCGAGGCCTTCTACAGGGGACCGATCGGGCGGACTCTGGCGGCCGGCCTGCGCTCCCAGGGCTCCCATCTCACAGCCGCCGACCTGGCCGGCTTCGTCCCGGAATCGACCACCCCGCTGGTCGCCAGGCTCGACGGCGATCAGGTGGCGACCGCCCCCGCCAACTCGCAGGGCATCCTGTTGCCGCCGCTGCTGGCGGTCGTCGATCGGCTGGGCGCCGGGTTCGACCCGCTCGGGCCGCGCGCCGGTGAGCTCGCCCTCGCGTTCCGCGCCGCGACGTCGCTCCGCGACGAATACCTCTGCGATCCGGTCGCGACGGGATCCTCGCCCACGCCGATTCCCGCTGACGTCGATCTGCTCTCGCGGGCCGGCGCCGCACCGGCGCCGCCGCGGGCGAACGGGGACACGGTCGTGATCGTCGCCGCCGACGACGCCGGCAACACCGTGTCGCTGCTGCAAAGCCTCTTCCATCGCTTCGGCGCCGTGATCCTCGAGCCGGAGACGGGGATCCTCCTCCACAACCGCGGCTCCTTCTTCAGCCTCGACCACGGGTCGTCCAACGTGATCGCGGGCGGCAAGCGCCCGGCTCACACGTTGACCCCCTGCACGGTGTTCCACCGGGGGCGCCCGCGCGCCGTCATCGCGACCATGGGCGGGGCCGCGCAGCCGCAGATCCTCGTCCAGATCCTGCTCCGCCTGCGCCTTGGCGACACCCCCGCCGCGGCGGTGGGCGCCCCGCGCTGGGTGGTCGGCGGCCTGGACGAGGGGGACGCGCCCGACCAGATCCTGGTCGACGAGGGCGTTCCCGAGGCGGCGGTCCGCTCGTTGGCGGAGACGGGGATGCCGATCCGGCATCTACCGCGCCTCGACAGCTCGGTCGGCCACGCTCAATTGATCGTCCGCGCCGACGACGGCTCCTTCACCGCCGCCAGCGACCCGCGCAGCGAGGGCGCCGCCGTCGTCCTCGGGAGCTGAGCCGCGCCGATGACCCTCCTCGACGCCCTGGCGGTGCTCGCGGCCGGATTCGCCGCCGGCGGCATCAACGCCATCGTCGGCTCGGGCTCGCTGATCACCTTCCCGGTGCTACTGGCGGTCGGCTACTCCTCGGTCACCGCCAACGTCTCCAACTCGGTCGGCCTCGTCTTCGGCAACCTCAGCGCCGCCTCGGGCTATCGCGCCGAGCTCGAGGGCCAGCGCGAGCGCGCCCTGATGGGCGGCACCGGGACCGCGCTCGGCGCGATCGTCGGCGGCGTCCTCCTCCTGACGCTGCCCGAAGGCGTCTTCGAAGCTGTCGTGCCGGCGCTGATCCTGGTCGCCTGCGCGCTGATGATCCTGCGGCCGAAACCGAAATTGAGCCACGGCTCACTCAGCCACCACCGCAAGATCGGCCTGGTCGCGATCGGCTTCGCGGTCGGTGTCTACGGCGGCTACTTCGGCGCCGCCCAGGGCGTGATCCTGCTGGCCGCGCTGCGCTTCCTGATCCCCGACAGCCTGCAGCGACTGAACGGCCTGAAGAACGTGATGGTCGGCGTCGCCAACGGCATCGCCGCGATCCTCTTCGTGATCGTCGCCCATGTCGCCTGGGAGGCGGCGGCGCTGGTCGCGGTCGGCTCGATCGTCGGGGCCCAGGTCGGCGCCCGCTATGGCCGCCGTGTCCCCGACGAGGGTCTGCGCTGGGCCGTGGTGACGGTGGGCGTCGCGGTCGCGATAATCCTCTTCGTCAAGTGAGTCGCGGTCTGGTCCGCGACCGCAAGCGCATGAGAGGGAGCCGAGGGTGAAACGATGATCGAGTCCGGCGCGGCTCTTCACTCGCCTAATCCGGCGTTCGACCTGGCGACCGCGGAGCGGCTCCTGTACTCGGAGTGGGGGATCGAGGGGACGGTCTCCGAACTGGTCAGCACCCAGGACCAGAACTTCCGCGTGCGCGCCCGCGACGGTCGCCAGTACGTCTTCAAGGTCTCCAACGCGTCCGCCACGACCGCGGATCTCGAAGCTCAGGACGTGGCGATGCGCCACGTCGCCGCCCGGCCGTCGGGCTTCGACGCGCCGGTGCCGGTGGCGGCCCGTGACGGCAGGAACCTGGTTTCCCACGAGGGGCACCTTCTGCGCCTGGTCACCTGGCTCGACGGCACGCCGCTCGCCGACCTCGGGTACCTGCCGCCGCTGACGCTGACCGAACAGGGCCGTCTGGCGGCGCGGTGCTGCCAGAC